>NZ_CP043473.1:0-305698 GCF_008275125.1 Chromobacterium paludis
AGGTTTCGCCGTGGTTCCCTCTGCTGTGTGTGATTTATCCTGTTTTTGAAACATTGTATTCAATTTACCGTAAAAAATTTCTCAGGGGAATGTCGCCGGGTATGCCGGATGGTTTGCACCTGCATATGCTTGTGTACAAACGTCTAGTACGTTGGATGGGGGTTCTAAGGATGCTGCTCACCTCACCCAGCGCAATAGCCTGACGTCTCCCTACTTGTGGCGCTGTCCTCGTTCTCGGTGGTGCCCGCCATGCTGTTCTGGAACAATACACCGGTGCTGATCGGCTTTGTGCTTGTATTCATGTTCAGTTACGTTCGCCTTTATCGGATGATCATCCGCTTCCGTACCCCTCGCTGGCTAATGCTGCGCAAGACCCCCAACGCCTGATCCTTTTTGAGCCTGCTGAAAATTGCCTCGGCAGGCTCTTGAAATCCCTCCCTCTCGTCCCTATCATTAGCACTCGCAACAGTCGAGTGCTAAGCCCTCGGCTGACGACTAAATAGATCCTGATGTTCAACTCCCAACAGCCAAAGCAATAGGAGAGATCCATGGCAATTCGTCCTCTGCACGACCGTGTTGTTATCAAGCGCCTCGAGGCTGAAGAAAAGACCGCTTCCGGCATCGTTCTGCCGGGTGCCGCGGCTGAGAAGCCGGACATGGGCGAGGTTCTGGCCGTCGGTAACGGCAAGATCCTGGAAAACGGCGAGCGCCGCCCGCTGGAGCTGAAGGTCGGCGACAAGGTGATCTTCGGCAAGTATTCCGGCCAAACCGTGAAGGTGGACGGCGACGAAGTCCTCGTGATGCGCGAGGAAGACGTAATGGGCATCGTTGAGTAATCCGACCCTTACTTTGACTTCATAAACAGATTCTGGAGATTTCGAGCATGGCAGCTAAAGACGTTAAGTTTGGTGATTCCGCTCGCAGCAAGATGGTTGCTGGCGTCAACATCCTGGCCGACGCGGTTAAGGTAACCCTGGGTCCGAAGGGCCGCAACGTGGTGCTGGATCGCTCCTTCGGCGCGCCGACCATCACCAAGGACGGCGTGTCTGTGGCCAAGGAAATCGAACTGAAGGACAAGTTCGAGAACATGGGCGCCCAGATGGTGAAGGAAGTAGCTTCCAAGACTTCCGACGTAGCCGGCGACGGCACCACCACCGCCACCGTTCTGGCGCAAGCCATCGTGCAAGAAGGCATGAAGTTCGTTGCCGCAGGCATGAACCCGATGGATCTGAAGCGCGGCATCGACAAGGCCGTGGTATCCCTGGTAGGTGAAATCGCCAAGATCGCCAAGCCCTGCGCGACCACCAAGGAAATCGCCCAGGTCGGCTCCATCTCCGCCAACTCGGATACCGACATCGGCGAAATCATCGCCAACGCCATGGAAAAAGTGGGCAAGGAAGGCGTGATCACCGTTGAAGACGGCAAGAGCCTGAACAACGAGCTGGATGTGGTGGAAGGTATGCAGTTCGATCGCGGCTACCTGTCCCCGTACTTTATCAACAATCAGGACAAGCAGATCGCCGCGCTGGACAATCCGTTCATCCTGCTGTTCGACAAGAAGATCTCCAACATTCGCGACTTGCTGCCGGTGCTGGAGCAGGTAGCCAAGTCCGGTCGTCCGCTGCTGATCATCGCTGAAGACGTGGAAGGCGAAGCGCTGGCTACCCTGGTGGTGAACACCATCCGCGGCATCCTGAAGGTTGTTGCCGTGAAGGCTCCGGGCTTTGGCGACCGTCGCAAGGCCATGCTGCAAGACATCGCTGTGCTGACTGGCGGCACCGTGATCGCCGAAGAAGTGGGTCTGACCCTGGAAAAAGCTTCCCTGGACATGCTGGGCCAAGCCAAGCGCGTGGAAGTGGGCAAGGAAAACACCACCATCATCGATGGCGCCGGCGAAGCTGCCACCATCCAGGCTCGCGTGGGTGAAATCCGCAAGCAGATCGAAGAAGCCACGTCCGACTACGACCGCGAGAAGCTGCAAGAGCGCGTGGCCAAACTGGCCGGCGGCGTTGCCGTAATCAAGGTTGGCGCCGCCACCGAAGTGGAGATGAAAGAGAAGAAGGCTCGCGTGGAAGACGCGCTGCACGCCACTCGCGCTGCGGTTGAAGAAGGCGTGGTTGCCGGCGGTGGCGTGGCCCTGCTACGCGCCCGCGCTTCGCTGGACAGTCTGAAGACCGACAACGCCGAACAAGAAGCGGGCGTGAAGATCGTGCTGCGCGCCATCGAGGCTCCGTGCGTCAGATCGTCAAGAACGCCGGCGACGAACCGTCCGTTGTGGTGAACAAGGTGCTGGAAGGCAAGGGCAACTTCGGTTACAACGCCGCTACCGGCGAATACGGCGACATGCTGGAAATGGGCGTGCTGGATCCGGCCAAGGTCACCGCTCCGCTCTGCAGCATGCTGCATCCGTTGCTGGCCTGATGCTGACCACCGACTGCATGATCGCTGAACTGCGGAAGACAAGCCGGCTGCTGGCGGCATGCCGGACATGGGCGGCATGGGTGGCAGGGCGCATGATGTAATTAGCCTTTATAAGCCGGCGGCGTAGCCGCTGCCGGCTGCATACGAAAGCGGCCTGGATAGCGATGCTGTCCAGGCCGTTTTGTTTATTAAACGATGTTAGGCGCCAAGCGTCGTAAACAGCGGCGCTGCCTGATCTTTGGGTGATAGTGCCGGCGGGTGCTTTAGCGGCCAGTCTATTGCCAGATCCGGGTCATTCCAGGCGATGGCGCGCTCAAGATCTTTGAACCAGTAGTCGGTGGTTTTGTACAGAAATTCCGCGTCGTCGCTCAGTGTCAGGAAGCCATGGGCGAAACCAGGGGGAATCCACATTTGTCGTTTGTTGTCTGCGGACAATTCCACGCCAACCCACCGGCGAAGGTGGGCGATTGCTGTCGGATATCGACGGCTACGTCAAAACCGCGCCGGCGATGACTCGGACGAGTTTGCCTTGGGCATGTGGATCGAGCTGGTAGTGCAGTCCGCGTAGTACGCCCTTAGCTGAGCGACTATGGTTGTCTTGTACAAATTCGACCGAATAGCCTATGGTCTCTTCGAATTTCTTTTGGTTGAAACTCTCGAAGAAAAATCCGCCTCATCGCAAAAACAGCGGGTTCGATTATCTTGACGTCAGAAATTTCTGTATCGATGACATTCATGGAAAGCTGTCCTGCCGCGCTGGCGCTGGCGCTGGGCCTTCGCCGGCACTATTGGGTTAGTAAGTATTGTGTTGCAGCATGGCGAGTAGATAACGGCCATAGCCAGTCTTCTGCAAGGGTGCGCCAGTTTTTGGACTTGTGCGCCGTCAATCAGCCGCTGCGGAAGGCGATTTCCTCCGGGCACGCCACTTTCAGGCCTTGGCGGCTTTCAATGGTGGCGATGAACTGGCTGGCTTCCAGCATCGATTCATGGGTGCCGGTATCGAGCCAGGCATAGCCGCGGCCCATGGTCTGCACATCCAGCGAGCCTTGTTGCAGATAAACGTTGTTGACGTCGGTGATTTCCAGCTCTCCGCGTGCGAAGGGCGGATGGTTCTGGCGATGTCGACCACTTTCTCGTCGTAGAAGTACAGGCCGTCACCGCGTAATGTGATTTGGGTTGCTTGGGTTTTTCCTCGATCGATAGCGCTTTGCCATGGGCATCAACGCTACCACGCCATAGCGTTCCGGGTCGTTGACGCGGTAGGCGAATACGCTGGCGCCGCTAGCTTTGGCGTTGGCCTCTTGCAATAGGCTGGAGAAGTCGTCGCCGTAGAGATATTGTCGCCCAGAACCAATGCGGAGGGCGCGCCGTCGAGGAAGCGCTCGCCGATCAGAAAGGCTTGCGCCAGACCGTCTGGACTCGGCTGCACCGCGTATTGCAGGTTGATGCCCCATTGGCTGCCGTCGCCAAGCAGCTGTTCGAAGCGCGGCGTGTCTTGCGGCGTGGAGATGATCAGCATGTCCCGGATGCCAGCCAGCATCAGCGTGCTTAGCGGATAGTAATCATCGGCTTGTCGTAGATCGGCAGCAGCTGCTTGCTGACAGCGATGGTCGCTGGATACAGGCGAGTGCCGGAGCCGCCGGCTAGAATAATGCCTTTGCGAGCCTTGCTCATGGAGACTCCTTTACATTTTGTTGTGCTTGTCGTTGTTGCCACAAGGCGGTGAGCGTTGCATCGACGCCTTGCTGCCAGGCTGGCAGGGTGATGCCGTAGTTGCGTTGCAGCTTGCCGCAATTCAGGCGAGAGTTGGCCGGGCGTTTCGCCGGCAGCGGGTACGCTTCAGTCGGGATGCCGTGTACTGCATCCGGGCTCAGGCCAAAGGGAAGCCGAGCAGTCGAGCTTGGCCGATCAGATATTGGGCGTAGCCGTGCCAGCTGTTTCGCCGGAGGCGACCAAGTGGTAGGTGCCGAAAGGGCAGCCCTCGCTATCCGTCAGGTAGCGGCGAATGAGTTGTGCTGTCGTGTCTGCTATCAAGGCGGCGGACGTCGGCGCGCCGATTTGGTCGGCCACCACTTTCAGCTCCTGGCGCTCTCCCGCCAGACGCAGCATGGTTTTGAGGAAGTTGCCGCCGTGCGCGCCAAATACCCAGCTGGTGCGCAGGATCAAGTGGCGAGGAGCCACAGCGCGCACGGCCTGTTCGCCATTCCATTTGCTGAGCCATATACCGATTGCGGATCGGCGGGATCGTCCTCGCGCCATGGCGTGTCGCCTCGGCCGTTGAAGACGTAGTCTGTGGAGTAATGCACCAAGAGCGCGTCATGCTCTGAGGCCAGCGAGCCATGGCTGCGGGAGCTGTGGCATTGACGGCCTGCGCGAGCTCGGGCTCGCTCTCAGCCTTGTCGACGGCAGTGTAGGCGGCGGGATTGACGATGATGTCTGGCCGCCGCTCATTCAAAACGGCGTGAATGGCGTCCGCATCGGCAAGATCCAGGCTTTTGCGATCCAGCGCAATCAGCTCGCCCAGCGGCGCCAGCGCGCGTTGCAACTCGTGGCCGACCTGGCCGTTCTTGCCGGTGATCAGGATGCGCGTCATGCGGGTTGGCCGTAGTGTTGGTTGATCCAGTCGCGGTAATGGCCACTGGTGACGTTGTCGACCCATTGCGGATTGTCCAGATACCACTGCACGGTCTTGCGAATGCCGGTTTCAAAAGTCTCCGCGGGTTTCCAGCCCAATTCCTTTTCCAGCTTGCGCGCGTCTATCGCATAACGCCGGTCATGGCCGGGGCGGTCCTGCACGAAGGTGATCTGCGACGCATAGCTATCGCCATCGGCGCGTGGCTTGAGCTCGTCCAGAATCGCGCAGATGGTATGAACCACGTCCAGATTGGCTTTTTCATTCCAGCCGCCGACATTATAGGTTTCGCCCAGCGTGCCGGCTTCCAGTACGCGGCGAATGGCGCTGCAGTGGTCTTTCACATACAGCCAGTCGCGTACTTGCTGGCCATCACCATAAATGGGCAATGGCTTGCCGGCCAGCGCGTTGAGGATGACCAGCGGAATTAGCTTTTCCGGGAAGTGGTAGGGGCCGTAATTGTTGCTGCAGTTTGTGGTCAGTACGGGCAGGCCATAAGTATGGTGCCAGGCGCGCACCAGGTGGTCCGAGGCGGCTTTCGATGCCGAGTACGGGCTGTTGGGCTCGTAACGATGCGTTTCGGCGAAGGGCGCGTCTTCCGGCGACAGCGTGCCGTAGACTTCGTCGGTGGACACGTGCAGGAAGCGGAAGGTGGCTTGCTGTTCGGAGTTCAGGCCATCCCAGTAACCGCGGACGCTTTCCAGCAAGTTGAAGGTGCCGACGATATTGGTTTGGATAAAATCACCGGGACCATGGATGGAGCGGTCGACATGGCTTTCTGCCGCAAAGTTGATGACCGCGCGTGGTTGGTGTTTGGTCAGCAGGGCATCGACTAGATTGCGGTCGCCAATGCTGCCATGGACAAAGACATGGCGAGCGTCTTGCTGCAAGGATTGCAGGGTGTCCAGGTTGCCGGCATAGGTCAAGGCATCTAGGTTGACGACGGTTTCATCGTGGTTGGCCAGCCAGTCGAGAACGAAATTGCCGCCTATGAATCCGGCGCCGCCGGTCACGAGAATAGTCATATCAGCATCCTGTTATAATCGGGTTGCATATTATTGAGTGCCGGCAGAGGGGCTGGCTGAGCCACGCATCATGCGTGCCCAGCCAGCAGTCGCGTGCAGGTGATGGCCGCTTGAGCGTTCGAAGCTGGCATTTTATCAAGTTCTAAATGACGATGGGCGCTGTTGCAATCTGTGCGGGGGAGGATCTGCTGCAAGAGGGCATTCACTTTATCAAGCTTGGAAGAAAAATGATGAGATTGAATCTGCTGTTGGAAAAATTGAATCTTTTGTTGGAGCCCTCGCGCTACAAGGACTACGCGCCCAATGGCCTGCAAGTGGAAGGCCGGGCAGAGGTCGGCAAGATTGTCACCGGGGTGACGGCTCGCAGGCGTTGATCGACGCCGCCATCGAGCGCGGCGCCGATGCCATTCTGGTGCACCACGGCTATTTCTGGAAGGGAGAGGATGCCTGTTTGAGCGGCATCAAGCGGCAGCGGATCAGCAGCTTGCTGCGGCACGATATCAGTCTTTTGGCATATCATTTGCCATTGGATGGGCATCTGGATCTGGGCAACAATGCCATGCTGGGCAAGCGCCTGGGGCTGGAGGCGCTTGGTCAGTCTGGAGAACAGGGTTTGCTCTGGCATGGCGACTGGCGTGAAACTGGAGATGCCGCCCGGCTGAACGCGCATATTTCGTCTATTCTGGGCAGAAGCGCCTTGCTGCTGGGCCGGCCTGACAAGTTGGTGCGCCGAGTGGCCTGGTGCACCGGCGGGGCGCAGGGATTCTTTGCCGACGCGATCGCGCTGGGCGTGGATGCCTTCATCACCGGCGAGGCATCGGAACAGAATTATCATATGGCGATGGAGAGTGATGTCGCATTCATTGCCGCAGGACATCATGCCACTGAACGCTATGGCATCCAGGCTCTTGGTGAGCATTTAATGAAGCACGAGGGCATAAAAGTGGAATTTATTGACCTGAATAATCCGGTTTGAGAAGTTGTAGCGCCGTAATGACAATTTATTTGCATGGATGCTTCAAGTCCCTACTAGTAATCGGGTAAAATCTGGCGGTTTAGGGCTCGATTTCCACGATTGAGGATGATTGCAATGAGTGAACAACAAGTCGATACTGGCCGCCGGCGCTTTCTGACGCTGGCATCCAGCGCTGTTGGAGGGGTTGCGGTAGTCGGCGCGGCCACGCCTTTTTTCCTGAGCTTTTTCCCGTCTGAACGGGCAAAGGCGGCGGGGGCGCCGGTAGAGGTCGACATCGGCAAGATCGAATTGGGGCAGAAGATCAATGTCGAGTGGCGCGGCAAGCCGGTATGGATTCTCAACCGCACGCCGGAACAATTGAAGAACCTGCCAAAGAACGATCCCAAGCTGGTGGACCCCGCGTCCGACGTGGATCAACAACCCGCTTATTGCAAGAACGAACATCGTTCCATCAAGCCTGAATACCTGGTGGCGGTGGGCATCTGCACGCACCTGGGCTGTTCTCCGACCTTCCGCCCCGATCTGGCGCCCGCCGATCTGGGACCGGAGTGGCTGGGGGGGTTCTATTGCCCCTGCCATGGCTCCAAGTTCGATCTCGCCGCGCGCGTGTTCAAGGGCGTGCCGGCGCCGAAGAACTTGGAAATCCCCCCGCACAAGTATCTGTCCGACACCCGTCTGCTGATCGGCGACGACAAATAAGCTGAGGGCGAAAAATGAGCAAAGCGCAAAAGTTGCTGAACTGGGTGGACGAACGGTTTCCGCTGACCGCCCTGTGGGAAAGCCAATGGGGCAAATATGTCGCCCCCAAGAATTTCAATTTCTGGTATTTCTTTGGCTCCCTGGCCATGCTGGTGCTGGTGCTGCAAATCGTCACCGGCATCTTCCTGACCATGAACTACAAGCCGGATGCCACGCTGAACGCGGCCGGCGTGCCGGTGGCCTTCGCCTCGGTCGAGTACATCATGCGAGACGTGGCGGGCGGCTGGATCATCCGCTACATGCACTCCACCGGCGCCTCGATGTTCTTTGTCGTGGTCTATCTGCACATGTTCCGCGGTTTGATCTACGGCTCTTACAAACAGCCGCGTGAGCTGGTGTGGGTGTTCGGCACGCTGATCTTCCTGTGCCTGATGGCTGAGGCCTTCATGGGCTATCTGTTGCCCTGGGGGCAGATGTCGTTCTGGGGCGCCCAGGTGATCGTCAATCTGTTCGGCTCCATCCCGGTGATCGGTCCCGACCTGTCGGTGTGGATCCGCGGCGACTATGTGGTGTCGGACGCGACGCTGAACCGCTTCTTCGCCTTGCACGTGATCGCGGTGCCGCTGGTGCTGCTGGCGCTGGTGGTGGCCCACCTGATGGCCTTGCACGAAGTCGGCTCCAATAATCCGGACGGCGTGGAGATCAAGCAGCAGCCCAAGGACCCGGCAACCGGACTCTATCTGGACGGCATCTATTCCCACCCTTACTACACCGTCAAGGACATCCTCGGCGTGGTGGTGTTCATGGTGGTGTTCTCGGCCATCGTGTTCTTCCTGCCGGAAATGGGCGGCTACTTCCTGGAGCATCCGAACTTCGATCAGGCGGATCCGCTGAAAACGCCGCCGCACATCGCGCCGGTATGGTACTTCACGCCGTTCTACGCCATTTTGCGCGCCGTGCCGTCGTTCGCCGGCACCCAGGTGTGGGGCGTGTTGGCCATGGGCGCCGCCGTGGTGCTGATCGCCTTCCTGCCGTGGCTGGATCGTTCGCCGATCAAGTCCATCCGCTACCGCGGTCCCAAGTTCAAGGTCGCGCTGATCCTGTTCATCGCATCCTTCATTGGCCTGGGCATCCTGGGCGCGCTGCCGCCGACTGGTCTGCGCACCGCGCTGTCGCAGATTTTCTCCGTGGTCTATTTCGCCTTCTTCCTGGGCATGCCGTTCTACACCAAGAACGATGTCGGCAGCGTGCCGGTGCCGGAGCGGGTGACGGACACCAATGCCAAGCGCCAGATCCAGTTCCTGGTGATGGTGGCTCTGACCGTGTTCCTGGCCGCGCTGTTCGCCATGAACGTGTAAGCAAGGGGATAAGGAAAATGAAAAACAAGATGCGCAAGCTGATCGCCGCGATGGCCCTGACGCTGCCGTTCTCTGTCGCGCTGGCCAACGAGGGTGGCCCCAAGCTGGAAAAGGCCCCGATCGACATCCAGGATACGGAGAGCCTGCAGCGCGGCGCGCAAATCTTCGTCAACTACTGCTTGTCCTGCCACTCGGCCAGCATGATGCGTTACAACCGGCTGGAAGACATTGGCCTGTCGGAGGAGCAGATCAAGGCCAATCTGCTGCCGGAGGGCGCCAAGATCGGCGACCAAATGAACATCGCCATGGAGAAGAAGGATGCCAAGGCCTGGTTCGGCGCCACGCCGCCGGACTTGTCTCTGATCGCGCGTTCGCGCGGCGCGGACTACCTGTATGGCTACCTGCGCGGCTTCTACCGCGATCCTTCTCGTCCGACCGGCTGGAACAACCTGGTGTTCGACAAGGTGGGCATGCCCAATATCTTCTGGGAGCTGCAAGGCGAGCAGGTGTTGAAAACCACCAAGGATGCCGAAGGCCATGAAGAGCACAAGCTTGAGTTGGTCAAGGCGGGCACCATGACCAAGCTGGACAATGGCAAGGCCGACACGGTCGAGTTTGACCGACGCATGGCGGATCTGACCAATTTCTTGGTCTACATGGGAGAGCCGGCAGCGGTGAAGCGCCAGCAGATCGGCTACGTGGTGCTGATGTTCCTGGGCCTCTTGCTGTTCCCGCTGGTGTATCTGCTGAAGAAGGAATACTGGCGCGACGTGCACTAAGGGCGCGCAGTCAGGAGAAAAGCGGAGCGGAGGCTCCGCTTTTTTATTGTCCGCTTCTCGTAGTGGCTATAGTGGTCACGATGGCGATTGGGAGGGGATGATGGGCTTTGGGCGGCGAAGTGGAGAGGCGATTCTGGCCATGTCGTTGGCGCTGTTGGTGGCGCCATCGGAAGCTCAGGTGTTGCGTTTGCTCGCGACAGAGTGGCCGCCCTACTGCGGAGAGGCTCTGCCAGGCGGAGGCCGGCTGGTTAGAAGCGTACGAACGGCTTTCCGCCAGGCAGGCTATCAAACCGAGGTCCGGGTTATGCCATGGAAGCGAGCCTTGGCAAGTTTGGCGTCGGGCGAGGCGGATGGCCTGATCGGCGCGGAACAGTCCTCTTCCACGCCGGCGGCCATGGCTGTGAGCGTGGAGCTGATGCAGGATCGGGAATATTTGTTTAGCCGACAAACGGAGCGCGCAGCCTCCGCCGCGCGGCTGGAGGTTTTCCGGGGCAAGCGAGTCGGCGTGATGCGAGGCTCGGTGGTGCCTGAGTTGCGGGCGGTTGGGATGTTGGTCGAAGAGGCGAACAATGACGAAGCGAATCTGCGCAAGCTTCAGCTGGGGCGCTTGGATCTTATGCTGGCCAACGCTGACGAAGTTGAGCATTTAGTGGCGAATGAGCCGGCGCTGGCGCAGCGAATCCAAAGGCTGGAGCCGCCTATTTACCGGAATCCGCTCTATTTGCTGCTATCCCGGCGGCTAAGCAATTGGCCAAAAGTGATGTCGGATTTCAATGCGGCTTGGGAGCGCGGGGAGGCGATGCGTACGATTGAAAAATGATGAGCGGCAATAAATCAATTTAAAAACAATGACTTATTCTATTTTTCTGGAAAATCGCAATGCGTCGGTGGTATACTTCAGCTCGTTTGATAACTTCTAGTCTTGCAAGGATTTCACCACCATGATGACCCTCTATTCCGGAATCACCTGCCCCTTCAGCCAGCGCTGCCGCATCGTGCTCTTCGAAAAGGGGATGGATTTCGAAATCATCGATGTGGACATCCATAACAAGCCGGAAGACCTGGCTGTGATGAATCCGTACAACGAAGTGCCGGTTCTGGTGGAGCGCGACTTGATCCTGCACGAGTCCAACATCATCAACGAATACATCGACGAGCGCTTCCCGCACCCGCAGCTTATGCCAGCCGATCCGGTGATGCGCGCTCGCGCCCGCCTGTTCCTGCACCGTTTCGAGAACGAGCTGTTCATTCACGTCAAGACGCTGGAAGCCGGCGCCACCGGCAAGGAAGCCACCAAGGCGCGTGAAGCGATCCGCGACGGCCTGACCACCATCGCGCCTATCTTCGCCAAGCAGAAGTTCATGCTGGGCGACGATTTCTCGATGATAGACGTGGCCATCGCCCCGCTGATGTGGCGCCTGGAGCACTACAACATCGACCTGGGCAAGAGCGCCGCGCCCATCCTGAAGTACGCCGAGCGCATCTTCCAGCGCCAGTCTTTCATCGACTCGCTGACGCCGTCCGAGAAGGCGATGCGCAAGTAAGGAAACGCGATGAGCACCAGCACCAAGCCCTACATGATCCGCGCCTTGCACCAGTGGTGCTGCGACAATGGCCACACACCCTACGTCGTGGTCTGGGTCAATGATAAAACCGATGTGCCGCGCGAGTTCGTCAAGAACAACGAAATCGTGCTGAACATCGCTTACAGCGCGACCAAGAATCTGAAGATGGACAACGACTGGATCTCGTTCTCAGCACGCTTTGGCGGAATGTCGCGAGAGATCTGGCTGCCGGTGGGCAATGTGATGTCCATCTTCGCGCGCGAGACGGGCGAGGGCATGGGCTTTGAGGTGGAGCCGATGGCGGATCACGCCGACTTGAAACCGGCGCCGGACGCGTCTGGCAAAAGTGATGACGAGCCGGGTCCGAACCGCCCCGGCGGCCGTCCCAGCCTGCGCATCGTCAAGTAGGCAGACCAAACACGAAACCGGCCCAAGGCCGGTTTTTTTTTGCGCCCGCTGCGGCGCGTGGACGAAAAAAAACGGGGCCGAAGCCCCGCCAAGTCCCTTACACAACAATCTTGATCGGTCTGGTTTACTCCACGCGCTCGCCGTGCAGCACCAGGTCCAGGCCCTCGCGCTCTTCGTCTTCGGCGACGCGCAGTCCCAGTACCATGTCCACTAGTTTCAGCAGCACAAAGGTTACTACCGCGCAGTAAGCCGCGGTCACGCCGACGCCCAGCGCCTGGGTGGCGAGACTGCCGTCGGCGCCGCCGATGTCCTTGACCGCGAACACGCCGGTCAACAGCGCGCCCAGGATGCCGCCCACGCCGTGCACGCCGAAGGCGTCCAGAGAGTCGTCATAGCCCATCATGTGTTTCAGCCCGGTGGCGCCCCAGAAGCACACCACGCCTGCGGCCAGGCCGATGGCCAGGGCGCCCTTGACGTCGACGAAGCCGGCGGCCGGCGTGATGGCGACCAGGCCCGCCACCGCGCCGGAGGCGATGCCCAGCACCGACGGCTTCTTCTTGGCGATCCACTCGGCGAACATCCAGGCCAGCGCGGCCATCGCGGTGGCAACCTGGGTGGTGACCATCGCCATGCCGGCGCGGCCGTCGGCGGCGGCGGCGGAACCGGCGTTGAAGCCGAACCAGCCCACCCACAACATGGAGGCGCCCACCAGAGTCAGCACCAGGTTGTGCGGCGGCATGGCGTCCTTGCCGAAACCGACGCGCTTGCCCAGCACCAGCGCCGTGACCAGGCCGGCCACGCCGGCGTTGATGTGCACCACGGTGCCGCCGGCGAAGTCCAGCACGCCCTTATCTGCCATCCAGCCGCCCGGCGCCCAGACCCAGTGCGCCACCGGGGCGTAGACCAGCAGTGACCACAAGGTCATGAAGACCAGCATGGCGGAGAATTTCATCCGTTCGGCGAAGGCGCCGGTGATCAGCGCGGGGGTGATGATGGCGAAGGTCATCTGGAAGGTCATGAACACCGATTCCGGGATGGTGCCGGCCAGCGGGTGCACCGCCACCTTGCCAGCATCCTTCATGAATACCATGCCGTCCAACATGACGCGAGACAGGTCGCCGATATACGGATTGCCTACGGTGAAGGCCAGGCTGTAGCCGATGACCGCCCACAGCACGGTCACTAGCGCAGTGATGGCGAAGCTTTGCATCAGCGTGGCCAGCACGTTCTTCTTGCGCACCATGCCGCCGTAGAACAGCGCCAGGCCGGGAATGGTCATGAACAGCACCAGGGCGGTGGAGGTCAGCATCCAGGCGGTGTCGCCGGAGTTGATCACCTTGACGGCAGCCACCGCCGGGCCTGCCGGCGCGTCGGCCAGGGCCGGCAGGGAGAGGGTGGCGAGCGCGGCCGCCGCTGCAGCGAGTTGTTTTTTCATTATCGTTTCCCCAGTGTCTCGTGGCGTCAGACGGCGTCGGCGCCGGTTTCGCCGGTACGGATGCGGATCACCTGCTCCAGGTCGTAGACGAAGATCTTGCCGTCGCCGATCTTGCCGGTGCGGGCGGATTTTTCGATGGCTTCCACCACCTGGTCCAGCAGCGCGTCGTCGATGGCGATTTCCAGCTTGACCTTGGGCAGGAAGTCGACGACGTATTCGGCGCCGCGATACAGCTCGGTGTGGCCTTTCTGGCGGCCGAAGCCTTTGACCTCGGACACGGTCACGCCTTGCACGCCAATGGCGGACAGGGCTTCGCGGACTTCGTCAAGCTTGAACGGCTTGATGACTGCGGTAACGAGTTTCATGACGGCTCCTTTTCGGGCGGTAGACAGATTTGGTTCTGCTGCGAACGGTAATGCAGGAATCGTGCCAGCTCGTGCGGAGGCCGCCACTATTCATGATGCGGCGCAATAGCGGGGCCTGGTCGCATTATGGCACTGTATTTGTGCACTGCAACGGGAATGAGTGCACCGTCATGGTGCGCAGGGGTGGGCGTATATCAGCTGGCTTTCGCGGCGGGGCGGTGAGGGACTCGCCGACGGGACAGGAAGGCGGGAGCAAGGCAGCGCTTTTTGCTACACTCCGCTTGAATATCAAGACACTGCGGGAGTCCGAATATGTTGAGTCAGAAACTGTTTGAAGAAATCAGCGCCAAGATCAGCGAAACCATCGCCGCCAGCCCGGCCAAGGACATCGAAAAGAACGTGCGCGCCATGATGGCCTCCACCTTCGCCAAGATGGATCTGGTGACGCGGGAGGAATTCGACGTGCAGCAAGCGGTGTTGACACGCACGCGCGAGCAGTTGGCGGCGCTGGAGTCGCGTTTGGCCAAGCTGGAGGGCCAGGTGTTCCCGGCGGAGGCGGCTGAGAAGGTGGCGGAACAGTCGGAGCTGGGCCACTCCTGAATGGCGGAGGCGAATTAGACATCGCTCCTGGCGCACGCTCGCGGCCTGCTGCGACATCGCGCGGGGATGCCGCCAAAACCTAGTCATGCGTGTCGATATGGCCTCATTCAAACAAGGGAGTCCGGTTTGACATCCACAAGCGCAGCACTACAGTCCAAAGCCGTGCGAGAAGGGACGGCCCGCTGATGTCGCTCGCCATCTTGTACAGTCGCGCCTTGCAGGGCATGCAGGCGCCGGAGGTGGCGGTAGAGGTGCATCTGGCCAATGGGCTGCCTGCCTTCACCTTGGTGGGATTGCCCGAGGCCGAGGTGAAGGAAAGCCGCGAAAGGGTGCGTGCGGCCATCCTGACCTCTGGTTTTGAGTTTCCCGCGCGGCGCATTACCGTGAACCTG
This sequence comes from Chromobacterium paludis, assembly GCF_008275125.1. NCBI lineage: Bacteria > Pseudomonadati > Pseudomonadota > Betaproteobacteria > Neisseriales > Chromobacteriaceae > Chromobacterium > Chromobacterium paludis. Next base: position 14,656 of record NZ_CP043473.1, read on the forward strand.
GCGCCGGCCGATCTGCCCAAGGATTCCGGCCGTTTCGACTTGCCCATCGCCATCGGAATCCTATTGGCTTCGGGCCAGGTCAAGTGTGATGATATCGCTCAGTATGAGTTTGCCGGAGAACTGGCCCTGGGCGGAGCCTTGCGCCAGGTCCGGGGCGCGCTGGCGATGGCCTGTCATTGCCAGGCTGCGGGGCGCGCTGGCGATGGCCTGTCATTGCCAGGCTGCGGGGCGCGCTTTCGTCTTGCCGGCGGAGAGCGCGGCGCAGGCGGCGGCGGTGGTGGGCGCGCGCGTTTATGGCGCCGCCACGCTATTGCAGGCCTGCGCGCATTTGAACGGCTTGCAGCCCTTGCCACCGATTGCCGCGCCGGAGCCGATGGCGGAGCCGAACTATCTCGATCTGGCCGATGTCAAAGGTCAGTCCGTCGCGCGCCGCGCGCTGGAAATTGCCGCGGCGGGGGGGCATAGCTTGTTGCTGATGGGGCCGCCTGGCACGGGAAAGTCCATGTTGGCCGCGCGTCTGCCCGGTTTGCTGCCGGCTTTGTCCCGCGATGAGGCGCTGGAAAGCGCGGCGGTGCAGTCGTTGGCCACGCAGGGTTTCCGATCAGAAACCTGGGGGCTGCGCCCGTTTCGTTCTCCTCATCACACCTCTTCCGCCGTGGCGCTGGTGGGCGGAGGCAGCGATCCGCGGCCTGGCGAAATCAGCCTTGCCCACCATGGCGTGTTGTTTCTGGACGAATTGCCTGAGTTTGACCGCAAAGTGCTGGAAGTGCTGCGCGAACCGATGGAAAGCGGCGTGATCCATATTTCGCGGGCGGCGAGGCAGGCTAGTTTCCCGGCGCGCTTCCAGTTGGTGGCGGCGATGAATCCCTGTCCTTGCGGCTATTTCGGCCATTCGTCCGGCCGCTGCCATTGCTCGCCGGAGCAGGTGGCGCGTTACCGCGGCAGAATATCGGGGCCTTTGCTGGATCGCATCGATCTGCATGTTGAAGTGCCGTCTTTGGATGCCGCGGAGTTGCAGCGAGCCGCTGCCGGCGAATCCAGCGACTTGGTGAGAGAGAGAGTGGCTAAGGCGCGGCAACGGCAGTGGGCGCGACAGGGCGGCTTGAACGCCGGCTTGCAAGGCGTGCAGCTGGAGCGGCATTGCGAGGCCGATGCGGATGCCTTGGCTGTGTTGGCCAAGGCCTTGCAACAACTTGGCTTGTCGGCGCGCGCTTATCATCGGATACTTCGGGTTTCGCGCAGCATTGCGGATTTGCAAGGCGCGGAACGGATAGGCCGCAATCATGTCTTGCAGGCGATCCAATTAAGGCGGCTTGCCGTGGCGGGCGCCTGATTGGGGGTATCCATCAACCCGGATGGCATCGCTTCCATCCGTTTGACAACAATAGCGGTAGTGGTGAATGGCAAATCGAGATCTGAAAAATTCTCCTCGTCCGTCTCGCGGACGCGGCAACTCCTCCTCTTCGCGCAGCGGCGGCGGGGGGCTGATGGCCGGCCTGATCATGGGCCTGATCATCGGCGTTGCGGTGGCGGTGGGATTAGCCATGTATCTCAATCGGTCGCCGGAGCCGTTTCAAGTAAAGAACGCGCACAAGGCGGAAACGACCCAAGCGCCAACGCCAACTGAATTGCTGGCGCCGGGAACCAAGATCGCCGAGGAGCCGCCTGCAGGGCCGGCTTCCGCGCCCGCGCCCGCCCCTGCGCGCGCCACGCTGGACAGTACCGACTCGGTTCCATTGCCACCGCCGGCGCCGCATGAGGCCAAGCCTAAGCCGGCTGCGCCGGCGAAAAGCGGCAAGGACGATCAGCGCTTTGATTTCTACAAGATACTGCCGGGTCAAGTGGATGCGGTGACGTCGGATGCCAAGGGCGACAAAGGTGGGGAACCTTCGACTGGCGCTTCGGCCAAAAAGGTCTACCTGCAGCTGGGTGCCTTCCAGAACCAGGATGAAGCGGATAACTTGAAGGCCAAGCTGGCCTTGCTGGGCGTGGAGGCCAAGATCCAGTCGGTCAACGTGCCGGACAAGGGCATGGTGCACCGGGTTCGAGTCGGACCTTTGAGCCGTCCGGACGATGTGGACAGGTTGAAGGCGCAATTGAAGCAGAACGGCATCGCCGCCAGCGTGGTGAAGGCCGAGTAGTCGATCCAAGCAAACACGGGAAAACAAGATGAAGAAATGGTTGTTATTGTTGCTGCTGGCGGCCAGCGGCATGGCGAACGCGGCACTGGAGCTGGGCAAGGACTACACCATGCTGAGCACGCCGCAGCCGGTGGCAGATCCGAAAAAAGTGGAAGTGATCGAGTTCTTCTCTTATCACTGCATCCATTGCTATGACGATGATCCGGCGATGAATGCCTGGGCCAAGAAGCTGCCGGCCGACGTGAGCTTCCGCAAGGAGCAGATCGTTTGGCAAAAGTCGATGGAGGGCTTCGCCCGCATGTTCGCCACCTTCAAGGCGACCGGCACGCTGGACAAGCTGCACCGCGCGGCGTTTGACGCGCAGATCAAGCAGCGCATCAACCTGGCGGATCCGCAGCAGTTCACTTCCTGGATCAAGCAGCAGAAGGGCGTGGACAGCGCCAAGTTGCTGCAGACCTACAACTCCTTCGGCATCAACGCCCAGGTGGCGCGCGCGACGCAGATCACGCGCGATTACCAGATCCAGGGCACGCCGACGGTCATCATCAACGGCAAATACGTGGTGGTGACCAGCACGCCGGAGCGCATGACCCAGGTCATGAACGAGTTGATCGCCAAGGCGCGCAGCGAGAAAAAGTAAGCGCGTCGGGCGCGTTGAGGAAAGGGCGGCCTGGCCGCCCTTTTTGCATCGGGTGGCGCTGGAAATAAATATGTAAAAAAGCCTTGACGCATTAGTGGGGGAGCGGTATTATTCGTTCTCTCCTGACGCGGGGTGGAGCAGTCTGGTAGCTCGTCGGGCTCATAACCCGAAGGTCGTAGGTTCGAATCCTGCCCCCGCAACCAAATCCAGAAAAGCCGAATCTTAATAGATTCGGCTTTTTGCGTTCCTCCCGTCGCTTCTTTCAAACTGTGGCCGCTGCGCTGCAATATCAGTATAAATCTAATTGTAACAAAATGTAGCGCGTCAGATGGCGGCGATTCGTCAAGTACAATGTCTTAAACCATTGTCAGGGTTATAGATTTTGCCACCCCCGCATATTGATGCTAATCAACCGAATTGCATATCCTGGCCGGAGCGTCTGTTGATCTTCGTCAAGGCCCTTGAAATATCAGGCAAAACTGTTTCTAATACGCCCGCTTGAGGCCTGCCTGCGACGAATTGCCGCAGCGGCATAGCGTGAAATACTGATGTTCGTGTTTGCCGGATGCCTGTCTTCCTGCGCCGTACGCCGGCGCTCACCCGGACAGTGGGTCTTCAGCTGTCACCTCATCGACCGGAGACGACGCTAGCGTCGGCTCCCCCGGAGCGAATCCGCCGTGGAAACGGATGCGCATCGGCGAATCGCGGAATCCGCGAGCCCTAAAACCTGTGGTTTTGCCTGACGGCCTGTCCCTCTTTGTTGGGGCGCGGCCGTCTGCTGGACATTTTTCTGGCGTTGGAGCGTGGCTCGCAACGCCCGTTGCGCATCGGCGCGTTGAAGGATTTTTAACCCGTAAAGTCGTAAGATGAGAAACCATAGACCCTCCCGCCTGTTGTGGGGGCTTTCTCCGCTCTTCGCACTGCTGCTCTCGGGATGTCAAGGCGGTATCCTTGACCCCAAGGGCCCGGTCGCAGCCGAGCAGAAGTCCCTGATCATCACGGCAACCGCGCTGATGCTGCTGGTGGTCATCCCGGTGATCGTGATGACCCTGGTTTTCGCCTGGAAATACCGCGCCAGCAACAAGGACGCCGCCTACGAGCCGAAGTGGTCGCATTCGACCAAGATCGAGCTGGTGGTCTGGCTGATCCCCTGCGTCATCATCGCCTTCCTGGCGACGCTGACCTGGCACACCACGCACAAGCTGGACCCGTACCGTCCGCTGGATTCGGACAAGAAACCGATCCAAGTGCAAGTGGTGGCGCTGAACTGGAAGTGGTTGTTCATCTATCCGGAACAGCAAATCGCCACCGTCAACGAGCTGGTGTTCCCGGCGGATACGCCGGTGAACTTCAAGATCACCTCCGATGCGGCGATGAACTCCTTCTTCATCCCGCAGCTTGGCGGCCAGATCTACGCCATGGCCGGGATGCAGACCCAGCTGCACCTGCTGGCGAGCGAGCCGGGCACCTATCACGGCTTCTCGTCCAACTACAGCGGCGCCGGTTTCTCCGGCATGAAGTTCAACGCCATCGCCACCAAGACCCCGGCCGAGTTCGACGCCTGGGTGGCCAAGGTGAAGGCCTCCGGCCAGAAGCTGGATGCGCCGAACTACTTGCAGCTGCTGAAGCCTAGCGAGAAGAATCCGGTGGCCTACTACGCGTCGACCACGCCGTACCTGTTTGAGGCCGTGCTGCACAAGTACATGGCCGGTCGTCCGTCCCTGGCCGACAGCGATGACGCCATCAAGCTGGCCAAGATGACCAAAGAACTGTGCGCCGCCATCACGCCGCCGGTTGTCAAGGAGTAAAGATTGATGTGGTTAGGTAAACTGACTCTGGACGCGATTCCGTACCATGAGCCCATCATCATGGGGGCGCTTGGCGGCGCCGGCCTGATCGGGCTGATGCTGTTCGCGCTCATCACCAAGTTCGGTAAGTGGGGCTATCTCTGGAAAGAGTGGCTGACTTCGGTCGATCACAAGAAAATCGGCGTGATGTACATCATCGTCGCCATGATCATGCTGCTGCGCGGCTTCGCCGACGCGCTGATGATGCGTACCCAATTGGCCGTCGCCACCGGCGGCAGCCACGGCATTTTCCCGCCGGAACACTATGATCAGATCTTCACCGCCCACGGCGTGATCATGATCATCTTCATGGCGATGCCGTTCATGACCGGCCTGATGAACATCGTGGTGCCGCTGCAAATCGGCGCGCGCGACGTGGCCTTCCCCTTCCTGAACTCGCTGAGCTTCTGGCTGCTGGTTTCGGCCGTGATCCTGGTCAACCTGTCGCTGGGTGTGGGCAACTTCGCCCGCACCGGCTGGGTGGCCTATCCGCCGCTGGCCGAACTGGGCTTCAGTCCTGACGTGGGGGTGGATTACTACATCTGGGCCCTGCAGTTGTCAGGCCTAGGGACGACGCTGACGGCCATCAACTTCCTGGTGACCGTGATCAAGATGCGCGCCCCGGGCATGAAGCTGATGGAAATGCCGATCTTCACCTGGACCTGCACCTGGGCCAACGTGCTGATCGCCACCTCCTTCCCGATCCTGACCGGCGCCCTGGCCATGCTGACGCTGGACCGCTACCTCGACTTCCACTTCTTCACCGCGGAAGCGGGCGGCAACGCCATGATGTACCTGAACCTGTTCTGGGCCTGGGGCCACCCCGAGGTGTACATTCTGGTTCTGCCGGCCTTCGGCATTTTCTCGGAAGTGGTTTCCACTTTCGCCGGCAAGCGCCTGTTCGGCCACAAGTCCATGATCTACGCCAGCGGCGCGATCTCCATCCTGGGTTTCATGGTTTGGCTGCACCACTTCTTCACCATGGGCTCCGGCGCCAATGTGAACGCCTTCTTCGGCATCGCGACGATGATCATCTCGATCCCGACCGGCGTGAAGCTGTTCAACTGGCTGTTCACCATCTACAAGGGCCGCCTGCGCTTTGAAACCCCTATCCTGTGGACCCTGGGTTTCATGGTGACCTTCTCCATCGGCGGCATGACCGGCGTGCTGATGGCGGTGCCGGGCGCGGACTTTGTGCTGCACAACAGCCTGTTCCTGATCGCCCACTTCCATAACACCATCATCGGCGGCGCCGTGTTCGGCTATCTGGCCGGCTTCACCTTCTGGTTCCCCAAGGTGTTCGGCTTCAAGCTGGAGCCTAAGCTTGGCAAGGCCGCGTTCTGGTTCTGGCAGATCGGCTTCATGTTCGCCTTCATGCCGCTGTACGTGCTGGGCTTCATGGGCATGACCCGTCGCCTGAACTACACCACCAATCCGGAATACGAGCCGTGGCTGTATGTGGCCCTGTTCGGCGCGCTGCTGATCGCTTGCGGCATCGGCTGCCAGTTGCTGCAGATCGTGGTCAGCGTGATCAAGCGCAACGAACTGAAGGACGAAACCGGCGACCCGTGGAACGGCCATACCCTGGAATGGTCCACTTCCTCCCCGGCGCCGTTCTACAACTTCGCCAAGCTGCCGCAGGTGCATGACATCGACGCCTTCACCGACATGAAGGAAAAGGGCGTGGCTTACGCGGTGCCGAAGTCCTACGAGCCTATCCACATGCCGCGGAACACTTCGGCCGGCGTTTTCATCGGCGCCTTCGCCACGGTGTTCGGCTTTGCGATGATCTGGCACATCTGGTGGCTGGCCATCGTCGGTCTGCTGGGCATCATCGGCAGCATGCTGGCCCGCGCCTACGACAACAACCTGGACTACTACGTGCAGCCGGATGAAGTGGAAGCCATCGAGCGCGCCCGCTTCGAGAAGCTGGGCATCGATGTGGACAACTACACCGAGCGCGATCAGACGAAGCCGAAGAAGGCTGCCCGTCCGACCACGACCGCGTAACAGGCTGGATTTGACATGACGACAATTGTAAAAGATGCGCATGGCGCGCATGAGGACCACGAGCACCACGACAGCGGCAAGCAAACTGTCCTGGGCTTCTGGTTCTACCTGATGACCGACTGCATTCTGTTCGCGACGGCGTTCGCGGCGTATGCGGTGCTGTTCCGCAACGTGGCGGAAGGCGTGTCTGGCAAGGACATCTTCGAACTGCCGTACGTGCTGGTGGAAACCGCGGCCCTGCTGCTGTCTTCCATCACCTACGGCTTCGCGATGATCGCCGGCCACAAGGGCAACAAGTCCGCGGTGCTGGGCTGGCTGTTCGTGACCTTCCTGTTCGGCGCGGCCTTTATCGGGCTGGAAATCAATGAATTCCATCACCTGATCGCCGAAGGGCACGGCCCGAACCAGAGCGCCTTCCTGTCGGCCTTCTTCGGCCTGGTGGGCCTGCACGGCCTGCACGTGACCGGCGGCCTGCTGTGGATGGCCGTGATGATGATGGAAGTGGCCAAGACCGGCTTGACCGGCCGCGCCATGACCCGCCTGAACTGCCTGTCGCTGTTCTGGCACTTCCTCGACATCGTGTGGATTTGCGTGTTCACCGTCGTCTACCTGAAAGGAGCCATGTGATGAGTCACGCGCATGAGCATGAGAACCACGGCAGCGTGAAGAGCTATGCAGTCGGCTTCGTGCTGTCGGTGATCCTCACCGCCATTCCGTTCTGGATGGTGATGGGCGGTGCCTTCACCAAGCAAGCCACGCTGATCGGCATCTTCGCCCTGGCCGTGGTGCAGATCGTGGTGCATCTGAAGTACTTCCTGCACCTGGACTTCAGCAAGGAAGGCAAGCTCAACAGCTTCTCCTTCCTGTTCACCGGCATGGTGATCGTGCTGCTGGTCGGCCTGTCGATCTGGATCATCTACACCGCCGACTCGCTGATGATGCGCTAAGGACGGACCCGTTGAAGTTCAAACGCTATCTTCAGGTCACCAAGCCGGGCATCATCTTCGGCAACCTGATCTCGGCCGCCGGCGGTTTCCTGCTGGCGGCGCAGGGTTCGATCGACTGGTGGCTGCTCGCGGCCACCGTCATCGGCTTGTCGTTGGTGGTGGCTTCCGGCTGCGCGATCAACAACTGCATAGACCAGGATATCGACGCCAAGATGGCCCGCACCCAGAAACGGGTGCTGGTCACCGGCGCGATGAGCACCAAGGCGGCGCTGGCGCACGGCATCGTGTTGGGCGCGGCCGGTTTCGCCCTGCTGTGGTTCGGCACCAATCCGCTGGCCACCGGCTGCGTGCTGTTCGGCTTCATCATCTATGTGGGCGTGTACAGCCTGTACATGAAGCGCAACTCGGTGTACGGCACCGTGGTGGGCAGCCTGTCCGGCGCGGTGCCGCCGGTGGCTGGCTACTGCGCCGTCACCGGCCGCTTCGACATGGGCGCGGCCATCCTGCTGGTGATGTTCAGCTTGTGGCAGATGCCGCATTCCTACGCCATCGCCATCTTCCGTTTCAAGGACTATGAGGCGGCCGGCATTCCGGTGCTGCCAGTGGTGAAGGGCATTTCCGCCGCCAAGCAGCAGATCGTGCTCTACATCCTGGCCTTCGCGGCGGCGACGGTGATGCTGGTGTTCGGCGGCTACGCCGGCTACGGCTACCTGGCTGTGGCCTGCGCCACCAGCCTGTGGTGGCTGAAGATGGCGTTGTCCGGCTACAAGCGCGAGGTGGATGACCGCGCCTGGGCGCGCCAGGTGTTCTTCTTCTCCATCATCACCATCACCTCGCTGAGCGTGATGATGGCGCTGGATGGCCAGACGCCGGGCGAAAGCCATCGCCCGCTGCTGACCGCGGACGCGGGCATGTATCGCTGAGCCGGAAAGAACCGCTCACACCACGGGGAGTCGCGAAAGCGGCTCCCCGTTTTTCATGCGCGGCTGCCGCAGCCATCCGGCCATCCGTTCCCCGCACTTGCCATACGGGATGGCGCAGGGGAGGGCTCAAGGAGCGGCGACGTCTCCAGGCTGGCGCGTGTCGCTGGAGCCGGATGTTGATTTCCCGTCCTTCCTTTCCCGATTTTTCCCCTTCTTTGAATTCGCAGGCCGGCGCATCGCGCCCTGCCGCGGCCCTGTCGCGCAATGGCATGACCTGTCCTAATTAACGGCCTGTTCGGGCCATTCCTGCCAATATTTTGCTGCTTTTGCGCAACAGTTAAGGCGATTGCCGCCATGCTTCGCGCCGAAGCCGCGCGCTGGAGAAGCGAAGAGCAAGCGGTAGCGGGTTCGAATTGGTATTGCTTCTCATTTTAAATCAATGCCCGGCGCGCCTTGTCGCTGCGCGAGCATGCCCAAGGAATGGCGTCTAGCACAAGCCATGCCGCATGCCAAGTTTGTTCTGTGGATTGCTAATCAGGAAAATCAATATGCGATTGACATCGGCCATGATATTCATCAAACATTCAATGAATTTATTTATGGTTTGACTGGGATTGATCGAGATATTGATCGGTTTTCATCGAATGGATGTGCGCTTGTTTTTTTATCTGAGGAGTGTGTCGTGAGTTCACAAGAGGGTGGGGCGCCTAACGCCCATGCTGCGCGGCAGCGCAGAGCTTTTTCCACATTGGCCATCGTGCAGGCGACGCTGATTTTCGCCATCACCTTGGTCGCGGTGCCGCTGCCCAATATCGGCAAGGAGTTTGGCCTGGACACGGCGGCGCTGATTCTGGTGAATGCCGCTTATGGCCTGGCCTTCAGCGGCCTGCTGTTGTTTGGCGGCCGGCTGGCCGACCGTTTCGGCGGCAAGCCGGTCTTCATCGCGGGACTGTTGGTGTTTGGCGGCGCCTCGGCCGCCGCTGCGTTGTCGCCCAGCTTCCTCGTGCTGATCGCGATGCGCTTTCTGCAGGGCGTGGGCGCGTCCATGGTCGCGCCGGCTGCGCTGTCCTTGCTGCGCGGCGCTTTTCCGGAACCGGCGGCTTTCGGCCGCGCCATGGCGAGCTGGGGCAGCGTTTCCGTGCTGGGCGCCACGGCGGGCACGGTGATCTCTGGCGTGATGATCACTTGGCTGTCCTGGCGCTGGATGTTCATGGTGCCGGTGGCGGTCAGCGTCTTCGCCTTGCTGGTGCAGGGCGCCTGGCTGCCGGCCTCGCCTGAGCGGCGCGGGAGCGAAGGGTTGGACCTGTGGGGCGCGGTCCTGGCCACGGCCGGCATTTCGCTCTCCAGCTATGGCCTGATCCTGACCGGCGAAGCCGGCTGGCTGTCTCGCGGGGTGATGTTGCCGTTGCTGGTCGGCGTGGCCTTGCTGCTGGCTTTCTTCATGGTGGAGCGGCGCGCCGCCTCGCCGCTCTTGCCCCCCGGCTTCATCGCGCCGCGCAGGCTGGCAGGCCTGATAGGCGTGATGCTGGCGGCTGCCAGCATGGGCACGGTGTCTTTCCTGTGGTCGCTATACCTGCAGCAGGTGCGAGGCTGGACGCCGCTGTCGACCGCCCTGGGCTTTTTGCCCTATCTGCTGGTGCTGATCGCCTCCAGCCGCATCGCCGCTCCGCTGACCGGACGCCTGGGGGCCACCCGCTTGCTGCAGGGCGGCCTGGCGATAGGCGCCGTGGGCCTGGCGCTGTTGGCCGGGCTGGATCGGCACTCCGCCTATCTGACGGACCTGTTGCCGGGTCTGATCGTACTGCCCATCGGCACCGCGATGATGTTCGCAAGTTCAGCCGTCATCGCCACCAGCGATGTGCCGCCGCATCAGTCCGGCCTGGCGGGGGGCGTGATGAATACCGCCATGGAGCTGGGGCCGACCTTGGGCATGGCCATCTTCATGTCGGTAGCCGCGTTGCGGACGGATGCGGTTGAAGGCTATGCCTGGGCGCTGTGGGCCGCTGCCGTCTCCTTCGTGGTGGCGGCGCTGTTGGTGGGCAGGCTGGCGCGCATGCGAGGCGTGTCCGAAGGCCAGCTGGCGACGCAGAAACTGTAGGTTTCGCAGTTCAAGACAAAGCAATCACAAGGAGAACACATGCACACCATCATCGAGGCGATCCGAGCCTGCGGTTTGACGGCCATGGCAGGGGCCGAGCGGGACGATGAGCACGAAGCCGCCAGCGCGGAACAGATCCGCTTGCTGCTGCAAGGTGGTTTGCCGCGTGAGGACGCCGCTGCGGAGCCGATGCAGCGGGACGATGAGGCCTTCGCGCTGACCGATATCCAGTATGCCTACCTGATAGGCCGCAACCCCGGCCTGGAGCTGGGGGGCATTGCCAGCGCTTTCTATCAGGAGTGGGAGGTGGAGGCGCTGGACCTGGCGCGCCTGGAGCACGCCTTGGCCAGCACGGTGGAGCGCCACGCCGCGTTGCGGACGGCGATCCGCGATGGCGGCGAGCAAGCCGTGGCGGTGGCGGCGCCTAGCTGTCGCATAGCCTTGACCGACACGCGCGCCTGGGATGAGGCGGCGCGCACGCGTCATCTGGATGCGGAACGGCAGCGCATGCGCCATACCATGCTGCCTTTGAACCAGGCTTCGCCGTTTGAGATCCGGGCCTCCTTGCTGGAGGGGGGCGTGACCCGGCTGCATCTGTTGTTCGATCTGATGTTTCTGGATCTGCGCAGCGTGCGCATCATCATGCGGGACTGGTGGCGCGCCTATTCCGGCCAGCCGCAGGCGGCCTTGCCGGCCCAGGCCTCCTTCGCCGGCTATCGCGCGGCGGAAGCGGCGCGGCAGGCCGGCCCCTGGGGGGCGCGCGATCGCCAATACTGGCTGAGCCGGCTGGACGCGATGAGCGCCGCGCCGGAGCTGCCGCTGGACACCTCCCCCGAGCATCTGACGCCGCCGCTTACGGTTCGCGCCAGCCGCGAGTTGAGCGCGGACAAGCTGGCCGCCTTGCGCGGCGTGGCTGCCAGCAGGGGGCTGACCGCGGAGAGCCTGATGTTGGGCGCCTATGTGGAAACGCTGCGCCAGTGGTCCAAGCAGCAGGCGTTCACTTTGACGCTGACGACGTTTGGCCGCCGGCCGCACTTCGATGGCGTAGCCGATATCGCGGGCAACTTTCTGCAACCGCTGCTGCTGCCGATCACCGCCGAGGCGGGCGAAAGCTTTGCCGAGCGGCTGGCCAAGGTGCAAACCGATTTGCTCTGCCACCGCTGGCATGCCGGTTACAGCGGCATCCAGTTGTTGCGCGAACAGGCGCGCCAACAGGGCCAGCGCGTATCCGGCTCGCCGGTGGTGTTCAGCAATATGCTGGACGCCGACCTGAACGAGCTGGTGGAGGAGGGCGGCTGGCCAGGCGCGCGCATGGTGTATGAACGCAACCAGACGCCGCAGGTGTGGCTGGAAAACCAGCTGACGCGAGACGGCGACATCCTGCGCGTGAACTGGAACCATGTGGATGGCCTGTTCCCGGCAGGCATGGTCGAGGACATGCTCGATTGCTATATGGCCTTGTTGGCGCGCTGCCTTGGCGACGAGGGGGTGTGGACCACCCGCGGCGCGGTGACGGCGCTGCCGGCGGCGGACCTGGCGGAGCGCGAGTGCGCCAACGCCACGGAAACGCCGCTGCCGCTGGCCCTGCTGCATGAGCTGGTTCTGCAACGCGCCCGCAGCCAGGCCGACGCGGTGGCGGTGCAGCAGGGCGACGCCAGCATGAGCTTTGGCGAGCTGGCACGCCGCGCCGGCGCGATCGCGCAAGCCATCCGCAGCCAGACCGAGGTGAAGCCTGGCGAGATGATAGCGGTATCGTTGCCGCAAGGTCCGGAGCTGATCGCCGCCATTTTGGGCGCGCTGATTGCCGGCGGCGCCTATGTCGCGATAGACCCGACCTTGCCCGCCGAGCGCCGTCAGAGCCTGTTGCGCCGCTGCGCCGCGCGCGCGCTGCTGAGCCGCGGCGACATCCACCCGCAAGAAACGCACGCGGCGCTGCCGCGCATTGATGTGGAACGCGTGCCGGCAGGCGAGGCATGGCCGGAAGCGGCCTCGCTTCAGTCGCTGGATGATCTGGCCTATGTGATCTTCACCTCCGGCTCCACCGGCGAGCCCAAGGGCGTGATGATCAGTCACCGCAATGCCGCCAATACCGTGCTCGACATCAATCGCCGCTTCGGCGTGAGCCGTGACGACGCGGTGTTCTCGGTGGCGCCGGCCGGCTTCGATTTGTCCGTCTACGACTACTTCGGCGTGCTGGCGGCCGGCGGCCGCGTGGTGTTCCAGGATGTCGCCGGCGCGAGCGATCCGCAGGCATGGTGCCAGACGCTGATACAGCACCGGGTGACGATCTGGAACAGCGTGCCGGCGCCGGTCAAGGCGCTGGCCGATCGCTGCGGCGATGCGCTGGCGCAGACCGCGCTGCGGCTGGTGTTGATGAGCGGGGACTGGATTCCCATCGACCTGCCTGGCCGGATACGCGAGTGCCTGCCTGCGGTGGAGGTGGTCAGCCTCGGCGGCGCCACCGAAGGCTCGATCTGGTCCATCTGCCACCCGATCGAGCGGGTGGACCCGTCTTGGAGCAGCATCCCCTACGGCAAGCCGCTGGCCAACCAGCGCTTCCATGTGCTGAACGACTGGCTGGCCCCATGCCCGAAGTGGGTGACCGGCGAGCTCTATATCGCGGGTTGCGGCGTGGCCCAGGGGTATCTGGCCGATGCCGAGAAGACCGCGCAACGCTTCATCGTCGATCCGCGCAGCGGCGAGCGCTTATATAAGACGGGCGATCTGGGCCGTTATCTGGACGACGGCGTGATCGAAATCCTGGGCCGCGAGGACAACCAGGTGAAGATCAACGGCTACCGGGTGGAGCTGGGCGAGGTCGAGGCCTGCCTGCTGGAACACCCGGAGGCCAATCATGTGGTGCTGGACGCGCCGCGCCACGCCAAAACCGGGCAGCGCCACCTGGTCGCCTATGTGGCGGCGAAGACCCCGCCGCAGGGCGACGCCGGTTGGCAGAAGCTGCTGGATGGGCTGCGCGAGCTGGCGAGCAAGCAGCTGCCATCTTATATGGTGCCCAGCTACCTGGTGCCGGTGGACGAGATGCCGCTGACCGCCAACGGCAAGATCAACCGCGCGGCCTTGCCGCAGCCGTGGCAGGAGCGCGACGAGGCGGAGGCCGGCGCCGAGCCGGCGGGCGAGCTGGAAAACGAGCTGCTGGCGCTGTGGCGCAAGCAACTCCGGCATGAAGACTTCGGCGTGACCGACGGCTTTTTCGATATCGGCGGCGATTCGCTGCACGCGGTGGGCTTGCTCAGCGCCTTGCGCGACCGCTACGCGCTGACGCCGGAGCGTGAGCAGGACGTGATCGAAGGCCTGTTCATGAACGCCAGCATACGCGACTTCGCCAAGCTGCTGGATGGCCTGGCCGTTGTGGCGGAGGAGGCGTGATGGAGAACGCGACGATGACGAGCGGCGGCGAGTTCGACTTCATCGTGGTCGGCGGCGGGTCTGCCGGCTGCGTGATGGCGGCGCGGCTGTCGGAAAACGGCAAGCACCGCGTGCTGCTGCTGGAGGCCGGGCCGGCCTCCGATGCGGCGCGCGAAGACAGCCCGTTGCGCGACGCTTCGCGCCTGGTGCTGAGCGGCTACAACTGGGATTACGAAGCTCATGTGCGCGGCGACGGCGAGCGCGGCGGCCGGCGCAAGCCCTTTGCCTACAGCCTGGGCAAGGTGATGGGCGGATCGTCCGCCATCAATGGCGCGGTGGCGCTCCGGGCCTTCCCCAGCGACTTCGCCGCCTGGGAGAGCATGGGGTGTCCGACCTGGTCTTGGGACAAGGTACTGCCGTGGTTCCGCAAGATGGAGCATGACGTGGACCGCGCCGACGAATGGCACGGCAGCGATGGCCCGCTGCGGCTCAGACGGCCGGCCACGGGCGAGATCCATCCGCTGGACCAGGCGTTCTCCTTGTCTTGCCAGCGCCAGGGCATGCCTTATGCCGATGACCTGAACTTGGGCGAAGACCCGGCGGTGGGGCTGGTGCCGGCCAATGTGCGCGGCCAGTCCGAGCGGATGGACGTCTATCGCTCCTATCTGCAGCCGGTCCAGGGGCGCGCCAATCTGACCGTGAAAACCGGCGCCGAGGCGGCCGCGATCGTGTTCGAGGACCGCCGCGCCTGCGGCGTGGACGCAGTGGTGGATGGGCAGCGGCTGCGCTACGCGGCAAGGCGAGTGGTGTTGTGCGCCGGCGCGGTCGGCACGGCGGCCTTGCTGCAGCGCTCCGGGGTGGGCGATCCGGCGCAACTGAGGGAGGCCGGCATTCCGCTGCGCGCGGCCTTGCCGGCGGTGGGCCGCAACCTGACCGATCACGCCTCTTTGGTGCTGTGGGCCTTGCCCAAGCCCGGCGTATGCGTGCGGGGCCTGCCATGGCGCCAAGTGGCCGCCCGCGCCTGCAGCGGTTACGACGACAAGGTGGACGTGCAGATCGGCCTCTTGAACAACGTGGCCAGCGAGACCGTGCCCAGCTTCCAGGAGCGGGTGGCTTACCCGATGCTGGTGGGCGGCTCGGTCATGCTGATGCGGCCCAGGGCGCTGGGCGCGGTGCAGGCGCTGAGCGCGGATCCGGCCCAGCGGCCGCGGATAGACCTGCCCTTGAGCGACGACGAGGACATCGCCAGGCTGGCCGGCGGGGTGCGGCTACTATGGCGCGTGCTGAAGGATCCGCTGGTGTCCTGCTATCTGGACGGCGTGCAGTTCTGGTCCGAATCCATGATAGGCAACCCGGCGGTGGTGGCCAGCGCGGTGCGCAACCTGGTCAATCCCGGCTGGCATGCGGTCGGCACGGTGAGAATGGGGCCGGCATCGGATCCCGCCTGCGCGGCGGGGGAGGACGGCGCGGTGCACGGGCTGGACGGCTTGACGGTGGCGGATGCCTCGCTGTTCCCGACCATTCCATCCATGCCCACCAATCTGACCACCATCATGTTGGCGGAGCGGCTGGCTGCGACGCTGCTGGACAAGGAGCGAGCATGACGGCGCAGCCTCGTCGAGTGGTATACGCCTTTCCGCACGCCGGCGGCTCCGCCGCCCTGTATCGAGCCTGGCAGGCCGAGTCCTGGGATGACGGCTTGCTGGTGCCGGTGGAAATGCCCGGCCGCGGTTTGCGCATCCGCATGCCGGCCATGGAAAGCCTGCCCGAACTGACGGCCTGGCTGGCCGATCAACTGTGCGCGGACCTGCGCGAGAGGCAGGCGCAGGGCGTGGCAGAGTGGGCGACCTTCGGCCATAGCTTCGGCGGCGTGCTCAGCGTGATCGTCGCCAGCGAAATGAGCCGGCGCCATGGACTGACGCCGCGTTTCAGCGTGGTGTCGGCCTCGATCGCGCCCGCCATCCAGCCGGACGACGAGCGGCATCTGCTCAGCGACGAGCAGATCCTGGCCGTGGCCAGGGCCGACCAAGGCACGCCGGAGGCGGTGCTGCGAGAGCCGGCGCTGGCCGGCAGGGTGGTGGCCCAGCTGCGCTGCGATTACCGCTTGCGCCGGCAATTTTTGGCGCACCGCGGGCTGAGGGTGCCGCAGCCACTTCACTTGATAGGCGCCGAGCAAGACCCGCATGTCAGCTTGACGCAGTTGCGCGCCTGGGAACATCACAGCGAGGCCAGCGCCGCGCTGCACACCATACCCGGCGATCACTTCGCCATTTACCAGCATTGGCCGCGGGTACGCGACATTCTGTCGTTGTGTCCGCAGGAGTCAACCATATGAGTACGACACAGTTGGACGAATTTCGGCGGCATTGCCGCGATTTCCTGGCGCAAGCCGCCACGCCGCGGATGGCTCAGTGGGAGGCGCAAGGACGGGTGGACCGTGACTTCTGGGAGCAGGCCGGCGCGGCTGGCCTGCTGGGCATCGGCGTTAGCCGCGAGCTGGGTGGCCGCGGCGAGAGCGACTTCCGTTACCCCATGATCCTGATCGAGGAACTGATCCGCGCGGGCATGAGCGTGCCGGGGCTGGTGTCGCACAACGATGTCATCGCCAGCTACATCCTGACCCTGGGCACGCCGGAGCAGAAGCAACGCTGGTTGCCGGCGCTGTGCTCCGGCCGCGCCATCGGCGCGATCGCGATTACCGAGCCGCACGCCGGTTCCGACGCCAACGAGCTGACGACCCGCGCCGAGCGCCAGGGCGACCGCTATGAGCTGAATGGCAGCAAGGCCTATATCACCAACGGCCATAACGCCGATCTGGTGGTGGTGGCGGTGAAGACGGCGGATCCCCAGCGCGGCCAGGGCATCAGCCTGCTGGTGGCGGAGCGAGGCGCGGAGGGTTTCAGCCGCGGGCCGTTGCGCGCCAAGCTGGGCTGGCATGCCAGCGATACCACCGATCTGTTCTTCGAGCATTGCCTGCTGCCGGCGGACAACCTGCTGGGGCGGGAGAACCTAGGCAGCTTCTATTTCATGACGGCGATGATACGCGAGCGGCTGAGCATCTCCACCGTGGCGGTGGCCAGCATGGAAACGGCCTTGGAGCAAACCCTGGCCTATGCCAAGGCGAGAACCGTGTTCGGCCAGCCCGTGGGCAGCTTCCAGCACAACCGCTTCACGCTGGCCAAGCTGGATACCGAGATCCGCATCGCCCGCCTGTATCTGGACGACGCCATCACGCGTTTCAATGCCGGCGCGCTCAGCCTGGTGGACGCCGCGAGGCTCAAGCTATGGGTGACCGAACTGCAGAGCAAGGTCGCGGATCGCTGCCTGCAACTGCACGGCGCTGCCGGCTACATGGGCGAGTCCGGCATTGGCAAGAACTGGGTCAACAGCCGGGTGCAGCAGATTTACGGCGGCACCAGCGAAGTGCTGCAGGAGCTGATCAGCAAATCGATGGGGCTGTGAAACGTTGTCGCAGCCGAAAAGGAGGCGGGCATGACGGACGCTGGTAAGCCGACGCTTTGGCATGGCCGGCCGGGCAGCCTGGCGGAGTGGAGCGTGTCGCTGCAATGGGCCGAGCTTGAGGGCTGGGACCTGGGGGCGGGCGACGCCGAATGCTTTTTCGAGGCGGATCCGCAAGGCTTCTATCTGGGGTTTGTCGACGGCGAGCCGGCGGCGGCCATCTCGGTGGTCAATCTGGATGATGGCTACACCCATATGGGCCATTACCTGACGGCGCCGGCGCGCCGGGGCCAAGGTTGGGCGCGCCGCCTGTGGGAGCAGGCCATCTTGCATGCCGGCACCCGCACCCTGGGCGGCGACGGCATGCCGGCGCAGCTGCATAACTATGCGAAATGGGGATATGAAAGCCATTACCGCACCTTGCGCATGAGCGGCGCGCCGACGGCGCGCCTGCCTGCGGCGCCGGGCATCGAGCCGGTATCGGCTGCCAACCTGGAGGAAGCCTGCGGCTATGACCAGCAAACCTTGGGCGTGCGGCGCCACGCCATGCTGAGGGGCTGGTTCCTGGGGGCTGGCCGGCGCGGCTGGATCCGACGCGGGGCGGACGGCGGCATCGATGGCTTGATCGGGGCGCGGCTGTCCAGCCGAGGTTATCGGCTGGGCCCCTTTTACGCCGAGAACGAAGACGCTAGCCAGACGCTGCTGCGCCAAGCGCTGGCGTTTGTGCCAGCGGGCGCGGTCTTGACGCTGGATGTGCCGGAAAGCGCGGATGCCTTGATCCGGCAACTGCGGGCGTTGGGGCTGCGCGAGATTTTTCATACCTTCCGGATTTACCGCGGCGCGCCGCCGCGCGCTCGGGTCGAGCGGATACAGGCCATTGCCTCGCTGGAGCTGGGCTGAGCTTTTACCAATTTTCAAGGAGTGATTCATGGATCAGGTTATGGATTCGCCGCTGGCATGCGCGGGCGATCTGGATGAGCAGGCCTTGTTCGATCTTCCCACCCTGTTTGAATGGATGGGCGGCCGGGAAGCCTTGCGCAATTTGACGGAAACCTTTCACCCCAAGGTATTGAAGGATCCGCTGTTGGCCGAGATGTTCCGCGAGGTGCCGGACTTCCACGCCGAGCATCTGGCCATGTGGTTTGAGGAAGTGTTGGGCGGCGAGCCGCGCTACACCAATGAGCGCGGCGGCTTCAAGACCATGATAGGCATGCATCGCGGCCGCTCCATCCAACCGGAGCAGCGCAAGCGCTGGGTGGAACTGCTGATGGAGACCGCCGACGAGGTGGGCTTGCCCAGCGATCCTGAGTTCCGTTCGGCCTTTGCCGCCTATGTCGAGTGGGGCTCGCGCCGCGCGCAGGCCAACTCGCAGCCCGATGCGCCGCCCTCGCGGCGCGAGACCGTGCCGCGCTGGGGCTGGGGCGAGGCCAAGCCGGGCACGCCTTGAGCGGGCGCATTGTCGGGAAGAGCCGCGCGGCGGCTTGAGAGGCTGGACGCGCACTAACGCCATGGTAATGAAATGAAACGCGAACCCATCAAATTAAACGCAGGCATGATAGGCGACATGGAGGCCTTCTGGCGCCGCATGCGCTGTGGCATCGACGATCTGGAGCGATGCGAGCCCATGGTCTTCAGTTGCGTGCAGGCGCTGCTGAGCGAGGCGGGCTGCTTTCCTTCCGCCCTGGCCTGCATGCTATGCGAGCAGTTGTTCCACGGGCAGCCGGCGAGCGGACCGCTCAGACGCATGCTGCTGGATACCTTGCTCAGCCATCCGGATATCTGCCAGGCCGCCATGCGCGACTTGGCGGCATCCTGTGAGCGCGATCCCGCGTCGGACTGCGCCCTGCAAGTCTTCCTGTTCAGCAAGGGCTTTGTCGCCCTGCAGGCGCATCGGGTGGCGCACAAGCTGTGGCGCGATCGCGAGCAACGCTTCTCGGCCCAGCTGCTGCAGTTGCGCACGTCGATGGCTTGCGGCGTGGACATCCACCCGGCAGCCAGGCTGGGTTGCGGCCTTTTCCTGGACCATGCCACGGGTTTGGTGATAGGCGAGACCGCGGTGGTGGAAGACGATGTGTCGATACTGCACGACGTGACGCTGGGCGGCACAGGCAAACAGCGCGGCGATCGCCATCCCAAGGTCAGGCGCGGGGCGACGCTGTACGCCGGCGCCAAGATACTGGGCAATATCGAGGTGGGGGCCGGCGCGGTCGTGGCGGCGGGCAGCGTGGTGCTGAAGGATGTGCCGGCCTACGCCACCGTGGCGGGCGTGCCCGCCCGCATTGTCAAGGCGGGGATCATGCCGCCGGCTTTGTCCGCGCAATTGGCCTAGCGCCTGGAACGATACGATGAAAAGGAAACACCAATGCAATTGAAGCCAGCAACGGAAGGCCGGCGGCGCATTTTGCTGGGCGCTTGCGGCTCCGTGGACATTCTGACCCTGCCGCGATATCTGTCGGCGATCAAGACCGGCATAGACTGTGAGCTGACCGTGTTGATGACGAGCAGCGCCCAGGCTTTTCTGCCGGCTGCCAGCGTGGGCTTGTATGCGGATAGGGTGATAGCGGGAGAGCGGCCGGAGGACTGGCCGACCGATAAGCCCTCTCGCATCGTTGCCGACCACGACCTGCTGGTTGTGCTGCCCGCCACCGCGCATATGTTGGGGACTGCGGCGCAGGGCGCGGCGCCGAACCGGCTGGCCACGGTCATCCTGGCCTCCAATTTCCCGGTGCTGTTTTTTCCGGTGATGGGCGCGGTCATGTGGGAAAAGCCGGCCGTGCAGCGCAATGTGCGTCAGCTGCGAGAGGATGGTTACCAAGTGGTGGAGCCGGTATGGCATGAGAACTACGACGTGTCGCTGGGGCGGATGGTGGGCCATCCCTCGCTGCCCTTGCCGGAACAGGCGGTTGAGCTGATGCGCGCCAACCTGCGCCGCTGAGCGCAGGACAAAAAAACCGGCGGACACCCGCCGGTTTTTCATTTGCGCCCGCCGCGCGGGGCTTACAGCAACCGGGCCAGCAACAGGGCGGCGAGGTAGAGGCCGACGCCGAAGGACGCGTGCGCGGACAGGCTGCGCAGACGGGCCACATTGGGCTGCGGCGTTTTGCTGGCGGCGATGCCCGCGCCCAGGCCGGGCTGCAAAATGAAAAATGGCGCGGCCACGGTGAGCAAGCCGAATCCCAAAGCGGGCAGCAGCGTCGGCGCGATGCGCCACTCCGGCCCGCACCAGGCCAGCAGCATGGCCGCGAACACGATGCCTATGCCGTAATGCAGCGCCCAGCCTATCGGCGTTTCGCCGGCCACCGGCTCCGCCTTGGCGATATTCTCGTGGCAAAAGCGTCCGCGCAGCAGATGGCCGCTCCAGCGGCCCACCATGGCGTAGTTCAGCGAGGGAATGTTGAAAAAACGGCGCAGGAACCAGGCCCAAAGGTCCATGACCAGCGTTGCGCCTATGCCTAGCGCCAGGGCATGAGTGAAAAAATCTGCAGTCATCACGGTTTCATCCTTAGTGGGTTATTCAGGTGCTTGGCGCCCAATGCATCGCGTCTGATGCTCGCGGCGCGGATTTCAGATATGCTGGCCATGCAACATTCAATTTTTTTATTTAATGATGAATTGATTGGTTTGTCTATGTCAATATCTGAAATGCATTTAAGGGGCGCCAGGCTGAGCGACTTGGCCGATCTGGCCAAGACTCTGGGCAACAGTCATCGCCTCCTGCTGCTGGAACACATCGCCGAGGGCGAAAAGACGGTGGAGGCGCTGTCCGACCTGGCCGGCTTGTCGGTGGCGAATGCTTCCCAGCATTTGCAGCAGCTCAAACGCAGCGGCTTTGTGCAGTCGCGGCGCGAGGGCAAGAATGTGCTGTACCGGCTGGGATCGGGGCCGATCGCCGCCTTGCTGGCCGCGCTGCGCGCCTGCGCCGAGCATAATCATTCGGAAATCCGCGCCTTGATCGCCGACAGCTTGTGGCAGCAGGACAAGCTTGAGGCGATTTCGCGCGAAGAGCTGCTGCAGCGCATGCAGGAAACCGAGGTCGTGTTGCTGGACGTGCGCTCAGAAGCCGAGTACGCCGCAGGCCACCTGCCCGGGGCCATCAATATCCCGCTGGACGCGTTGGAGCAACGCCTGGCGGAAGTGCCGCGCGACCAAGAAGTGGTGGCTTACTGCCGCGGCAATTACTGCGCTTTGTCGAGCAAGGCGGTTGCCATTCTGCGTGCGCTGGGGCGCAATGCGCGGCAATTGCAGGGCGGCATGTGATGCCAGATCGCTCGTCCTGTTTGCGCGATGGGCTGGCTTTGGCCTGGGCGGGGAAACTGGCGGATTGCTGGCTGCCGCCGCCGCATGCCCTGGCCGATGGCGCCTGCGCGGGTATTGCCCTGGCAAAGCTGGAGCAGGCTTTGTCCGGGATGGAGCTGGCCGCCTGGCTGCCGACGGAACTGGCGCGCGCGGCGCGCAAACGCCAGCTGTCTTTTCTGGGCGGGCGGCTGTGCGCCGCGCGCGCCTTGGAGGCCTTGGCCGTGGCTGATGCGGCAGTGGGGCGCGCCGTGGACGGCTTGCCGCTGTGGCCGACCGGCATGCTCGGCACCCTCACCCATCATGCCGCGGCGGCCTATGCGGCCGTTGCGCCGGCATCGGCTTATGCCGCGCTGGGCATGGATAGCGAGCGCTTGGCCAGGGACGGCGCGGCGGAAGCCATCCGCGCCGTGTGCTGCACGGAGGCCGAACACGCGCGCTGGCTGGCTCGGCGCGAAGACACATTGGTCGAGACGCTGATCTTTTCCGCCAAGGAGGCCGGCTACAAGGCCATTCATCGCTTGGTGAAGCGATTTGTCGGTTTTGCCGAGTTCGAGGTCACCGCCTTGGACTGGGCCGCGGGCCGTCTGCAACTGTCGCCTGCCGCGGCTAGCGGTCTGCAGGGCGTGATGCGTCCGTTCGAGGTTCGTTTTCATTGCGCCGACGGCGAAGTGCATACCCTGGTGGCGGAGCGGCAGACGCTCTTCGCGGCGGAGGACGGGCGCGTATCCGGCATGGCGGCATCCCTTTGCCCGGCGCGGGACCTGGCGGGATAAAAAATGCCCGCGGCAGGGCGCGGGCCAAGGAGTGAAAGAGGACCAGGTTGGCGGATCAGTAATCCAGCTCCGCCGGGGCTTTGGCCTTGCTGTCCTGCGCCGCCTCGGCCACGGTGGCGTCGGTGGTCAGGATCAGGCTGGCGATGGAAGCGGCGTTTTGCAGCGCGGTGCGCGTCACCTTGGTCGGGTCGATCACGCCCATTTCCACCAGATCGCCGAACTGGCCGCTGGCGGCGTTGTAGCCATGGCTGCCTTTGCCCTCCAGCACCTTGTTGACGATGACCGACGGCTCGTCGCCGGCATTGGCGGCGATGGCGCGCAGCGGCGCTTCCAGCGCGCGCAGCACGATCTGGATGCCGGCGTCCTGGTCGGCGTTGTCGCCTTTCAGCTCGCCGATGTGGGCGCGGGCGCGCAGCAGGGCCACGCCGCCGCCTGCCACGATGCCTTCCTCCACCGCGGCGCGGGTGGCGTGCAGCGCGTCGTCTACGCGGTCTTTCTTCTCTTTCATTTCCACCTCGGTGGCCGCGCCGATGCGGATCACCGCCACGCCGCCGGACAGCTTGGCCACGCGCTCTTGCAGCTTCTCGCGGTCATAGTCGCTGGTGGCGGCGTCGATCTGCGCCCGGATGGCCTGCACGCGGGCGTCGATCTTGGCCTTGTCGCCGGCGCCGTCGATGATGGTGGTGTTTTCCTTGCCGATTTCCACGCGCTTGGCGCTGCCCAGCTCGGCCAGGCCGGCTTTTTCCAGCGTGAGGCCGGTTTCCTCGGCGATGACGGTGCCGCCGGTCAGGATGGCGATGTCTTCCAGCATGGCCTTGCGGCGGTCGCCGAAGCCCGGCGCCTTGACCGCGGCCACCTTCAGGATGCCGCGCATGCTGTTCACCACCAGGGTGGCCAGCGCTTCGCCTTCCACGTCTTCGGCGACGATCAGCAACGGCTTGCCGGCCTTGGCCACTTGCTCCAGCACCGGCAGCAGGTCGCGGATATTGCTGATCTTCTTGTCGTAGAGCAGCACCAGCGGATCTTCCAGCACGGCGGTTTGCTTTTCCGGATCGGTGATGAAGTAGGGCGACAGGTAGCCGCGGTCGAACTGCATGCCCTCGACCACGGCCAGCTCGTTGTCCAAGGACTTGCCGTCCTCGACGGTGATCACGCCTTCCTTGCCCACCTTATCCATGGCGTCGGCGATGATCTTGCCGATGGCCTCGTCGGAATTGGCCGATAGCGCCGCCACCTGGGCGGTTTCCTTGCTGTTGGTCACCGGCTTGGACAGGGTCTGCAGCTCCTTGACCACCGCATGGACGGCCTTGTCGATGCCCCGCTTCAGGTCCATCGGGTTCATGCCGGCGGCCACGTATTTCATGCCTTCCTGCACGATGGCCTGAGCCAGCACGGTGGCGGTGGTGGTGCCGTCGCCCGCCACGTCGGCGGTCTTGGACGCCACTTCCTTCACCATCTGCGCGCCCATGTTTTCGAACGGGTCTTTCAGTTCGATTTCCTTGGCGACGGACACGCCGTCCTTGGTGATGTGCGGCGCGCCGAAGCTGCGCGCCAGCAGCACATTGCGGCCTTTCGGGCCCAGGGTGACTTTCACCGCGTTGGCCAGCACATTGACGCCGTTGACGATGCGTTCACGGGCGTTGTCGTGGAAGCGGACTTCTTTCGCAGCCATGTTTGAACTCCTGTGATGAATGGGGAAGTCAGGCAGCCTTGCGGCCGGATTCGGATGCGCCCTCGATCACGCCGAAGACGTCTTCCTCGCGCAGCACCAGGTATTCCTGGTCATCCAGCTTGACAGTCTGGCCGCCGTATTTGCCGAACAACACCAGATCGCCCACTTTGACTTGCATAGGCAGCAAGCTGCCGTCTTGCAGGCGTTTGCCGGGACCGACGGCCAGCACTTCGCCTTGCTCCGGTTTTTCAGCGGCGCTATCGGGGATGACGATGCCGGAAGCAGTCTGGCGGACCTTTTCGACCCGCTTGACGATAATCCGGTCGTGCAGAGGACGGATTTGCATATCAATCTCCTGTGCGATTCAGATCATGGGAAACGGTAGGTGACGCCGGCAGGCAGAGGGCGCGCTAAGCCCCGCGCTTGCCGGCTATATGCAGCCTGAGTGGCTGACGGATGACGAGGTAAGGGCAGGCCGAAAACTTTTCAAGAGGTTTTTTTCAGAAAAAATGCGACTAAAAAATGAGGCGCTCGACGCGGCCGAAGCGGTACACGGTCCGGGCCGCCTTGCCGCCGCGGCAGACGCGCGGCGCCAGCGGGCAAGGGGGCGGGCGCAGCCCGGCCTCGCCCAGGGTGTCGTCCTCGGCCAGCTCGCGCCAGATTCCGCCGTGCACCGGCCGGAACTGCCAGGAAACATAACCGCGGCGGGCCGCCAGCCGCATCAGTTCCGGGCCGTCGGGCGCCTCCGCCACCACGCTTTCCTGGCCGTCGATGGCCGGCCAGTCGCCAAAAGCCTGGCGGCAGGCCAGCGCCTCTGCCGCCGCTGCTCCCACGGTGTTACAGCCGCGCCGCTCCTCGCGCAGCAGGCTCCAGGCGCCCAGTTGCCAGGCCGCGTCCAGCACCTCTTCTTCCACCCGTGATAGCGCGCGCCATCTGCGCGTCAGCTGCAAGGCCGATGCTGGCACCTGGCGGAGCGCGGACGGCTCCGCTGGCGCTCGGCCGGGATTGGGCGCGCGGAAACCATGCCAATGCAGCATCAGCAGCAGCGGCGTATCGGGCAAGGGAACCACGCTGAGGCTGACGGCGAACAAGGGCAGCCGCATGTGGCGGACTTGGGCGGTAACGGTATCGAACAGCTCCATGGCGACCCTCCATGACAATGGACGAGCAGGCATGCTTAAACGATAAAAACAATGGCGGGGCGGCGCAAGCGCCAGCCTTGAGAGGCGATTATTTCCAACCCTGCAGCCATTGGCCCGCGTCGCGCAGCGCCTGCCATGGCATGGTTTGCCGGCGCCGGGTGTAGACCGCCTCCAGCGTGATCGTTTCCACCGCGGCGTCCGGCGCCGGGCGGCCCAGCGCCACCACCAGAAAGTGTTTCTCCTTGTCGCGCGGCGCGGCGGCGGTCCACTTGCTGAGCAGCAATTTTTCCGGGTTGAGCCGTCTAGTTGTCGCCACGGTCCTGCCTCACCCAAATCAACTTGTCGGCCGGGACGCCCAGTTTGGCCGCCACCGCCAGCAGCGCCGGCTTGGCGGCGGGCGCGGCTTGTTTGTCGCGCGACAGCAGCCACAGATAATCCTTGTCAGGCCCCACCACCACGGCCCAGCGGTAGTCAGGGTCCAGCGCCGCCACGTGGTAGCCGCCGTAAAACGGCCCGAAGAAGGATACTCTCAGCGAGGCGACATCGGCTGGCCCGTTGAACCAGGCCTTGCCCACCGCCACGCGCCAGCTGGCGGTCGCCTCGTCAAAACCGCGGTTGACCACGCGGACGCTGCCGTCGGCGTTGCGGCTGTAGTCGGCGCTCACTGCCTGCAGGCCGCGTTCGAAGCGGTGATCGAGGCGGGCGATTTCATACCAGCGGCCCTGGTAGCGATCCAGTTGGAAGCCCCGCGCCGGGGCGATGCCGGGCGGAGGCGCGGTGTCGCAGCCGGTCAGCGGCAGCAGGATCAGGGCGATGAGCGCGAGCGGTTTTTTCAGCATGGCGGTTTCACAGTGCGTCGAGGTTGGTTTGCAGCCAGCCGGCGCGCGCGGCGATGGCGGCGCGTTCGGCCTCAGGCAGCTTATCCTGCTGGCGGTAGACCAGGGCCAGCCGCGGATTGGCGGCCAGCCGCGCGCGATGGCGTTGGAAAAAATCCCAGTACAAGGCATTGAACGGGCAGGCGTCTGCGCCGACGCGCTGCTTGGGACGGTAGCGGCAGCCGGCGCAGTAATCGCCCATGCGGCCGATATAGGCGGCGCTGCCGGCGTAGGGCTTGCTGCCCAGCAGCCCGCCGTCGGCGAACTGGCTCATGCCCAGCGTGTTGGGCAGCTCCACCCATTCGAAGGCGTCGATGTAGACGCCCAGATACCATTGGTGCAGCGCCTGCGGCGACAGGCCGGCGATCAGGCCGAAATTGCCTATCACCATCAGCCGCTGGATGTGGTGGGCGTAGGCGTCGTCCAGCGATTGGCCGATGGCGTGGGCGAGGCAGCGCAGGCCGGTGTCGCCGTCCCAGAACCAGCGCGGCAGCGGCAGATGGTGAGCCAGCGCGTTGCTGTCGCGGTAGCCGGGCATTTTGGCCCAATACACGCCGCGCACGTATTCGCGCCAGCCCAGTATCTGCCGCGTGAAGCCTTCCACCGCGGCCAGCGGCGCGCGGCCCTGCCGCCAGGCGGCGACGGCGGCGTCCACTACCTCGCGCGGGTTCAGCATTTTGACGTTAAGGGCAAAAGACAGCAGCGAATGGAACAGCCGCCGCGCGCGCGGACTCATCGCGTCCTGATAGGCGCCGAAATGCGGCAGCGCATGTTCGATGAAGGCGCGCAGCTGCGCGAGGGCCTCGGCGCGGTTGAGCGGCCAGCGCAGCGCGCCCGCCTGCGGCTGGCCGAAGCTGTCCACGCCGGCGTCGACAATGGTTTGCCACAGCTTGCTGTGGTCGTGCGCCGGACGCGGGTCCTGCGGTTCGGGCGGATCGCCGGGCCAGCGTTGGCGGTTGTCGGCGTCGAAATTCCAGCGTCCGCAGGCAGGCTCGCCGTTTTCATCCATCAAGATGCCGTGCTGGCGCCGCAGGTGGCGATACAGGGTCTCCTGCCGCCATTGCCGGCGCGCGCCGAACAAGGCGGCCGCCTCGCCGCGCGCGGTGTAGAAATGCTCGCTGTCCGCCATGAGGCAGGGGATGGACAGATTCTTGGCCCACTCCGCCAGTTGGCGGTCCAGCCGCCACTCGTCCGGCGCCTGGTATGCCACCGCCGACGCTTGGTAATGCTCGATCAGCACGTCCAGATTGCCGATCAGAGACTGGCGGTTGCTGGCATCGTCTATCGCCACGTAGCGCACGCGGTGGCCTCGCGCTTTCAATTGGGCGGCGAAGTCGCGCATCGCGGCGAAGACGGCCAGGATTTTCTGCGCGTGGTGGCGCACGTAATCGGTTTCCTGGCGGATTTCCATCATCACATGCACCACGTCTGGATTGGGCGCGGCGAACCAGCTGTGGCAGGGATTGAGCTGGTCGCCCAGGATCAGCCGCAAGGTGGTCATGCGGCTTTGCCTTTCCGGCGGCGGCAGCGCTCCGAGCAATACTGGACGGCGTCCCAACAGGCGCGCCACTTCCTGCGCCAGCTCATGGGCCGGCCGCAGGCGGCGCAGGGCTTGGACGGCAGCGCCGCCTTATTGCCTTTGAAGGCGTGCGTCGCCATCAGACCACCCGCAATTTTTTCCGCAGCCAGGCCACCGGCAGGCCCAGCACCGGTATTTTCTCGAACAGCTCCTCCGCCGCGTCCCAGTAGTCGCGGTGCAGGGTGATCTTGCCGTCGGCGTCGAACTGCAAATGGCTGCCGCCGTGGATGTTGACTTTGCGTCCGCCGTAGCCAAAGTCGAAATCCCAGGTGATAAAGGCTTGATCGCCGTCGCGCAGCGCGTGGATGACGGTGAAGCGCGGCTGTTCCACCGTCTGGAACATATGCTTGAACACCGCCTGGATCTGGGCCACGCCGCGCGCATCGTTGAACGGGTCCTTGAAGCGGGCTTCCGCGGCGTAATAGCGGCGGATCTCCGGCAGCGTGTCCGGCGTCAGCGTCTGGTACCAGTCAAGCAGGGCCTGCCAGTCGGCTGGGGATGGGATGCGTTTCATGGTCGGGCCAACCTCGAGAGCAAGGGCAGGCGCAGCCTATAAGGCAGCAGCCGCAATAGTTTGAGCCATACGGTGAAGCGGAGCGGGAAGTGGATTTCGAACGCGCCGCGCGCCAGCTCGCGCCGGATGTCGCGCGCGGCCTCGCGCGGCGTGAGCAGCGCCGGCATGGCAAAGTCGTTCTTGGCGGTGAGGGGGGTGGCGACAAAGCCCGGATTGATCAGGTAAACCGCCACCCCGCGCGGCTTGAGCTCGGTGTAGAGGATTTCCGCCAGATTGATCAGCGCCGCCTTGCCGGGGCCGTACACCGCCGCGCCGGGCAAACCGGCGTAGCCGGCCACGCTGGCGATCAGCGCCACGCCGCCGCAGCCTTGGCGCGCCAGCGCCGGCAGCACCACTTCCAGGCCGTAGTAGACGCCCAGCAGATTGGTGTCGAGCAGGCGGCGGGTTTCCTCGGCGTGCAGGTCCAGGCAGGTCTGCGGCCGGTAATCGGCCGCGCAGAACACGACCAGATCGGGCCGCGCGCCGTTTTGCTCCAGCCGCTGCCACACGCGCAGCCAGGCCGCGGGGTCGGTCACGTCCAGTGTTTCCACGCGCGCGCCGGCGCGGCCGGCGGCCAGCGCCTGCATCGGTTCGGCGCGTCGCGCCGATAGAATGACCTCGGCGCCGGCATCCAGCAGTTCGGTAGCCAGCGCGGCGCCGATGCCGCTGGACGCGCCTATCACCCAGACGCGGCGCGCATGCCAGTCGGGGATGGCGGGATTGAGGCGCAGGCTCATGGCCGCGGCTCCGGCTTGCGGAAGAACAACGTGACTTCGCCCAGGCGGAAGCCGAACTTGCTCATCTGGGCGCGGTTGAGCAGGCTGCGCTCGTCCTGCAGGAACATCCAGTCGTCAAACTGGACCTGGTATTCCTTGCCATCCACCGGCAATTTCAGCGTGTAGCGCCAGCGCAGCGCGTTGCCGGCTGTCTCGCCCGCGGCCTCGCCCACCACATCGTCCGCCACGCCGCGCCAGCGGCCGCCGCCCAGCGGCTTGATCCGCCACACGCGCTGCTGGCGGCTGCCATCGCTGTATTGGAAACGCTCGGTCAACACCAATTCGTCGCCCTGGCGCTCGCCGTCCATGTCCACGGTAAAGCGCTTCAGCAGCCGGCCTTGCCTATCCTGGAACATGCCCCAGGCTTCCGTCTTGCCCAGGAAAAAACGGCCGGGGTCCAGCGCCGGACGGTTGGCGGCGTAATCGGCTACCGACGGTCCGGCGCAGCCCGTCAGCAGCGCCAGCACGGAGGCGAGGGCGGCGCGCGGCATCATGCCTCCTTTTCCAGCAGAAACTGCGATACGCCGATGCGGCCGGCGTCGAAACCGGCTTCGCAGTAGCACAGATACAGCCGCCACAGCCGGATGAAGGCCTCGTCGAAGCCTTGGCTGCGGATAGCGCCTAGATTGGCCTCGAAAGCCATCCTCCAGCGGCGCAGCGTTTCCGCGTAATCCATGCCGAAGTCCAGCCGATCGCGGCAGCGGAGGCCGCGTTGCCGGGCCGCGCGCTGGAGGCGCTCGCGGCTGGGCAGCATGCCGCCGGGGAAGATGAAGGTTTGGATGAAGTCGGCGCTGGCGCGGTAGGCCTTGAAGCGCGTCTCCTCAATGGTGATGCTCTGCACCAGCGCCTGGCCGCCCGGCTTCAGGCAGCGGCGCAGGGTGTCGAAGTAGCCGCGCCAGTAGCGTTCGCCCACCGCCTCGAACATTTCGATCGACACGATGGCGTCGTACTGGCCGGAGAGGTCGCGATAGTCGCGGTGCTCCAGCCTGGCCAGCGGCTCATTGGCCAGGCGGCGGCGCGCGAAGTCCAGCTGCGCGTCGGAGATGGTGATGCCGTGCACGGCCACGCCCAGCCGCGCGGCGTGTTCGGCGAAGCCGCCCCAGCCGCAGCCGATTTCCAGCACGCGCATGCCGGGACGCAGCTGCAATTGATCGCAGATGCGTTGGTATTTGCGCGCCTGGGCATCGGCCAAGGACAAGCGGTAGTCGCCGTCGAACCAGGCGCTGGAATAGGTCCAGCTCCTGTCCAGCCACAGCTGGTAAAAATCGTTGCCGATATCGTAATGGGCGTGGATGTTGCGCCGGCTGCCGCGGCGGCTGTTGACGCGCAGCAGGTGGCGCAGCCGGTGCCAGGCGCGCGCGGCCCAGCGGCCCAGCTTGCCCAGTTGCAAGGCGTCTTCATTGCGCAGCGCCAGCCGCAACAGCGCGGTCAGGTCCGGGCTGTCCAGCCAGCCGTCGCGGTAGGCCTCGGCAAAACCGATGTCGTTGCCGGACAGGATGCGGCGGCAGGCGCGCCAGTCCAGCAGCCTCAGCTCGGCGTCGGCGTGCGGCTGGAGCGGGCCGTACCACAGCTCGTCGCCGTCCGGCGTCAGCAGGCGCAGGCTGCCGTGGCGCAATTGGCCCAACAGCGACAACAGCAGGCGGCCGGCGGGCGGGATGTCGGGGCGAGTCAGGGCTAGAGGTTGGCTTGCGCTCATGGGGTGCACTCCTGGCCGCGGCTGAGCGGCGCGGCGGGGGGACGGGGTTTGCGGAAAAACGGCACGCGCTTGAGCCACAACCGCAGCGCCTGCCAATGAATGCGGAACATCACGCCGGCGGTGAGCAGGGGCTGGCGCAGCAGGGCGCGCGCGGCGGCGGCCGGCGTCAACGGCGACAGCCGGCCGGAGATGGCGGTGTGCAGCAGCGGTCCGGCGTCGTCGTGATAATCGATGCGCACCAGCGAGTGGTCCGCGCCATGGTGGAAACGGAAGCGGTAGTGGCCTTCCACGCGGCAGAACGGCGAAACATGCAAGCGCTTGCGGCAGGCCAGCTGGCTGGCGGCGGTGATCGGCCCGCCGTCGGCCTGGCTCAGCAAATAGCCATGCCGCTCGCCAAAAGTGTTGTTCACTTCGGCCAGCACGGCGATCAAGCGGCCGGAAGCATCGTGGCAATGCCAGAAGCTGACCGGATTGAACACATAGCCGAATACGCGCGGGAAGGTTTGCAGCCAGACCTCGCCGTCGGCGGGGAGGCCGGCCTCGGCCAGGCGCGCGCGTATCCATGGCAGCAGCGGCGAGCCGTCGCGCGGGCCGTAGTCATGCGTGCGCAACGACAGCGGCCGCCAGCGGTCCACGCCAAACCATGGGCCGCGCAGCGTGTCCAGCTTGGCCAGATTCAGGCGCAGGCAGAATACCGGGTAGACGAAACGATTGGGCGCCGGCCGCAAGCGGCGGTGCATGACCTGGCCGGTGAGCAGATAGGCGTCGGCCATGATCATATCCTCGCCCAGCCGGGGGCCGCGCCGAAAGCCTGCGCCACCCGCAGCGCCGACTTCAGTCCGTCTTCATGGAAGCCATAGCCGGTCCACGCGCCGGCGAACCAGCAGGCATGGCGGCCCTGCAAGCCGCGCAGGGAGTGTTGCGCGCCGATGGCGTCTTGGTCCAGCAGCGGATGCTCGTAATGGTAGCGTCCCAGCACCTTGTCCGGGGCGGGCTGGCGGGGAGGATTCAAGGTCAGGATGACGGGCGCGCTCAGCGGCAGGGGCTGAAGGCGGTTGAGCAGATAGCTGACGCCGACCGCGCGGCGGTCATCCTGGTCATCGGCGAGGAAATTCCAGGCGGCCCAGGCGCGTTGCCGCCGCGGCAGCAAGGAGACGTCGGTGTGCAGCACCGCCTCGTTGGCCTGATAGCGCACGGCGGATAGGGCGGCGCGCTCGCGCTCGTCGGCATCGGCCAGCAGCGCCAGCGTTTGCGGCGCGTGGGTAGCGAACACCACGGCGTCGAAGGTGTCCTCGCTGCTCGCCGTCAGCACGCGGGCGCGGCCATCCACGCGGCTGACGCGCAGCACCGGGGTGGACAGGCGGATATCCTTGAGCGTCGCGGCGATTCTTTCCACGTAATGCCGCGCGCCGTCCGGCACCGTGCGCCATTGCGGCCGGCCGCTCAGCTGCAGCAGGCCGTGATTGAGGCAGAAGCGCAAAAACGTTTCCGCGGGAAAGGACAGGATGTCGCGGCAGGGGCTGGACCAGATCGCCGCGGCCATCGGCAGCAGGTAGTGGTCGCGGAAGCGGGCGCCGTAGCCATCGGCATCCAGTAGTTGGCCCAGCGTCTGCGGCGACGCGACGGCGCGCTGCAAATTGCGCGGGGCCGCGCGGTTGAAGCGGACGATGTCGGCCAGCATGCCCCAGAAGCCAGGCGACAATAGATTGCGGCGCTGGGCGAACACCGTGTCCAGATTGCTGCCGGCCCACTCCAGCCGGCCCTGGCCCAGCGACACGCTGAACGACATGTCGCTGGGGTGGCTGGGTATGCCCAGCTCCGCGAACAGCGCGATCAGATTGGGATAGGTGTGGTCGTTGTACACCAGGAAACCGGTGTCGACGGCAAAATCGTGCCCATCGACCGAGACATCGACCGTGTGGGTATGGCCGCCCAGATAATCGGCGGCTTCGAACAGGGTGATATCGTGATTGCGCGCCAGAAAGTACGCGCTGGCCAGGCCGGAGATGCCGGCGCCGATGACGGCGATGCGTTGTCGCTGCTGAGTATTCACCGATGCGTCCTATGGGCGTATGGGTTGAGCGGGTCTGACTTGGCAGCTGCTGGGCGCTGCTTTATATTCAGGATATAACCGGTTGGGAAAAAATGCTACTAATCAGTAAAGGAAGTTACTTGTGGGTATTTTAGGTAAGCTCAGCTTTAAGGATCAGGCGTTCAAGCTGCGCGAACAGACCGTGCTCGACGCCACCACGCGCATGCTGGCGAGCAAGGGCTTTGACCTGATGACCATGGACGACGTGGCCAGCGAAGCGGGGATTTCCAAACCCAGCCTGTACAAGCACTTCAAATCCAAAGACGAACTGGCTACCGAGGTGATGATCCGGCTGCTGGACGATGCGCAGGACTATCTGGCGCGGCAAGCGCCGGGTCTGTCACCGCTTGCCCGGCTGCGCGACCTGCTGGCCTGGGCGTTGCGCGTGCGCTTGTCCGGCGGGCTGCCGTTTTTGCCATCCACCAGTCCCCAGGTGCGCGGCATGCTGACCCGCAGTCTTCGTTATGTGAGCCGCGCGATTAAGCTGCATAAAACGCTGCAGGGCATCGTCCAGCAGGCCAAGGACGAAGGGGAGCTGCGCAGCGAAATGCCGGCAGATGTCATC
Source organism: Chromobacterium paludis (assembly GCF_008275125.1). Lineage (NCBI taxonomy): Bacteria > Pseudomonadati > Pseudomonadota > Betaproteobacteria > Neisseriales > Chromobacteriaceae > Chromobacterium > Chromobacterium paludis. The sequence continues at coordinate 48,106 of NZ_CP043473.1, forward strand.
CTCTACAGTTTTTACTCCCGCACCTGCGATCCGGCTGTGGACTATCTCCGGGTATATGGCAAGTACGATGACGAGGAAATCGTGCGCCAGATGCTGATTGTAAGCTTTGAGGGTTTGTCCAAGCGGCAGGGGGCTTAGCCTGGGGCTGGCCCAGCCGGCGCGCATGTCGCTTGGCTTAGGCATGGCCGGGATGCTGGAGCGTTCCGGATTACACCGCATCCCCCGGACATCTCCACTACGTCAACGCTGCGGTAGAGCGCCCGGCTTTGACGGAATTCCGCCCTGCGTTGAATGATTTCGTGGATACCCCGTTCTCGGGGCGATCCGCCGCTGAGTGATTGGCATGTGTCTGTCTGCCAAACTTGACCCTGTCGCGGTGTAAGGGGGATAATTCTTCGTTTATTCAAATGCTTAGTCAGCGCCGCCTTGTGAGCTAGAAGGCAGGCGCTACGCAAGGCGGGCGAGTGGCGCCGTAGCCCTCGGTAGCCGCGCTTTGTGTAGCGCCGGCGGGACGGAAATAGGCGGAAATCAGCCGGAATGAACGTAAACAAGACTGCACCCAATGGCGCTGAAATCCGCGCCAATCAAGGATTCCAAGGCAACAAACCCTCCCGCCGCCTGAGCGTGGCGCCGATGCTGGATGGGCGCTACCGGTCGTAAAATCCAATAAATTTCAATTGCTTGGCGTTGTTGTTTTTAGCGAGGTAGCACTGTCGAATGCACCAAATGACAAAGCCGCCTGGGACACCAAGGCGGCTTGTTCATTCCGGACTATCTTGCTTGTTGCGCAATGAAACGCGTTGTCGCCCAATGCAGTCGTTTGCCATCGGGTACCGATGCTGCGTTAGTGCAATGATGATCCCGGTTTGGGGCCTATCATCGATTCGATTCCTTCCTCTTCCACTTCTTTCAGGAAAAGATCGAATGCGTCTTGGTCGGACTCAAACTCGCCATCGAAGATGGTGGAATTGTTGTACTCATCCACAATTTCGAGCGTCCAACCAGTATCAGGCAAGCGGTAAATACACACTTCCACGGTCTTGCCCTCGGAGGTGTATTTCTGTTGCAAGGGGGATTCGATCAAGTCATTTTCGTCGTACATCGTAGGACCTGCTCATGGGTTAGGCATGGATTGGATGGTAGCACTGGCATGCTTCAACGGGGAGCGCTCCAGCTTCTGGACCGCTTGGGTGCCTGACTTAAAGACTATCCTGGCAGGTTGTCTGGTGCAGCGTGTTATCCGTCAAGAAATCAATTTTCACCTGTACTTTAGTGTAGGTTTGTCCGATTTGTGGCAGGGCTAGCTTGTTGACGCTTGCGTAGCATCATAAAATTCTTATCCTCTTTTAGTTCAATGACATACCCTCGCCATGAGGGTATTTTTATTTGGGACTCGGATGGATTTGAACGCACTGCTGGCCAGTTTCGCCTCCGCTTTTGGCCAAGATCGACGGGTATTGACTTTGCAGCTGGGCACCGGGCAGATCGCCGCCGAGCAGCTGCTGCCGCTGAGCCTGCAGGCCGAAGAAGGTCTGTCCCAACCTTACCGCTATACGCTGACCTGCTTGTCGCCGGATACCGATATCGAACTGAAGTCGCTGCTGGGCCAGCCGGCGCGCATCGGCATCGAGGATGCGGCGGGCGGCGAGTCCATCCGTTGCGGCGTGGTGAGCGAGGCCAGGCTGGCCGGCGCCGATGGCGGTTTCGCCAAGTACGAGCTGACCATCGAGCCGCCGTTCGCGCTGCTGCGTCACCGCCGCACTTCGAGGGTGTTCCAGGACCTGACAGTGCCGGACATCATCCAGCAGATCCTGACTGAACATCAGCAGAGCAACCCGGCCTTCGCGCGCGTACAGACCCTGTCCATCCAGGTACAGCCGGCCCAGCCGCGCAGCTACTGCCTGCAATACCGCGAAAGCGATTACGAATTCATCGTCCGCCTGATGCACGAGGAAGGCTACGCCTGGCGCTTCCTGCATCAAGACGATGACGGCCCGCAGGTGCAGCTGGCGGTGTTTGACGACCCGCACAGCCTGCCGGCTGCCCCCTTGAGCCGCGTGCGCTTCCACCGCGCGGACGCCACCGAAGACGAAGACGGCCTGACCGAATGGCAAGCCACGCGCCAGATCGTACCCAGCAGCGTGGCGCTGGCCAGTTACGACTACAAGCCCGTCTCCACCCAGCACAGCGAAGACGGCAGCCGCATCGAGCAGGGCCAGGCCGGCCAGTCGCTCCAGAGCAGCCTGACCCACTACGACGCGCCGGGCCTGTATTACGCCGGCGACGAAGAACAGCTGAGCCGCTACGCCCAGCTGCGCCAGCAGGCGCACGACCTGCAAGCCAAGTCCTTCCGCGCCAGCGGCACCGTGCGCGGCCTGCAGCCGGGCGAATGGTTCCGCCTGGATGACCATCCGGCGCATGAAACCGACAGCCTGCAACACCGCGAATTCGTGGTCACCGGCCAAACCTTCCTGGCGCGCAACAACCTGCCCAAGGATCTGGCCCAGCACATCGGCGCCCCCAGCGACGTTGCGCCGTTCACCACCGCCATCCAGACCCAGCGCCGAGGCATTCCGCTGACCCCGGCCTATGCCGACACGCCGCTAGCCAAGCCCAAATCCCGCGGCGTGCAGACCGCCACCGTGGTCGGCCCGGCCGAGCCGACAGACCAAGCCGCCGACGAGACCTACACCGACGCCCAAGGCCGCATCAAGGTGCAATTCCACTGGCAACGGGCAGAGGAGCACTCCCAGTTTGGGGCCAATCTCGACGACAAGTCCTCGTGTTGGCTGCGCGTGGCCATGCCCAGCGCCGGGGCCGGTTTCGGCCACCAGTTCATCCCGCGCATCGGCCAGGAAGTGCTGGTCAGCTTCATCGAAGGCGACATCGACCGCCCCGTGATCACTGGTGTGCTGTACAACGGCAGCCACCGCACGCCCGGCTTCAGCGGCGCCGGCAGCCTGCCCGCCAACAAAACGCTGTCCGGCATCAAGAGCAAAGAACACCAGGGCGGCGGCTACAACGAGCTGCTGTTTGACGACACCCCGGGCGAAGTGCGCGCCAAACTCAGCTCCGAATCCGGCAAAACTCAGCTCAACCAAGGTTTCCTCACCCACCCGCGCAGCAACGGCAAAGCCCAGCCGCGCGGCGAAGGCTTCGAGCTGCGCACAGACAATCACGGCGCCATCCGCGCCGCGCATGGCCTGCTGCTGTCCACCGAAGCGCAAAACGGCGCCGGCGGCAAACAGTTGGCCAGAGAGCACGCGCAAGGCCAACTGCAGTCAGCCGTCGCATTGAGCCAGGCGCTGGCGGAAACCGCTACCGGCCAACTGGCCGACACCATGGAAACCGGGCCTGAAGAAATCAGTCCGGACAACGCCAAGGGCAGCAAGCAGCCTGATGGCCATCTGATGCATCATCTGGATGCTCTCAAGGCTTGGGAAGCCGGCAGCAATACCGACAAGGACGGCAAGACGGCCAAGGATCAACCAGGTCAGCAACCATTGATCGTGCTTTCGGGCCCGGCCGGCATCGCCAGCGTCACCGAGCAAAGCCAAACCGTCTCAGCCGGCACCAATCTCAACTTGGTCGCCCAGCGCGATGCCAACTACAGCACGGGACGACGCTGGCTGCACAATGTCGGTCAACACATCAGCCTGTTCGTGGCCGGGGTGAAAGACAAGGTGGCGATTAAGCTGATTGCCGCTAAGGGCAAGGTGCAGGTTCAGGCGCAAAGCGATGCGATGGAAATCACGGCGGACAAGGATGTGACCATCACCTCATGTAAGGATCGGATTGAGGTCAAGGCCCAGAAGGAAATCCTGCTGACGGCCGGCGGCGCCTATTTCCGGATTGCCGATGGCAATATTGAAGTGCATGCGCCCGGCACCGTCAGCGTGAAAGGCGCCAGCCATGATCTGTCTGGCCCCGCCAGCCTGAACGCCCCGATGCCGGAGCTGAAAGTCAAAATGTGCGAGATGCGCGCCCGGGCGGCAGCCGCTGGCGGCGACGCCGTTGTCCCGGCAGCGTAAGGTCTAGGGGAGCGCGCGATGCATCAACAAAACTGGCAACCGCTGTCTGGCGCATTTCTGACTCAAGGCCAATGGGGTCCATTCAATTTTGCGATTGCCTCTGCGGAGCAAAGGGCTGAACTACCTGATGACTGGCCGTGGACCTTGCTTACGCCCAGGGGCTTTGAAGACAACGAAGGGCTGATGCCTTCCTTGTTGAATCTATCGGCGCTCAAGCCAGATGACCGGCGCGCCCTGTTCACCCAACTGGAAAACGCCCAGCAAGACGATGAACCGGCGCCGCTCAGCGCGCTCTTGTCGGCAGCCGTTGCCCCGGCCACTATGGCTCGCCATCTATGCCAGGCCCAGGTGTTGGTGCATCAAAGGCAGAAGTCCTGGCTGAGAATTTTTGACGGCAGAGTCTGGTCGCAACTGCCGCGCGTACTCAATGCCCCGGCCATGATCGGTTTGTATGGCCCGATCAGCCTATGGGCAAGCAATCTGTACGGCCGCTGGGCCTTGATGACGCCGCCTGTGTCCAATTCAGCCCAGCCCACCGCGCCAGCCATGGATTGGGAGCGGCTGCTGAGAGTCGGCGCAGTGAATCGCGCATTCGCGCAAACAGGTTGCCTGGACTGGGAAAGCGCCATCAACCGTTCGGCGCGAGTGGATAGCCTGGTTCAACGGGCGCAACACTTGTACCAGCTGGGCCGGCTTGAGGACCAAGTGGCCTTTGCCTGTTACGGCATTCGTTACGGCGATCAGTTTGATTCACACCCGTTGGTCCAGCGCGAGATCGCCGGCTGGATGGCGCAAAGCCTGGAAGAGCGTGAAGACAGCACGGTGGTGGATTGCCTCGCGCTGCTCACAGACGAGCAGTGGGCGGTTATCCAAGCTTCCGCTATTGAATAACGCCTACCCAAACGAGAAAACATGAGCACCAACCCCAGTTGCGAATACTGCGATAAGCGCGGCGTACCGATTTTCCCGGCCCGGTATGCGGTTGCCCTCCCCAATGCCAACGCGCCGGCGGTAGCAAACAAACCCGCGGTGGCGCTGCCCGATGCGAGCAGTCAATACACGCTGAGAACGCTCCGCAGCGGCTACCTCTATGTTTACGATGAGGCGCGCAAACGCTGGGATGACTATTTCGTCACCGAGGATGGCTATTTCTTCAAGACCAGCACTCAAGCCAAAGGGCAGCCGCTGGTTCTACCCAAAAAACCGTTCAGTTGTCCGGATGAAGGACACCGCGCCATCGCCAGTTGCATCACCATCCCCGATGCCAAGCGCGCCACCAAGGTTTGGCTGGCGTTCTCGGACGGCCAATGGACGGAAGCCGTGCGCAAGCGTCATGAAAGCGCAGACTATCGCAAGAAACACATGCGCTGCGTAGACGTCAAAGCATACAGCGCCAGTGTCGATGCCAAGCATTGTCTGCCTATCAAGGACGCCGGCAGCAAAATCGCGGAATATGCGCTGGATAAAGTGGCTCTGGGCAAGGCCGTGGGCTTCTCTCCCATTCCGCTCGCCAGCAGAAAAGGCCGCGCCGAGCGGCTGATCGCGGAGGCGGAAAAACTCGCCCCTGGCAAAGGCTTCATCGTCGCGCTGAGCGATCCGGTCGGCATCGCCGCGGAGCTTTCCGCCCTGATGATTCATCACGCCAGCGCCTTCGCCAACAAGAAGGAAAACAAGCACCCGCTGATGGCCAGCATGGCTATCAGCCAGATCAAGATGGCCGTGGAGGACCAGGCGCTGGAAGCCGAGCATCAGGCGGCAGAAGAACTATCCAATGACTACCTCTCGCAGCCCGACCTCTCCGTGCTGTTCTCGTCCAGCGCCAGAAAACGCAGAGAGGCCCAATACGATGCCCTGCGCACCGTCACGCCAGCCGAAGCCAAGCGCGCCCAAAAGCTGGCCTGGGACAAATACCGGGCCAAGTTCAACGAACCGGCCATGCAGGCCTGGCAGGTCAAGTTTGAGGCGGAAAGCCAAAAGTTCGACCAGACCACCATCCAGCCGCTCGCCAAGGCTTATCTGGGTTGGCTAGGCGGTCAGGACATCAAGCAATCCTTCCAGTGCAATTACGATGAAGATGATCTAGATAGCGGAGAAGCCTATACGCGGGCGGTCACCCTGGCCGTTTCCGGCGCGCAAGACAAGAAGCTTTGCCTGGACTACCTCTCGCAATTGCTATCTGGTAGCTTCGAGCCAGAAAACTTTGTGCTCAATGCGGCCGTACTCAATCAAAAATCGCTGAAAGACCAGGTCAAAAAGGCTGTCGGCGCGCAAAGTATTGATCCGCGCATCTTCCCCGCGGATGCCTATATCGGTTTCCAGGGGGGCGTGGCCGAGAAGATCGCTCACGGTGATACCAGCCTGAATGCCTACCTGCTGACGGTCAGCGCCCCCTTGGTCAAGCTCTTCGATGGCATAGCCAACAAGGTGGCGCGGCCACTCTGGACTGCCATGGCGATGCATAGCCGAAAAGTCTTCGTGCAAGTGGAAGTCACCGGCAGCAAAAAAGCTTTCCGCACGCGCTTGATCAAGGAGCTGGTCAAGCAAGGCGGCAAACCGATGAATCCGCGCGAGATGGAACGCGCCGTCAGCGCACAGCTGCGCAATCTGCAAGCCGCCGGCGTGCCGCTGGATGGCTCTGAGAAGAAAACTTTCACTCTCTTGCTCGATCCCAAGCAAGTCAGAGGCATGCCCAACGGTCTGACTCCTTCACAGCAGGCTAAATGGCTGGCAGGCAGTATCCATACTTCAGCTCAGCTGGATAATATCGTCATGGGCGAGTGGCGCGCGGCGCTGTCCAGCGCCAAGGGTGCGATACCGTTTGCCGGCGGACTGCTGGCCGCCATTTGGCAGTGGGCCGCTTTGGACAAGCTGGGACAAGATGAACAAAGCGCGATGAGCCACGAGGCAAAGGAGGCTGGTTGGCGTTTGCGTGCAGGTACGACGGCTTTTTGGGGAACGGTTGTCGATATGGCCGGCCAGGGCCTGAAAAAAACTGCGGCCTGGGTGCCGAAGTTTGCCAAAGGCCTGAGTTATTTTGGCATTGGGGTTAGTGTGATAGGTAGATTAGGTGGACTTATTGGTGGTGCCATCATGGCCTTTTGGGATGGAAAAAATGCTTATCAGGCAGCCCAGAAGGGTGATTGGAAGATGTTTGGACTTTATTTTTCTTCCGCATTTCTTGGCGGCCTCGTTACAGTTCTAGCACTTGGAGGGGCTGTTCCATTTATAGGTTGGATAGCAATCATCGCCTTGATTGGGGTTACCTTGTTAATTGAACTTTTTAAAGACAATAAAGTTCAATCCTGGCTGGAAAATGGATATTGGGGTGGGCGAATTTATAAAACACCAGAAGAAGAACGGAAGCAGTTGCAACTTGCGGTGGGATGATAAAATGGAATTTACTGGGCAATTTACACCCTACTCAATTAATCGACCACTTTCTGATGATGAGCGTGATCGCCAATTAAAGCAAAGTAAGAAAATAGAAACCGAGCTTTATCATCAACTCTCAATTATAGAAATAAATTCAAATTGGTTGGAGGTGGTGGATAAGTATTTTTTTGACAAAGGAGCCCTAACGCTGGCGGGATTGATTTTTATTCCCGCAGGGGTACTCATGACGATATTTTCCATGGCAATAGGTATAGTCAACATATATAAAGGCGATTTTGGTGCCTTTATAGCGCTTTTGGTTTCCCCACTTGGTATGGCGATCTGCTATCTGATATGGAGATGGACGAGAAAAGAGATCAACTATACTCACTATCCCATCCGATTTAATCGCAAGACACGCATGGTTCATGTTTTTCGTCAGGATGGAACCGTATTGAGTGTAAAGTGGGATAAAGTATTTTTTACCCAGATTCCCGTCACCTACGGAATGTGGGATATGGTTGGCCATGTTCTGGATGAGGATGGCGTAACCGTGCGCGAAACGTTTGGGTTGCCGGCATGTGCAATGGGAAGCTGGGGACGGGAGAGAGCGAAGGGGTATTGGGAGTTTATCCGCCGCTACATGGAAGAAGGCCCTGCCAGCGTCTCAGATGTGATTAGCGGCTGCCTGCCGATCAAAGACAAGAAAGAAACGCTAGCATTCAGTTTTGAGCGCATCGCAGCTTCTCTCGGCAGCTATCTCAATCCATTCATTCTTTTTTACTATATATTCTATCCCGGCCGGATGATTGCCATGCATTTCAGCAAAATCCCTCAATGGCCAGCGGAGATCGAGGCACAGTGTCCACGTCTTGACGGGCATGACCCATTTTTCAGAGACGCCAGCATGAATGCATAAGGAGGTCTGGATAAGTCGCCGCCTCGCTAGATTTAAGTTCTGCAAGAGTCTGGGCTGTGCAATTTTACTGCGAAGGACGTGTGCGTAGGTTTTAGGACGAGCCCGTGAAGACCGTAGGTTAATGGGCTGGACTCTGTAGGCCGATATCCTCGCTGCGTTGACATCGCCAGGGCTCTCTCGGCTTTCCCTGTATATTTCGGCCTACAGCGGATGATCTCGCGTAGGGCGGATGCCCCGCAGGCGAGGCGATCCGCCGCTGAGTGATTGGCATGTATCTGTCTGCCAAACTTGACCCTCGCGCAGTGTAAGGGGGATAATTCTTCGTTTATTCAAATGCTTAGTCAGCGCCGCCTTGTGAGCTAGAAGGCAGGCGCTACGCAAGGCGTGCGAGTGGCGCCGTAGCCCTCGGTAGCCGCGCTTTGTGTAGCACCGGCGGGACGGAAATAGGCGGAAATCAGCCGGAATGAACGTAAACAAGACTGCACCCAATGGCGCTGAAATCCGCGCCAATCAAGGATTTCAAGGCAACAATCCCTCCCGCCGCCTGAGCGTGGCGCCGATGCTGGATTGGACGGACCGCCACTACCGCTACTTCGCCCGCCAGATTACCCGCCACACCTGGCTGTATACCGAGATGGTGACCACCGGCGCCTTGCTGAACGGCGACGTCGCCCGCCATTTGCGCTTCGACGAGGCCGAACATCCGGTCGCGCTGCAACTGGGCGGCAGCGAGCCGTCTGAGTTGGCCGCTTGCGCCAAGCTGGCGCAAGAGTGGGGCTATGACGAAGTGAACCTAAACGTCGGCTGCCCGTCGGAAAGAGTGCAGAAGGGCGCTTTCGGCGCCTGCCTGATGGCAGAGCCGCAGTTGGTGTCGGACTGCGTCAAGGCGATGCGCGACGCGGTGGACATCGACGTGACGGTCAAGCATCGAATCGGCATCGACCAGATCGAGCACTACGACTACCTGCGCGAGTTTGTCGACACGGTGGCCGAGGCCGGCTGCCAGACCTTCATCGTCCATGCCCGCAACGCCATCCTGAAGGGCCTGAGCCCCAAGGAAAACCGCGAAATTCCGCCGCTGAAGTACGACTATGTCTACCGGCTCAAGCGCGAGCGGCCGGACCTGGAGATCCTGATCAATGGCGGGGTCAAAACCAATGCGGAGATCGCCGAGCATTTGCAGCATGTGGACGGCGTGATGGTGGGGCGCGAGGCTTATCACAATCCTTGGCTGATGGCCGAGTGGGACGCTCGCTTCTATGGCGATGAAACCGCGGGGCCGGAACGCGCGGCGGTGGTGGAGGCGATGATGCCTTATGTGACGGCGCGTTTATCCGACGGCAGCAATGTGCGCCATATCGCCCGCCACATCCTGGGCCTGTTCCAGGGCCTGCCCGGCGCGCGCAACTGGCGGCGCATGCTGTCCGACGCCAAGCTCTTGGATGGCGCCGATGCCGGCTTGTTGCGCCTGGCCTATGAGGCGACGCTGCAAAGCCGCCGCGGTTGACGCTACATTCCGGCTGCTTGAGGCGGCCGCCCTGAGCTAGGCGGCCTCGGCCGCCTTTTGTCATGGTTGTCATGCCCGGCATGACTGTCTGGAGGTGAATCCCAATTGAAAACGTTGCAAAAGCTGATGCTTGCCCTGTCGCTGTCTTCCGGCCTGGCCTGGGCCGGTCCCAATGACGTGCTGCACATCTACAACTGGAGCGGTTCCTTATCGGACAACATCGTCAGGCAGTTCGAGAAACGCTGCGGCTGCAAGGTGGTGCAGGACTACTATGGGGACAACGAGGAAATGCTGGCCAAGCTGGCCGCCGGGGCCAAGGGCTACGACATGGTGTTTCCGTCCAGTTTCGTGGTGCAGGCGATGACCAAGCAAAAGTTGTTGCAACCATTGGACCACCGCCGGATTCCCAATCTGAAGAATGTGGCGCCGGCCTATTTGTCGCAAAGCTATGATCCGGGGAACCGCTACACCATCCCCACCGTGCTGTCGCTGACCTCGGTGGGCTACAACGTGGAGAAACTGCAGCAGCTGGGCATCGATCCGACCAGTTGGTCGGTGATTTTCGATCCGAATGTGCTGCGGAAGATCAAGGGCAAGGTGACGGTGCTGGATAGCTCGCGCGAGGTATTCGCCGCCGCGCTGTTCTACTTGGGCAAGGACCCGAATAAGGCGACCGACGCCGACATGCGCGCCGCGCGCGATGTCATCAAGCGCGCCAAGCCGTATTGGGCGGCCTTCTCCAATGCCAGCTATCTGAAGCAGCTGGCGGTCGGCAATATCTGGGCGGCGCTGGGCTACTCCACCGAATTCTTCCAGGCCAGCGAGGACGCGCGCCTGACCAAGCGGCCCTTCCATATCGGCAACGCGCCACAGCGCGAAGGCAATGAGGTCGGCGTCGACACCATGGCGATCACCGCCAGCGCCAAGCGGCCGGACCTAGCGCACCAGTTCATCAATTTCATGCTGGACGGCAAAAACGCCGCCCAACTGACCAACCTCAACGGCGCGACCAACCCGGTATCCACCGCCAGCGCCTATTTCCGCGCCGACTTGAAAGTCAACCCGGTGATCCATCCTACGGCCGAGCAAGCCAAGACATGGACGGTCTTGCGCGAACTGACGCCGAAAGAGCGCCGCGCGCTGGCGCGGATGTGGACGGAAGTGAAGGTCAGCCGCTAAGCTGGCGGCCTGGCCGGACGCCATCGACCCGGTTCGGCCGCACCCACAAGATAGAAAGAGCGAAAAGATGTTCGACCAACTGGTTCTCGCCAGCAATAACCCCGGCAAGCTGAAGGAGTTCGGCGCGCTGTTCGCCGAGCTGGGCGTCACCGTGCGCCCGCAGCGTGATTTCGACGTGCCGGAATGCCCGGAGCCGCACCACACCTTCCTGGAAAACGCGCTGGAGAAGGCGCGCCACGCCAGCCGGCTGACCGGCCTGCCGGCGCTGGCAGACGATTCCGGCATCTGCGTGGAAGCGCTAGGCGGCGCGCCGGGCGTGTACTCTGCCCGCTTCGCCGGCGAACCCAAGTCCGACGCGCGCAACAACGCGCTGCTGGTGGAAAAGCTGCAGGGCGAGGCCAACCGCCGCGCCTGGTATTACTGCGTGCTGGTGCTGGTGCGCCATGCCGACGACCCGCAACCGCTGGTGGCCGACGGCATCTGGCTGGGCGAAGTGCGCGACGAGGCGGCCGGCGAGGGCGGTTTCGGCTATGACCCGCATTTCCACCTGCCCAGCTATGGCGTGTCGGTGGCCGAACTGGACGCAGCCGAGAAGAACCGCGTCAGCCACCGCGGCCAGGCGCTGGCCGCGCTGATGGCCAAGCTCAAGGCGCTGGCATGAGCGTGGTCGATCTGTCGGCGCTGACGGGCGGCCTGCGCGAGCTGCCGCCTCTGTCTTTGTACGTGCATTTCCCGTGGTGCATCCGCAAGTGCCCGTATTGCGACTTTAACTCGCACGAGCCGAAAAACGGCTTTGACGAGATGGCCTATGTCGACGCGCTGCTGCGCGATCTGGAATTCAGCCTGCCCGAGGTATGGGGCCGGCCGCTGACCAGCATCTTCATGGGCGGCGGCACGCCCAGCCTGTTCAGCCCGCAGGCGATGGACGCGCTGCTGGCCGGCGTGCGCGCGCGCATGAAGCTGCATCCGGACGCCGAGATCACGATGGAGGCCAATCCCGGCACTTTCGAGATCGAGCGCTTCCGCGGCTACCGCGAGGCCGGCATCAATCGGCTGTCCATCGGCATCCAGAGTTTCGATCCCAAGCACTTGAAGGCGCTGGGCCGCATCCACGATGGCGACGAGGCCAAGCGCGCGGTCGAGATCGCGCTGACCCACTTCGACAACGTCAATCTGGACCTGATGTACGCGCTGCCGGGCCAGACCCTGGACGAGGCGCTGTCCGACCTGAACACTGCGCTGTCCTACGGCATCACGCATTTGTCGGCCTATCACCTGACGATTGAGCCGAATACGCTGTTTGCCGTGCAAACGCCGCAAAACCTGCCGGACGACGAGGTGTCGGCCGACATGCAGGAGGCGATAGAATCCCGCTTGGACGCCGCCGGTTTCGATCATTACGAAACCTCGGCCTTCGCCAAACCGGGCCGGCACAGCCGGCACAACCTCAATTACTGGCAGTTTGGCGACTATATCGGCATCGGCGCCGGCGCGCATGGCAAGATCAGCAGCCACGCCGGCATTGTGCGCCAGATGCGGCACAAGCAGCCGGCGGCCTATCTGAAGGCGGTGGCGGACGGCAATCCGCTGCAAAGCAGCCAGAAAGTCGCCCGCGCCGACTTGCCGTTCGAATTCATGATGAATCTGCTGCGCCTGACCGGCGGCTTCGAGAGCCGCCTGTTCCAGGAACGCACCGGGCTGCCGCTGGTGCTGATCCGCCGCCAGCTGGACGACGCCCAGGCGCAAGGCCTGCTGGAGGGCGATGGCGCCATGCTGCGCCCGACGCTGAAAGGCCAGCGCTTTCTCAACGATTTGCTCACCCTGTTCCTCAAAGAAGGAGATGAATAATGGCTAAGGAAATTATCCACACCGACAAGGCTCCGGCCGCCATCGGCGCCTACTCGCAAGCCGTCAAGGCAGGCAACACCGTCTACCTGTCCGGCCAGATCCCGCTGGACCCGGCCACCATGGCCGTGGTGGAAGGCGGTTTCGCCGCCGAAACCCACCAGGTGTTCAAGAACATGAAGGCCGTGTGCGAGGCCGCCGGCGGCAGCCTGGACCAGATCGTCAAGCTCAACGCCTACCTGACCGACCTGTCCAACTTCGCCACCTTCAACGAAATCATGGGCCAGTACTTCAGCCAGCCGTTCCCGGCCCGCGCCGCCGTCGGCGTGGCCAGCCTGCCCAAGGGCGTGCTGGTGGAAGCCGAAGCGGTGATGGTGCTGTAAGCCTGGCGTTTCTCGGCAAGCAAAACCCGCGCTATGCGCGGGTTTTTTCTTGAAGCGCTCTCCTCCCGCTCAGGGTGGCCAGCCTGTCTTGCTGCCAGTAGCCCAGTGTTTAAGCGCAGAGCAAGCTAGATGACTTCCCTCTTTCTGGAGCCAGCCATGCGTAGCCTGTACTTCTTGTGTTTAGCCTTGGCGTGGCAGGCCTGCGCGGCCCAGGTGGTCAAATGCCGCGACGAGGCCGGTCGCATCGCTTATGGCCAGCAGCCTTGTCCCGCCGGGCATGAGCGCCTGGAGCTGTCTTCGCAGCCGTTCAGCGTGGTGGAGCAGGGCGAGCAGGGCAAGGCGGCGACGCAGCGCTACCGGCGCGACTTGCAAGACTGGGCGGGCCAGCAGGAAAAGGCCAGACAGAAAGCGGCCGTGGCGGAGGAGAGGGCCAGACGCGAGCAGCGCAAGAAATGGCTGGCCGAGCGCGAGCGTTGCCAGCGGCTGGCCGAAAAAAAGCGGGTTTTGCACGACAACGCGCGCCAGGCGGCCTCCAAGAAAGAGGCGGACCGCGCGCAGATGCGGCTTGCCAAGGTGGAGGATCAGATGCAGGATCGGGCATGCCATTTATATAAGGATGATTAATGTCCGCCTATGCCTTTAAGATCGTCAATGTGTTCGCCGAGCAGCGCTTCGGCGGCAATCCGCTGGCGGTGTTCACCGACGCCGCCGGCCTGACGGATGACGACATGCAGCTGATCGCCCGCCAGTTCAATCTGTCGGAAACCGTTTTCCTGTTTCCCGGCGATGCCGAGTGCGCCGCCAGCCTGCGCATTTTCACGCCCGGCTATGAGCTGCCGTTCGCCGGCCATCCCACGCTAGGCGCGGCATCCGTGTTGCATGGCATGGGCGAGCTGGGCGACGCGTACGCGCTGCGCACGCGCTCCGGCCGGATTCCCATCACGCATGAGGCCGGCTTGTTCCGGCTGCGCGCCTTGCCGGCGACGGCGCGGCGCGGTTGTTCCAGCGAAGAGGCGGCGGCCATGCTGGGTTTGGAAACGGCGGACGTGCTGCATGCGCCGCAATGGGTCAATGCCGGCAGCGAGCAGCTGTTGATCGGTTTGGCCAGCCGCGAAGCCGTGTTGCGCGCGCGGCCTGACCACGCCTTGTTCTGTCGCCATGCCACGCTGCGTCCCGGGCGCAGCATCGCTTATCTCTGGCATCAGCAGGATGGCGTCGCCACCGTGCGGCTGTTTTTCGAGCAATTGGGCGCCATCATCGAAGACCCGGGCACCGGCAGCGCCTGCGCCAATCTGGGCGGCTGGTGCGTCTTGAACGGCCTAGGGCCGCTGTCTTGGCGTGTGGAGCAGGGCGGGGCGCTAAACCGGCCGAATGTGCTGTACCTGGATGTCGATGCCCAAGGGGCGGTCGGAGTGGGCGGCCGCGTGATGGCGATGGGGGAGGGGGTATTTCAGAACTGAAGCCGGCTTGACGCTGGGCACGGCAATTGGCATCCTAGAGCCGCTACTCCAAACTGCTGTTTATAACAAACGAACGAGGGAAACATCATGATTCGAATCGCCAAAATCGCCGGTCTGGCGGCTGCTTTAGGCATGGCAAGCCAACTGGCGCTGGCAGGCGGCGCGGCCGGTGTGTGGAAGACCATCGACGACGAGACCCACCAGGCCAAGGCGCTGGTGCAGATCAACGAAGGCGCCAACGGCGAGCTGAGCGGCAAGGTGGTCAAGCTGTTCATGCACCCGGACGCGGTATGCGACAAGTGCGACGGCGCCAACAAGGACAAGCCGGTCAACGGCATGCAAATCCTGTGGGGCCTGAAGAAGGAAGGCGAAGGCTGGAACAGCGGCCACATCCTGGATCCGAAGTCCGGCAAGGTTTACAGCGCGAAGATGAAGCTGGTGGACAACGGCAACAAGCTGGAAGTGCGCGGCTTCCTCGGCTTCTCCCTGCTGGGCCGCACCCAGGTATGGGAACGCCAGCAGTAATTTAGCGGACACATGTCCTAAGGACGAGGCGGAAGCCGGCGCGAGCCGCTTCCGCCTTTCGCATTGTTGGGTACAATCGGCTTCATGAATTCCCCGACCGATCTCGCCAACCAGCCGCCGACTGTGCCGGCCGCGCTGGCCAAGAAGCTGGAGAAGCTGGGCATCCGCCGCCGCTTCGACCTGGTGCTGCACCTGCCGCTGCGCTACGAGGATGAAACCCATCTCTATCCCATCGCCGACGCGCCGTATGGCCAGCCGGTGCTGGTGGAGGGCACGGTCACCGCGCATGAGGTCAGTTACAAGCCGCGCAAGCAGCTCCGCGTTCAGATCGAGGACGGCAGCGGCAGCTTACTGCTGCGTTTCATCCACTTTTATCCCAGCCAGCTCAAGCAGTTTGCCGAGGGCAGCCGCATCCGCGCCTTGGGCGAAATCCGTCGCGGCTTCGCCGGCGACGAGATGGTGCATCCCAAGACGCGCGAGGTGCGCGAGGGCGCGCCGCTGGCGGAGAGCCTGACCCCGGTCTACCCGACGGTGAATGGCTTGGCCCAGCTGGTGCTGCGCAAGCTGGTCCACACCGAGTTGAAATCGCAAAAGCTGGATGAGTTGATGCCAGGCGAGCTGGTGTCGCCCCTTGGTCTGCAACCGTTCGCTGAGGCCATCCGCCTGCTGCACCAGCCGCCGCCGGAGTGGACGGCGCAGCAGCTGGCCGATCCGCAGCTGCCGGCCTGGCAGCGGCTGAAGTTCGACGAGCTGCTGGCGCAGCAGTTGTCGATGCGGCTGGCTTACCGCGCGCGCCGGCAGGGCCAGGCGCCGCGCATCCATGGCGATGGCCGGCTGACGCGGCAATTGCTGGACGCGCTGCCGTTTCCGCTCACCGCCGCTCAGCGCCGTGTGCTGGACGAAATCCGCGCCGACCTGCGCGAGGCGCATCCCATGCACCGGCTGCTGCAGGGTGACGTCGGCAGCGGCAAGACCATCGTCGCCGCGCTGGCGGCTTTGTCGGCGATCGAGGCCGGCTACCAGGTGGCGCTGATGGCGCCGACCGAAATCCTGGCCGAGCAGCATTACCTGAAGCTGTCCGGCTGGCTGGCGCCGCTGGGAATGGGCGTGTCCTGGCTGTCCGGCAGCCTGAGGAAGAAGGCCAAGCAGCAGGCGCTGGAGGAGATCGCCACCGGCCAATGCCGGCTGGCGGTGGGCACCCACGCGCTGTTTCAGGACGACGTGGCCTTCCAGAAGCTGGGCTTGGCCATCGTCGACGAGCAGCACCGCTTCGGCGTCGGCCAGCGGCTGGCGTTGCAGGACAAGGGCGAGGAGCCGCATCAGCTGATGATGTCGGCCACGCCTATCCCGCGCACGCTGGCGATGAGCTTCTACGCCGATCTGGACGTGTCGGCGATAGACGAGCTGCCGCCGGGCCGCACGCCCATCGTCACCAAGTTGATCGGCAGCCCGCGCCGCGCCGAAGTCGTCCAGTTTGTGGAGAAGACTTGCGCCGAGGGCCATCAGGCCTATTGGGTGTGTCCGCTGATCGAGGAGTCCGAGGCGCTGCAGCTGCAGACGGCGGTGGATTGCCACCAGCAATTGCAGCAGGACTTGCCGGGCCGCCGCATTGGGCTGGTGCATGGCCGGCTGAAGGCGGCGGAAAAGGCGGAGGTGATGGCGGCGTTCGCGGCCGGCCTGCTGGACGTGCTGGTGGCCACCACGGTGATCGAAGTGGGGGTGGATGTGCCCAATGCCAGCCTGATGGTGATAGAGCACGCCGAGCGCATGGGCCTGGCCCAACTGCACCAGCTGCGCGGCCGGGTGGGGCGCGGCAGCGCGCGCAGCGTCTGCGTGCTGTTGTTTGAAAATCCCTTGTCCGACCTGGCCAAGGCCAGGCTGAAGGTGATCTACGAGAATACCGACGGCTTCGAGATCGCGCGGCAAGACTTGCAGATCCGCGGTCCGGGCGAATTCCTGGGCGCGCGCCAGAGCGGCCTGCCGATGCTGCGCTTCGCCGACCTGGAGCAGGACCAGGCGCTGCTGGAGGCGGCGCGCGATTTGGCGCCTGTCCTGCTGGAGCGTTGGCCGCAGGCGGCGGAGGCGCACTTGGAGCGTTGGCTGGCCGGACGCGAGCAATTCCTCAAGGCATAAAAAAATCCGCCGCGATTGGGGGCATCGCGGCGGCGAGGGAGGATTGCTGCAAACAAAGGAAACCATTGATGAAGCGGCTTCATATTAGCAATTTGTGAATTATGGCTTCAACAATAGTCCTGCCTCCCATTGACCTGAATCAAGCATGAAAAAAGCCGCTCAAGGAGCGGCTTTTCTTTGCAGCGAGGTAGGTTTAGAACCAATGCGCGGCCAGGTAGTACATGCTGCCGGCCAGCAGCATGGCAGCGGGCAGGGTGAACAGCCAGGCCAGGGCGATGGAGCGGATGGTGCTCATTTGCAGGCCGGCTTTGTCCGCGATCATGGTGCCGGCCACGCCGCTGGCCAGCACGTGGGTGGTGGACACCGGGAAGCCAAACCAGCTGGCCAGACCGATGGAGACGGCAGCGGTGGCTTGCGCAGCTACGCCCTGGGCATAGGTCATGTCCTTCTTGCCTATGCCTTCGCCTACAGTCTTCACCACGCGGCGCCAGCCTATCATGGTGCCGATGCCGATGGACAAGGCCACGGCCACGATCACCCAGGTGGGCGCGTATTCGGTGGTGGCGGTCAGGTCCTTGCGCAGATTGCTCAGCAGCTGCTTGTCGTCGGACGACAAATTGGGCAGATCGGAGGCTTTCTTGGCGGCGTCGTCCAGACACAGCAACTGGGTGCGCACGTCCCAACGCTGGGAGGCGCTGAGGTTGTGGTAGTCGTTGCCGTCGCCCATCAGCTTCAGCAACTGGGCGGAGGTGGCCACGGTTTGCTGCGGATGGCATTCATACTGGCTGGTGCTGGTGGACTTGACGATGATCTTGGACAGATCCGCCTCGTGGCGCTGGTAGAACTGCTGCAGATGCTGCGCCGCGTCGCGGGTGCGTTCCAGCTGGTAAGGCGTGCTGTCCAGGTTCAGCACGAACTTGGCCGGCACGATGCCGATCAGCACCAGCATCACCAGGCCCACGCCTTTTTGGCCGTCGTTGGAGCCGTGGGCGAAGCTGACGCCCATGGCCGATACGATCAGCATGAAACGGGTCCAGAACGGCGGATGCTTGCGGCCTTCCACTTGCTGGCGCAAGTAGGGCGTCTTGTGCACATTGCTGTGCGGCCGGAAGCGGCGCAGCAGAATGACGATGAGGCCGGCCATGACCGCGCCGACGATGGGAGAGACCAGCAGCGAGGCGCCGACGTCCACCGCCTTGCCCCAGTTGATGCCGTGGGACAGCGAGGTGTGGTTGATCAGGCTGTTGGCCACGCCCACGCCCAGGATGGCGCCGATCAGCGTGTGGCTGGACGAGGCCGGCAGGCCCAGATACCAAGTGCCGAGGTTCCACAGGATGGCGGCGGCCAGCAGGGCGAACACCATGGCCATGCCGCGGCTGGTGTTGACCGAGATCAGCAGGTCCACCGGCAGCAAATGCACGATGGCGTAGGCCACGGCCAAGCCGCCGGTCATCACGCCGAGGAAGTTGCAGATGCCGGAATAAAACACGGCGAGGCGCGGCTTCATCGACTGGGTGTAGATGACGGTGGCGACCGCGTTGGCGGTGTCGTGGAAACCATTGATGAATTCAAACGCGAGCACGAAGCCCAGAGAAAGCACCAAGGTAATGACTACGTGGGTGTCGAGCCCGGAGAACAGGTCCAGCATGGCGAGTCAGAGGTTATCGTAAAGGCGCGATTGTTGGGTTCCGAACAGGTGGCGTCAAGTCTTTATAAGAAAAATAAAATGCGTGTGGTTTTGCCTGCTTAATTTTCAGAATCCGCTTGACAGAGATGGCTTGCCACAAGGGTAGATGCTGGATTTTTTATCATGTCATGATCATTTTGTCCGACAGAAAAGACAGGTCCCGCGCCAGGCGGGACCCAATGTCAGACGGCTTCGCCGCTTAACCAAACTTGCCGGTGATGTAGTCTTCCGTCGCCTTGACCTTGGGCGCGGTGAAGATGTCATCGGTGTTGCCGAACTCGATCAGCTCGCCCAAATACATATAGGCGGTGAAGTCGGACACGCGCGCCGCCTGCTGCATATTGTGCGTCACGATGGCGATGGTGTAGTCCTCCTTCAGCTCATGAATCAGTTCTTCGATGTGAGCGGTGGAGATCGGGTCCAGCGCCGAGGTCGGCTCGTCCAGCAGCAGCACTTCCGGCTTGGAGGCCACGGCGCGGGCGATGCACAGACGCTGCTGCTGGCCGCCGGACAGGGAGTGGCCGGACTGCTTCAGCTTGTCTTTGACTTCGTCCCACAGCGCGGCCTTGCGCAGCGCCCATTCCACGCGGTCTTCCATCTCGCCCTTGGACAGTTTTTCGTACAGCTTCACGCCGAAGGTGATGTTGTCGTAGATGGACATCGGGAACGGCGTTGGCTTCTGGAACACCATGCCTACCTTGGCGCGCAGCAGGTTGACGTCGATGTCGCGGCTCAGGACGTTTTGGCCATCCAGCAGGATTTCGCCCTCGGCGCGCAGGCCGGGGTACAGCTCGTACATGCGGTTGAAGGTGCGCAGCAGCGTGGATTTGCCGCAGCCGGACGGGCCGATGAAGGCGGTGACTTTGCGCGGGGCGATGTCCAGCTGGATGTTCTTCAGCGCGTGGAAATTGCCGTAAAAGAAGTTCAGGTTGCGAACCTGGAGCTTGGTGCTGGTCATGGTTGTCATGCCTTAATGCGATTGATTCTTTTGGCCGCCCATCCAGCGGGCGACGATGTTCAGAGTGAGCACGCTGAAGGTGATCAGCAGCGAGCCAGCCCAGGCCAGGGTGTGCCAGTCTTCGTACGGACTCATCGCGAACTGGAAGATCACGATGGGCAGGTTGGCCATCGGCTGGTTCATATTGCTGTTGAAGAACTGGTTGTTCAGCGCGGTGAACAGCAGCGGCGCGGTTTCGCCGGAAATGCGCGCCACGGCCAGCAGAATACCGGTCAGCACGCCGGCCTTGGCCGAGCGCAGCGTCACGTACAGCGTCACCTTCCATTGCGGCGCGCCCAGGGCGGCGGCGGCTTCGCGCAGGCTGTTGGGCACCAGGCGCAGCATGTTTTCCGTAGTGCGCACCACCACCGGGATCACCAGGATGGACAGGGCGAAGGAGCCGGCCCAGCCGGAAAAGTGGCCGACCGAGACGACATACACTTCATAGATGAACAGGCCGATCACGATGGACGGCGCCGACAGCAGGATGTCGTTGATGAAGCGCGTCGCCGGGGCCAGCCAGCCGCGCTGGCCGAACTCGGCCAGGTAAATGCCGGCCAGGATGCCGATGGGGGTGCCGAACAGGGTGCCGAAGGTGGTCATCAACAAGCTGCCGTAGATGGCGTTGGCCAGGCCGCCGGTGCTGCCCGGCGGCGGCGTGCTGACGGTGAACACCTGCCAGTTGATGCCGGACAGGCCGTGTTGCAGCAGGGTGATCAAAATCCAGAACAGCCAGAACAGACCAAAGGCCATGGTCAGCATGGAAACTGTCATGGTCAGCTTGTTGGTCAGCCGGCGGCGGCGATAGATGGCGCTGTCCATCTTCAGGCCGCCGGACGCGGCAGCGTTAGGCAGGGCGTCAGTCATAGTCGCTTGGCTCATCGTTGTGACGTCTTTCATATCAGGAAGGCTTGCCTTCCTGCTTCTTCAGGCGCAGCAGCAGCAGCTTGGAGCAGGCCAGTACCACGAAGGTGATGAAGAACAGGATCAGGCCCAGTTCGATCAGCGATCCGATGTACAAGTCGCCGTTGGCCTCGGCGAATTCATTGGCCAGCGAGGAGGCGATGGAGTTGCCGGGTTCGAACAGGCTGGAGGTGAAGCGCGAGGAGTTGCCGATGACGAAGGTCACGGCCATCGTTTCGCCCAGCGCGCGGCCCAAGCCGAGCATGATGCCGCCGACGACGCCGGTCTTGGTGTAAGGCAGCACCACGTGGCGCACCACTTCCCAGGTGGTGGAGCCCAGGCCGTAGGCCGATTCCTTCAGCATCACCGGCACCACCTCGAACACGTCGCGCATCACCGACGCGATGAAGGGAATCACCATGATGGCCAGGATCAGGCCGGCGGTGAACAGGCCTATGCCTATCGGCGCGCCCTGGAACAGGAAGCCGATCAGCGGCACGTCGCCCAGATTGTCGATCAGCCAGGGCTGGATATGGTCGGAGAAGAAGGGCGCGAACACGAACAGGCCCCACATGCCGTAGATGATGGACGGAATGCCGGCCAGCAGTTCGATGGCGATGCCCAGCGGCCGTTTCAGCCAGGTGGGGCACAGCTCAGTCAGAAACAGCGCAATGCCAAAGCTGACCGGCACGCCGATCAGCAGGGCGATCAACGAGGTGACCAGGGTGCCGAAGATGGGTACCACGGCGCCGAATTTTTCCTGCACCGGATCCCATTCGGCGCTGGCCAGAAAGCCCCAGCCGAAATGATGGATGGTCGGCAGCGCGCCGATCAGCAAGGAAATAAGGATGCCCACCAGCAGCGCCAGCACCAGGAAGGCGAAGCTGCGGGTGGTCACACGGAACAGTTTGTCCAGCAGCAGCTGAATGCCCAGCTGCCGATGTTGATTCAATTTTTGCATGTGTCGTGGTCTTGGTGGTTCAGACACAAGGCCGGAGGGAGCGTGCTCCCCCCGGCCTGGGTGCGACGGTTACGCTGTCGCGTCAGTGTAGCTTAGTTCCAGACGGTCTTGCCGCTGCCGTCGGTGATTTGCTTCCAGCTGGCGCGGATGATGCCCTTCACATTGTCCGGCATCGGGATGTAGTCCAGCTCTTGCGCGGTCTTGTCGCCGTTCTTGTACGCCCAGTCGAAGTACTTCAGCACTTCGGTGGCTTGGCCCGGCTTGTCCTGCTTCTTGTGCATCAGGATGAAGGTGGCGCCGGCGATCGGCCAGCTGGCCTTGCCCGGTTGGTTGGTCAGCAGCAGGTAGAAGCCCGGTGCCTTCTTCCAGTCGGCGTTGGCGGCGGCGGCCTTGAAGGAGCCTTCTTCCGGCTTCACGAACACGCCGGCCTGGTTTTCCAGCAGAGCGTAGCTCAGCTTGTTCTGCTTGGCGTAGGCGTATTCCACGTAACCGATGGAGCCCTTGATGCGGGACACGTAGTTGGCCACGCCTTCATTGCCCTTGCCGCCCACCGAGCTGCCCTTCCAGCTGACGGAGGTGTTGGAGCCGACTTCCTTGGCCCATTCCGGCGAAATCTTGGACAGGTAGTTGGTGAAGATGAAGGTGGTGCCGGAGCCATCGGAGCGGCGCACCACGGAGATGCGCTGGTCAGGCAGCTTCACGCCGGGGTTCAGCTTGGTCAGGGCCGGGTCGTTCCACTTGCTGATCTTGCCCAGGTAGATGTCGGCCAGCAGCGGGCCGGTGAGCTTGATCTGGCCGGCGGCGATGCCCGGAATGTTATAGACCGGCACCACGCCGCCCATCACGGTCGGGAACTGAGTCAGGCCCGATTGTTCCAGCACTTCCGGTTTCAGCGGCATGTCGGAGGCGCCGAAGTCCACGGTCTTGGACTGGATCTGCTTGATGCCGCCGCCGGAGCCGATGGACTGGTAGTTCATGTTATTGCCGGAAACGCCTTTGTAATTGGCGGCCCACTTGGCGTACAGAGGGTAGGGGAAGGTCGCGCCTGCGCCGGTGATATCGGCTGCGTAAACCGAGCCTGCGATCAGTACAGAACCAAGAGCTGCAACAAGGCGTACGGACTGTTTCATGCTTAACTCCCGAAATGTGATGGGCTGCTGTTGTGATGGCCGTCATCGTAAAGCTGAATTTTTTCAGAAATATTACAAGTCGTGAATGCTTGATCCAGCACCATTGGAGGGGACGGGGGCCTGGGCTATAATCCGCGCCATCATCTTCTAATAATGATGGGGAGAACGGCATGACCGCCAAGCTGGTGATAGGCAACTGGAAAATGAATACCCGTTTGGACAGCGCGCGCGCGCTGGCCGAAGCGTTGTTGAAGGATGCAACCACCAACCGCGAAGGTGTCGGCGTTGCCGCTCCAGCAGTCTATCTGGCCGCACTGGCCGAGCAGCTGAAGGGCGGCAAGATCGCCTTGTCGTCCCAGGATGTCAGCCGTTTCGACGCTGACGGTGCCTTTACCGGCGAAACCAGCGCCGCCATGCTGGCCGACGTGGGCTGTCGCTACGCGCTGGTGGGCCACTCCGAGCGCCGCCAGTATTTCGGAGAGGACAACGCGGCCTTGCTGGCCAAGATGCGCCATGCCATCGCCGCAGGTGTCGCGCCGGTGCTATGCGTGGGGGAAACGCTGGAACAACGCGAGGCGGGCAGCTATAAGGAAGTGGTTGCCGAGCAATTGTCCGTGCTGAGCGAAGTGGAAGGTGACTACGTCATCGCCTACGAACCGGTCTGGGCGATTGGCACCGGCAAGGTGGCGTCACTGGAGCAGATTGCCGAAATCCATGCCTTCATCAAAAACTGGTGCTTGCAAAACGCTGCGGCCTCCGATAAGATTCGCGTCCTCTACGGCGGCAGTGTCAAAGCAGAGAATGCCGAAGCGATTCTGGCGACGAAAAACGTCGACGGAGCATTGGTCGGAGGGGCCTCGCTGGACGCCGGTTCATTCAGAGTGATTTGCCAAGCCGCAGGAAAATTGATATAGTATGGAACTTCTCAAGACGCTTATTTGGATTGTCAACTTACTGTCCGCGGTAAGTATCATCGTCCTTGTTTTGATGCAGCACGGCAAGGGTGCTGACATGGGTGCGGCCTTTGGTAGCGGCTCATCCGGCAGTCTCTTTGGTGCGTCTGGTTCCGCGAATTTCCTGAGTAGAAGCACTGCGGTAGCCGCGGTGATCTTCTTCTCTACTGCCATGGGTCTCGTGTATCTTTCCGGGGGCGGAAAGCACGACCTTGGCGTCATGGGTGGAAAGATTGAGCAGGCAGTGCCGCAAATCCCGGCAGGCGCGCCTAATAAAAATGCTTCCGGACCTGCTTCCAAGATCCCGGAGTAAAAATTTAAAAAGCTTTGCTGTGCCGACATGGTGAAATTGGTAGACACGCTATCTTGAGGGGGTAGTGGCGAAAGCTGTGTGAGTTCGAGTCTCACTGTCGGCACCACCATTCAAAAACAGGCCACCGGGACTCCGGTGGCCTGTTTTATTTGGAGCCAAGAGGGGGTGACCCCTCTTTTTTTGGGGGTGTACGGGAAATGCTGCAAAACTACTTTCCCATTCTGATGTTTGTCATCGTCGGACTTCTGGTCGGCGTGGGCCCTATCGTCTTGGGCAAACTGCTGGCGCCGAATCGTCCTGATGCTGAAAAACTTTCTCCATACGAATGCGGCTTCGAGGCCTTCGAAGATGCCCGCATGAAGTTTGACGTCCGCTATTACCTGATCGCCATTCTCTTCATCCTGTTCGACCTGGAAATCGCATTCCTGTTTCCGTGGGCCGTGGTGCTGAAGGATCTGGGCGTCTATGGTTTGGGCGTGATGGTCGAGTTTCTGGCCGTGCTGACGCTCGGTTTCGTCTACATGTGGAAGAAGGGAGCTCTGGAATGGGAGTAGAAGGGATTCTGGAGAAAGGCTTCGTCACCACGACAGCCGATAAGCTTATCAACTATACCCGCACCGGCTCGCTGTGGCCGATGACCTTCGGCCTGGCCTGTTGCGCGGTGGAAATGATGCATGCCGGCGCGGCGCGTTACGACCTGGACCGCTTCGGCATCGTGTTCCGGCCCAGTCCGCGCCAGTCCGACCTGATGATCGTCGCCGGCACGCTGTGCAACAAGATGGCGCCCGCCCTGCGCAAGGTATACGACCAGATGGCCGAACCTCGCTGGGTGATCTCGATGGGCTCCTGTGCCAACGGCGGCGGCTACTATCATTACTCCTATTCCGTTGTTCGCGGCTGCGATCGCATCGTGCCGGTGGATGTCTACGTGCCGGGCTGTCCTCCGACCGCCGAGGCGCTGCTGTACGGCATCATCCAGCTGCAGAACAAGATCAAGCGTACCAACACCATCGCCCGCTAAGGTAAATACTTATGGCCTCCAAAAAAATGGAAGCGTTGGGTTCGGTCGTTGCCGCCGCGCTGGGCGACAAGCTCGTGCGCAGCACGCTGGCCCTGGATGAGCTGACCATCGTCTGCAAGGCGTCCGATCTGCTGTCCGTCGCGCAAACCTTGCGCGACCACGCCGACCTCGCCTTCGAACAATGCATCGACATTTGCGGCATGGACTACAGCGCCTACCGCGACGAGCCGTGGGACGGTCCGCGCTTCGCCGCCGTGTACCATCTGCTGTCCGTCAAGCTGAACCACCGCATCCGTCTGCGCGTCTTCGCCGAGGACGACGCCTTCCCGGTGATCCCATCGGTCAACGATATCTGGAATGCCGCCAACTGGTTCGAACGCGAAGCGTTCGACCTGTACGGCATCGTTTTCGAAGGCCACCCCGACCTGCGCCGTCTGCTGACCGACTACGGTTTCGTCGGCCATCCGTTCCGCAAGGACTTCCCGCTGTCCGGCCATGTGGAAATGCGTTACGACCCGACCCAGCAGCGCGTGATCTACCAGCCTGTCACCATCGAACCGCGCGAAATCACTCCGCGCATCATTCGCGAGGAGAACTACGGTGGCTGAGATCCGTAACTACACCCTGAACTTCGGCCCGCAGCACCCGGCCGCGCACGGCGTGCTGCGTCTGGTGCTGGAGCTGGACGGCGAAGTCGTCCAGCGCGCCGATCCGCACATCGGCCTGCTGCATCGCGGTACCGAGAAGCTGGCCGAGAGCAAGACCTTCATCCAGTCGCTGCCGTATATGGACCGTCTCGACTACGTGTCCATGATGTGCAACGAGCATGCCTACTGCCTGGCCATCGAAAAACTGATGGGCATCGAGGTGCCGGAGCGCGCGCAATACATCCGCGTGATGTTCGCCGAGATCACCCGCGTGCTGAACCACCTGCTGTGGATCGGCGCCCACGCGCTGGACATCGGCGCGATGACCATGTTCCTGTACGCCTTCCGCGAGCGCGAAGACTTGATGGACTGCTACGAGGCGGTGTCCGGCGCGCGCATGCACGCGGCTTACTTCCGTCCGGGCGGCGTGTATCGCGATCTGCCGGACAGCATGCCGCAGTACACCGTGTCCAAGATCAAGAACGCCAAGGAATTGGCGCGCCTGAACGAGGGCCGCAAGGGCTCGATGCTGGACTTCATCAGCGACTTCACCGATCGCTTCCCGGGCTATATCGACGAATACGAAACCCTGCTGACCGATAACCGCATCTGGAAGCAGCGTACCGTTGGCATCGGCGTGGTGACGGCCGAGCGCGCGTTGAACCTGGGCATGACCGGCCCGATGCTGCGCGGTTCCGGCATCGCCTGGGACTTGCGCAAGACCCAGCCGTACGACGTGTACGACAAGATGGACTTCGACGTGCCGGTGGGCGTGACGGGCGACTGCTACGACCGCTATCTGGTGCGCGTGGAAGAGATGCGCCAGTCCAACCGCATCATCCAGCAGTGCGTGGCCTGGCTGCGCGCCAATCCGGGGCCGGTGATCACCGACAACCACAAGGTGGCGCCGCCTTCGCGCGAAGGCATGAAGTCCAATATGGAAGACCTGATCCACCACTTCAAGCTGTTCACCGAAGGCATGCACGTGCCGGAAGGCGAAGCTTACGCGGCGGTGGAACACCCGAAGGGCGAATTCGGCATCTATCTGGTGTCCGACGGCGCCAACAAACCGTACCGTCTGAAGATCCGCGCGCCGGGCTATGTCCACTTGGCCGCGCTGGACGAAATGGCCAAGGGTCATATGATCGCCGACGTCGTGGCCATCATCGGTACGCAGGATATCGTGTTTGGGGAGATTGACCGCTGATGCTGTCCGCACAATCGCTAGCCTTGATCGACCGCGAGGTCGCCAAATACCCGGCCGACCAGAAGCGCTCTGCAGTCATGGGCGCCCTGCGCATCGCGCTGGACGAGCGGCGCGCCACCGGTGAAACCCCGGAAGCGCGCTGCCTGAACAAGGACGTGATCGAGTTCGTCGCCGACTACCTGGGCATCGCCCCGGTGGCCGCCTACGAAGTCGCCACGTTCTACAACATGTACGACATGAAGCCGGTGGGCAAATACAAGATCACCGTCTGCACCAACTTGCCCTGTGCGTTGTCCGGCGGCGTCAATGCCGCGGAGTACATCTCGAAGAAGCTGGGCATCGCCATCGGCGAAACCAGCGCCGACGGCATGTACACCCTGCTGGAAGGCGAATGCATGGGCGCCTGCGGCGACGCGCCGGTCTTGCTGGTGAACAACCACAAGATGTGCAGCTTCATGACGCCCGCAGCAATCGATAAAAAACTGGCGGAGTTGAAATAATGGCTGTCTTCGCTAATGGCGTGATTTTCGACGGCGTCGACACCGCCCAGCCTGATTGCTGGCGTCTGGACGCCTATGTGGCCCGCGGCGGCTATCAGGCGCTGCGCCGCATCCTCGACTCCAAGATGACGCAGGAAGACGTGATCGCGGAAGTGAAGAACTCCGGCCTGCGCGGCCGCGGCGGCGCGGGTTTCCCGACCGGCCTGAAATGGAGCTTCATGCCGCGCTCGTTTCCGGGCGACAAGTACGTCGTCTGCAACACGGACGAGGGCGAGCCGGGCACCTTCAAGGACCGCGACATCATCCGCTACAACCCGCACTCCCTGATCGAGGGCATGATCATCGCCGGTTACGCGATGGGCACCAAGGCGGGTTACAACTACATCCACGGCGAGATCTTCGAAGACTACGTGTTGTTCGAGGAAGCGCTGGAAGAGGCGCGCAAGGCGGGTTTCCTGGGCCAGAACATCCTGGGCTCCGGCTTCAACTTCGAGCTCTACGCCCACCATGGCTACGGCGCCTACATCTGCGGCGAAGAAACCGCGCTGCTGGAGTCGCTGGAAGGCAAGAAGGGCCAGCCGCGCTTCAAGCCGCCGTTCCCGGCCAGCTTTGGCCTGTACGGCAAGCCGACCACCATCAACAACACCGAATCGTTCGCCTCGGTGCCGTTCATCATCCGCGACGGCGCGCAAACCTTCCTGGAGAAGGGCAAGCCGAACAACGGCGGCACCAAGCTGTTCTCGGTTTCCGGCCACGTCAACCGTCCGGGCAACTACGAGATCGCGCTGGGCACGCCGTTCTCCGAGCTGCTGGAAATGGCCGGCGGCATGCGCGACGGCAAGAAGCTGAAGGCGGTGATTCCGGGCGGTTCCTCCGCGCCGGTGCTGACCGGCGACATCATGATGCAATGCACCATGGACTACGATAGCATCGCCAAGGCTGGCTCCATGCTGGGTTCGGGCGCCGTGATCGTGATGAACGAGGACGTGTGCATGGTCAAGGCGCTGGAGCGTCTGGCCTATTTCTACCACGAAGAATCCTGCGGCCAGTGCACGCCGTGCCGCGAAGGCACCGGCTGGCTGTACAAGGTCATCCACCGCATCGCCAACGGCCAAGGCCGCAAGGGCGATCTGGAGCTTCTGGATTCCGTGGGCAACAATATGGCCGGCCGCACCATCTGCGCGCTGGCCGATGCCGCGGTGTTCCCGGTTCGCAGTTTCACCAAGCATTTCCGCAATGAGTTCGAGTACGCGATCGAACACGGAAAGACCTTGGTGGATCACAAATGGTGTTGAGCGATGCTTGAAATCGAAATCGACGGTAAAAAACTGACGGTGCCGCAAGGCAGCACCGTCATCGAGGCGGCCCACTCCGTGGGCACCTATATTCCGCACTTCTGCTACCACAAGAAATTGTCCATCGCGGCCAACTGCCGCATGTGCCTGGTGGAAGTGGAAAAGGCGCCGAAGCCGCTGCCGGCTTGCGCCACGCCCGTTACTGACGGCATGAAGGTCCATACCGCGTCGCCGCTGGCCAAGAAGGCGCAGCAGGGCGTGATGGAATTCCTGCTGATCAACCACCCGCTGGATTGCCCGATCTGCGACCAGGGCGGCGAATGCCAGCTGCAGGACTTGGCCGTGGGCTACGGCAACTCCACCTCGCGCTATGAGGAAGACAAGCGCGTGGTGGTGGGCAAGGACATGGGTCCGCTGGTTTCCGCCGAGGAAATGTCGCGCTGCATCCACTGCACGCGCTGCGTCCGCTTCACGGAAGAAGTGGGCGGCTTCCAGGAAATCGGCATGGCCAACCGCAGCGAGTTCTCCGAGATCCTGCCCTTCCTGGGCAAGACCGTGGACTCGGAAATCTCCGGCAACGTCATCGACCTGTGCCCGGTGGGCGCGCTGACTTCCAAGCCGTTCCGCTACGCCACGCGCGCCTGGGAGCTGTCCCGCCGCAAGTCGGTGAGCCCGCACGACGGCCTGGGCTCCAACCTGATCGTCCAGGTGAAGAGCAACGAAGTGATGCGCGTGCTGCCGCTGGAAAACGAAGCCATCAACGAATGCTGGATCGCCGACCGCGACCGCTTCTCCTATGAGGGCCTGAACAGCGCCGAGCGTCTCACCAAGCCGATGATCAAGTTCGACGGCAAGTGGCATGAGACCGACTGGGAAACCGCGCTGAACTACGTGGTCAAGGGCCTGAACGGCGTTTCCGCCGATCACGGCAAGGACGCCATCGGCTTCCTGCTGAACCCGCACTCCACCACCGAAGAACTGCACCTGGCGCAAAAGCTGGCGCGCGCCTTCGGCGTCAACGCCGTGGATTACCGCCTGCGCCGCAGCGATTTCGCCGCCGATGCCGCCAAGCAAGGCGCCGAGTGGCTGGGCTCCTCCATCGTCGAACTGGCCGCCGCCAAGTCCGTGCTGGTGATTGGCTCCACGCTGCGCAAGGAACAGCCGCTGCTGGCCTCGCGTCTGCGCCAGTCGGTGAAGAAGGGCAGCGAGCTGAACATTATCCACGTCGCCGACGATAATCTGCTGACCCAGATCAAGGGCAAGCTGATCGTGTCGCCGCTGGCGCTGGTGAACGCGCTGTCGCAAGTGCTGAAGGCTGTGGCCGAGATCAAGGCTGGCGTCAGCGAGATCGACCTGGCCGCGGTGGACGTGTCCGCCCAGGCCCGCGTCATCGCCGAAAGCCTGACTGGCGCGGAAACCGCGTCCATCGTGCTGGGCAATGTGGCGCAACACCATCCGGCTTACAGCCAACTGCTGTCGCTGGCCCAGGAAATCTCCCGCCTGTCCGGCGCGCGTTTCGGCATGCTGGCCGAAGCCGCCAACAGCGTGGGCGCCGAACTGGTGGGCGCGTTGCCGCAAAACGGCGACAACGCCGCCGCGATGATCGCCAAGCCGAAGAAGGCCTACTTCCTGCTGAACACGGAAGTGGAGTTCGACAGCTACAACCCGCAAGCCGCGGTAGCGGCGATGAAGCAAGCCGCCACCGTGATCGCGCTGACCGCCTATAAGGGCCAAGGTCTGCTCGACTACGCCGACGTGTTGCTGCCGATCGCGCCGTTCTCCGAGACCGCCGGCTCCTTCGTCAATATGGAAGGCAAGCTGCAAACCTTCAACGGCGTGGTCAAGCCGCTGGGCGAAGCCCGTCCGGCCTGGAAGGTGCTGCGCGTGCTGGGCAATATGCTGAGCCTGGCCGGCTTCGAGCAGAACAGCTCCGAGGACGTGCGCGCCGAGTTCGGCGATCTGGCTGCCAAGCTGAACAACGCCTTGTCCAAGGTCGCGGCCAATCCGGCCATCGCCGCCGGTATCGTCCGCATCGGCGAAGTGCCGATGTATCAGGCCGATGCCATCAGCCGCCGCGCGCCGTCGCTGCAGGCCACCAATGAAGCCAAGGGCGCGGATGTCGCTTACGCCCACGGCAGCCTGTTGGCCAAGCTGGGCATCGACGCCGGCTCCACCGCGTTGCTGAAGCAGGGCTCGGGCGAGGCGCGCGTGCGCGTCGAAGCCGACGACAGCCTGCCGGCCGACGTGGTACGGGTCGCCACCGCGCACGCTTCCACGCTGGCGCTGGGCGGCATGTTCGACGCTATCGAGATCAAGCAGGGGTAAGCCATGGAGTTCTTGCAAGGTATTATTGGCGCTGAAGCGGGTCTCGTGGTCTGGACCCTGCTGAAGATCCTCGCCATCGTGCTGCCGATGATGGGCGCCGTCGCCTATCTGACCCTGGCCGAGCGCAAGGTGATCGGCTACATGCAGATCCGCATCGGCCCCAACCGCGTGGGTCCGTTCGGCCTGCTGCAGCCTATCGCCGACGGCCTGAAGCTGCTGATGAAGGAAATCATCCTGCCGACCAACTCCAGCAAGGGCTTGTTCCTGCTGGCGCCGGTGCTGGCCATCGGTCCGGCCCTGGCGGCCTGGGCGGTGGTGCCGTTCACCGACAGCCTGGTGCTGGCCAACGTCAACGCTGGTCTGCTGTACATCCTGGCGCTGACCTCGATGGGCGTGTACGGCGTGATCATCGCTGGCTGGGCGGGCAACTCCAAGTACTCCTTCCTCGGCGCCATGCGTTCCGCCGCCCAGATCGTGTCCTACGAACTGGCGATGGGCTTTGCGCTGGTCGGCGTGCTGATGGTGTCCGGCAGCCTGAACCTGATCGACATCGTCAAGCAGCAGTCGGTCGGCATGGCTGGCGGCTCGCTGTTGTCCTGGAACTGGCTGCCGCTGTTCCCGCTGTTCATCGTCTACCTGATCTCCGGCGTGGCCGAAACCAACCGCGCGCCGTTCGACGTGGCGGAAGGCGAGTCGGAAATCGTGGCTGGCTTCCACGTGGAATACTCGGGCATGGCCTTCGCGGTGTTCTTCCTGGCTGAATACGCCAACATGATCCTGGTGTCGACGCTGACCGCCGTGCTGTTCCTGGGCGGCTGGCTGTCGCCGTTCCCGGCTTCCTGGGGCATCCTGGGCGCCGGCGGCTTCATCTGGCTGGCGATCAAGGTCGCGCTGATCCTGTTCTGCTTCCTGTGGTTCCGCGCCACTTTCCCGCGCTATCGCTATGACCAGATCATGCGCCTGGGCTGGAAGGTGTTCATCCCGGTGACCCTGGTGTGGATCCTGGTAGTGGGCGTGTGGATGTTTACCCCGCTGTCGATTTGGCACTGAGACAGGGGATAGGTGAAAAAATGAATTCGATCCGCAACTTTTTCAAGACCTTCCTGCTGGTGGAGCTGGTCAAGGGCCTGATGGTCACTGGCCGCTACTTCTTCGCCCGCAAGATCACCGTGCAGTTCCCGGAAGAGAAGACGCCGATTTCGCCGCGTTTCCGCGGCCTGCACGCGCAGCGCCGCTACGCCAACGGCGAAGAGCGCTGCATCGCCTGCAAACTGTGCGAAGCGGTGTGCCCGGCGATGGCGATCAGCATCGAGTCCGAACAGCGCGAAGACGGCACCCGCCGCACCTCGCGCTACGACATCGACCTGACCAAGTGCATCTTCTGCGGCTTCTGCGAGGAAGCCTGTCCGGTGGACGCCATCGTGGAAACGCACATTTTCGAATACCACGGTGAAAAACGTGGCGACCTCTACTACACCAAGCCGATGCTGCTGGCCGTGGGTGATAAGTACGAGGCCGAAATCGCCGCCAACAAGGCGGCCGACGCCAAGTATCGCTAAGGGGAGGCCATGAACCTGACTACGGTAATTTTCTACGTTCTGTCCGCCATCTTGATCTTCGCCGCCCTGCGCGTGGTGACGGCCAAGAACCCGGTGCACGCCGCGCTGTATCTGGTGCTGGCCTTCTTCACCAGCGCCGGCCACTGGCTGCTGATGGAGTCCGAGTTCCTGGCGATCACGCTGGTGCTGGTCTACGTCGGCGCGGTGATGGTGCTGTTCCTGTTCGTGGTGATGATGCTGGACATCAATATCGAACAGCTGCGCGAAGGCTTCTGGAAGAACCTGCCGGTGGCCGCCCTGGTCGGCGCCGTCATGGTGTTCGAGATGGCGCTGATCCTGATGAGCCCGCAAGCCGGCCTGGGCCAGTTCAAGGCCGCCGCGCCGCTGGCCGCCGACTTCAGCAACGTCAAGATGCTGGGCAGCCAGCTGTACACCACTTACCTGCTGCCGTTTGAAATCGCGGCCGTGGTGCTGCTGCTGGCCATGGTGGCCGCCATTGCCCTGACCATGCGCGCGCGCAAGGACAGCAAGGCGATCGATCCTGCCATCCAGGTGAAGGTGCGTCGCGACGACCGCGTGCGCATCGTCAAGATGGATGCCGTGAAAAAAGTGGAAGAGGCCGAAGCGGCCGATTCCGGTGAGCAACAGGCCTGACGGCCAATCAACCAATAAGGGGGAAACGTGCTGACACTGACTCACTTTCTGGTGCTGGCCGCCATCCTGTTTGCCATTAGCGTGCTGGGCATCTTCCTGAACCGGAAGAACCTGATCATTCTGCTGATGGCCATCGAGCTGATGCTGCTGGCGGTGAATTTCAACTTCATCGCGTTCTCGCACTATCTGTCGGATTCGGCAGGGCAGATCTTCGTGTTCTTCATCCTGACGGTTGCCGCCGCCGAATCCGCCATTGGTTTGGCGATTCTGGTGGTGCTGTTCCGCAACCTGCAGAGCATCAATGTTGAAGACTTGGGCAGCCTCAAGGGCTAAGGCAAACCGGAACCACAACTAAAGCACAAAAGCATGGATATGAAGAGCTTATACCTGCTGATTGCACTCGCTCCGCTGGCGGGTTCCATCATTGCAGGCCTGTTTGGATGGGCGATCGGACGGCGCGCTTCGCACGTCGTCACGATAGCCGGCGTGGCGGTGTCCGCCGCGCTGTCGCTCAAGGTGCTCCTGGGCTTCCTCAATGGAAGCGCGGAAGTGTTCAACGGACCGGTTTACACCTGGCTGACCGTGGGCGGCCACGAGTTCGTGGTCGGTTTCCTGGTCGACTCGCTGACCGCGATGATGCTGGTGGTGGTCACCTTCGTGTCGCTGATGGTGCATATCTACACCATCGGCTACATGCAGGATGATCCGGGCTACCAGCGTTTCTTCAGCTATATCTCGCTGTTTACCTTCTCGATGCTGATGCTGGTGATGAGCAACAACTTCATCCAGCTGTTCTTCGGTTGGGAAGCGGTGGGCCTGGTGTCCTACCTGCTGATCGGCTTCTGGTTCAAGCGTCCGACCGCGGTATTCGCCAACCTGAAGGCCTTCCTGGTCAACCGCGTGGGCGACTTCGGCTTCCTGCTGGGCATCGGCATGGTGCTGGCCTACTTCGGCGGCTCGCTGAACTACAGCGACGTGTTCGCCGCCGCCCCGGCGCTGGCGCACAAGACCATCGAAATCATCCCGGGCCACGAATGGTCGCTGATGACGGTCACCTGCATCCTGCTGTTCATCGGCGCGATGGGTAAGTCCGCTCAGTTCCCGCTGCACGTGTGGCTGCCGGACTCGATGGAAGGCCCGACCCCGATCTCCGCGCTGATCCACGCCGCCACCATGGTGACGGCCGGCATCTTCATGGTGTCGCGCATGAGCCCGCTGTTCGAGATGTCCGACACCGCGCTGAACGTGATCCTGGTGGCCGGCGCGATCACCGCGCTGTTCATGGGCTTCCTGGGCATGGTGCAGAACGACATCAAGCGCGTAGTGGCGTACTCCACGCTGTCGCAGCTGGGCTATATGACCGTGGCGCTGGGCGCGTCCGCTTATTCCGTGGCCATGTTCCACGTGATGACGCACGCCTTCTTCAAGGCGCTGCTGTTCCTGGGCGCCGGTTCCGTGATCATGGGCATGCACCATGACCAGGACATGCGCAATATGGGCGGCCTGCGCAAGTACATGCCCATTACCTGGATCACCTCGCTGGTGGGTTCGCTGGCGCTGATCGGCACGCCGTTCTTCTCCGGCTTCTACTCCAAGGACTCGATCATCGAGGCCGTGGGCGCGTCGCACCTGTCCGCGGCGGGTTTTGCCTACTTCTCTGTCGTGGCCGGCGTGTTCATCACTGCCTTCTACTCCTTCCGCATGTACTTCCTGGTCTTCCACGGCAAGGAACGCTGGATGGAGAACCATGGCTCGCACCACGAGCACCATGGCGACAGCGACGACGAAGAGGTGTCCCACGACCATCATCATGGCCTGGGCCCGAACGACAAGCCGCATGAAAGCCCGTGGGTGGTGACCCTGCCGCTGGTGATGCTGGCCATCCCGTCCGTGCTGGTGGGCTACTTCGGCATCGACAAGCTGGTGTACGGCGATTTCTTCAAGGGTGTGATCGCCATCAACAACGAAGTGCACCCGGGCATGGAAGAGCTGCACCACGAGTTCCACGGCGCCGTCGCCATGGGCCTGCACGCCTTCACCAGCCTGCCTTTCCTGCTGGCCTTGGCCGGCGTGGTGGTGGCTTGGTACTTCTACATGAAGGCGCCGCACATCCCGGCCGCCATCAAGGAGAAGTGCGCGCCGGTGCACAAGCTGCTGGAAAACAAGTACTACCTGGACGAGATCTACTTCGCCGTGTTCGCCAAGGGCTCCCGCGCCATCGGCACCTTCTTCTGGAAGGTGGGCGACATGCTGCTGATCGACGGCTTGATGGTCAACGGCACCGCCAAGCTGGTCGGTTGGTTCTCGGGCAAGATCCGCCGCCTGCAAACCGGCTTCATCTACAGCTACGCCACCGCGATGATCATCGGCGTGCTGGGGCTGATGACCATGTGGTTCTGGCCGCTGATCTGGCGTTGAGTGCTGGCCCTTGCGATTGAAATAACAATATAGGTTTGACTATGTCGACTAATCTGCTAAGTCTGGTGATCTGGACGCCGATCCTGGCCGGCCTCGTGGTGCTGGCCACCGGCGGCGACCAGCGCGCGCCGCTGGCGCGCTGGCTTGCCTTGGCAGGGGCCCTCGCGGGCTTCCTGCTGTCGGTGCCGCTGTTCACCGAGTTCAACAACCTCAACGGCGGCATGCAGTTCGAAGAACTGAAGCCGTGGATTTCCGCGTTCAACATCAACTACCACCTGGGCGTGGACGGCATCTCCATGCTGTTCGTGGTGCTGAACAGCTTCACCACGCTGCTGGTGGTGATCGCCGGCTGGGAAGTGATCCAGAAGCGCGTGGCGCAGTACATGGCCGCCTTCCTGATCATGTCCGGCCTGATCAACGGCGCCTTCGCCGCGCTGGACGCCATCCTGTTCTATGTCTTCTTCGAAGGCATGCTGATTCCGATGTATCTGATCATCGGCGTCTGGGGCGGTCCGCGTCGCGTTTACGCCTCGATCAAGTTCTTCCTGTACACCCTGCTCGGCTCGCTGCTGATGCTGGTGGCGCTGATCTACCTGTACTTCCAGGCTGGCAAGAACTTCGACATCCAGGCCTTCCAGCACATCGCCAAGATTCCGTTGACGGTGCAGATCCTGCTGTTCATCGCCTTCTTCCTGTCCTTCGCGGTGAAGGTGCCGATGTGGCCGGTGCACACCTGGTTGCCGGACGCCCACGTGGAAGCGCCGACCGGCGGCTCCATGGTGCTGGCCGCGATCACGCTGAAGATCGGCGCTTACGGCTTCCTGCGATTCGCGTTGCCCATCCTGCCTGACGCCTCGCGCGAGCTGGGCCCGATCATCGTCGGCCTGTCGCTGGTCGCCGTGGTCTATATCGGCCTGGTGGCGCTGGTGCAGTCGGACATGAAAAAGCTGGTGGCTTACTCGTCCATTTCCCACATGGGCTTCGTGACCCTGGGCATGTTCATGTTCACCGGCAGCGAGATGAACCAGTGGGCCGTGGAAGGCGCGCTGGTGCAGATGGTGTCCCACGGCTTCGTCTCCGCCGCGATGTTCTTCTGCATCGGCGTGATGTATGACCGCGTGCACAGCCGCAACATCGCCGATTACGGCGGTGTGGCCAACAAGATGCCTATCTTCGCCGCCTTCATGATGCTGTTCGCCATGGCGAACTCCGGCCTGCCTGCCACTTCCGGCTTCGTCGGCGAGTTCATGGTGATCATGGGTTCGGTGCAAGTGAACTTCTGGTACGCCGCCCTGGCCGCCACCACGCTGATCTTCGGCGCCGCCTACACCCTGTGGATGTACAAGCGCGTGATCTTCGGCGATGTGGCCAACCAGCACGTGGCCGAACTGACCGACGTGAACAAGCGCGAGTTCCTGGTGCTGGCCATCCTGGCCGTGATGGTGCTGGGCATGGGTCTGTACCCGCAGGCTTTCGTCTCCAAGATGCACCTGGCGGTGAACGACCTGATCACGCATGTTGCGCAGAGCAAGCTGTAAGCGCGGAAGGAATACATACAAATGAATTGGGCTGATCTCAACCTGATACCCGCGATGCCGGAGCTGTTCCTGATCGGCGCCTTGCTGGTGGTGCTGATGCTGGATCTTTTCATCCCTGATGAAAAGCGCGGCATCACCTACGGCCTGACGCTGCTGACCCTGCTCGGCACGGCGGTCACCCAGGTCTATACCTTTACCCCGTACCCGGTGCATACCTTCTCCGGCATGTACGTGGCCGACCCGCTGGCCGCCCTGGTCAAGATGGCGATGTATGCCACCACGGCCATCGTGTTGGTGTATAGCCGCCAGTACACCGCAGACCGCGGCCTGTTCAAGGGCGAGTATTTCTCCCTGTCCTTGTTCGCGCTTTTGGGCATGAACCTGATGGTGTCGGCCTCGCACTTCCTGACCCTGTACATGGGCTTGGAGCTGCTGTCGCTGGCCTTGTACTCGCTGATCGCGCTGCAGCGCGATTCGGTGTCCGCTACCGAGTCGGCGATGAAGTACTTCGTGCTGGGCGCCCTGGCTTCCGGCCTGCTGCTGTACGGCATCTCGATGATCTACGGCGCCACCGGCACGCTGGAACTGGCCGGCGTGGCCAAGTCCATCAAGTCGCACTCTGCCAACCCCATGCTGCTGATTTTCGGCCTGGTGTTCATCGTCGCCGGCCTGAGCTTCAAGCTGGGCGCCGTGCCGTTCCACATGTGGGTGCCGGACGTGTATCAGGGCTCGCCGACTTCCGTCACCTTGATGGTCGGCGCCGCGCCCAAGCTGGCTGCCTTCGTCTTCGTGCTGCGCATCCTGGCGCAGGGTCTGGACGTGTTGGTCGGCGACTGGCAGAGCATGCTGATCATCGTGGCCGTGCTTTCCATGGCCATCGGCAACATCACCGCCATCGCGCAGACCAACATCAAGCGCATGCTGGCGTACTCGACCATCTCGCATATGGGCTTTCTGCTCTTGGGCGTGCTGGCCGGCACCCAGCAGGGCTATACCGCCGCGCTGTTCTATGCCGTGGTGTATGTGGCCATGTCCATGGTGGGCTTCGGCATCATCCTGGCGTTGTCGCGCAAGGGCTTCGAGTGCGAAACCATCGACGACCTGAAGGGCCTGAACAGCCGCAGCAGCTGGTATGCGCTGCTGATGTTGCTGGCCATGTTCTCGATGGCCGGCATCCCGCCGCTGCTGGGCTTCTATGCCAAGTTCGCCGTGATCCAGGCCATCCTGGACATCGGCATGGTCAAGCTGGCCGTGTTCGCGGTGCTGATGTCGGTGATCGGCGCCTTCTACTACCTGCGCGTGGTGAAGGCCATCTACTTCGACGAGGCTCAAGACACCGCTCCGATCGCGGTGCGCGCCGACATGAAGCTGGTGCTGTCGCTGAACGCGCTGGCCTTGCTGGTGGTGGGCATGCTGCCGCAGTCGCTGCTTGAGCTGTGCGCGCAAGTGATGCGCCAGTCTCTGGGCATGCTGTAAGGAGTCGGCCATGGATAGCAGCATCACCTTCCTGCTCGTGCTGGCCGTGGCGGCCGCCAACCTGCCTTTCGTCAGCGAGCGCTTCGCCGGCGTCTTCAAGGTGGCGCGCAAGCACTTCGGCTGGCAGGCGCTGGAGATGGCGCTGCTGTTCTGTCTGGTGGGCGGCTTGGCCAGGCTGCTGGAAGCGCGGCAGATGCCGGTGCATGAGCAGCATTGGCAGTTTTACGTCACGGTGCTGGCGCTGTTCCTGGTGGCAGCCTTTCCAGGCTTCGCCTACCGCTACTTCTGGCGCAAGTCCGCGCACTGAGCGGCTATCGTTGCCACTTAAAAGCACTGCCTAGGCAGTGCTTTTTTTGTTACGTCCTATTGCCATGTCTTGCCTTGCGTGGCCAAATCGTTGACATTCGCATGTCTTGCTACTCTGTTCCGAGGCTATATGAAAAAAACCATCGCTTTGCTGCTGGCCGCCGCGGCCTTTGCCGGCGCGGCCCACGCCGCCGATCTGAAGCCGGCACGCCATGCCGACTTCCCCCGCTACACCTATGCCCTGACGTGGCAACCGGGATTTTGCTCCACGGGGGAGGGCTGCTTGCCCGAACAGTCGCATGAGGTGCGCATCGGTCTGCACGGTCTGTGGGCGTCGGAGCCGCAGAGCCTGATTGATCAGAAGGTGCCGGTTCATCAGTGGTGGGCCAAGGGCTGCTCGTTTTTCCCGCACATTCTGACCGTGCCCGCCATGCCGCCGGAAGTCCAGTCGGAGCTGAAGGAGGTGATGCCGCAACTGAAGGATGACTTGCAGCTGCACGAATACGTGAAGCATGTGCAGTGTTTTGGCTTCCCGGCGCATCAGTTTTTTGAGACCGCTTTGAAAATGCGCCAGGCGGTGGTGGACAGCGATTTTGGCGATTATCTGCTGGAGCAGGCGGGACAGACGCGCACGCGTCAGGAGCTGCAGGACGCCTTCGTCAAAGCCTTCGGCACCGATCAGCGCCGTTCCCTGCAGCTGCAGTGCGGCAAGGACAAACAGGGCCGCAACGTGCTGACCCAGTTCTGGTTCACGCTGCAGGCCGACAAGCTGGCGGCTTTCCCGGCGGCGGAGAGCTTCGTGAATACGCCGGATGGCGAATATGAGGACAGCTGCGGCGCAGCCTTCCTGCTGCCCAACTGGTAAGGAAAAAAATCGCCCGCTGCGAGGCGGGCGATTGACTGGCGGCGAGACCGAGGGATCAGTCGGTGCCGTAGTTGGGCGAACGCGGGCCATAGAGCACGCCGTTCGGATGGCCTGCGGACAGCAGCATATTGCTGGTCATGCCGGCTACCGGGTAGGTGGCGTCGCTCACGTTGTTGACGATCTGCTTGATCGCCGCGCTGACCAGCATGCCGATCAGGCCGCCGCCGGAATTGTTGTTGTTGGCATTGTTGCCGCTGGCGCTGCCTTCCCACAACTCCTGGCCGGTTTTCAAGTCAACCAGTTTGGCGGTGACCGATACCTCGGCCACGCTGTCCAGCACGGTGTAGTGCACGCCATAGCGGCTGATCGTGGTGTACAGCGCGGCGTCGGCGCCGAAGATCTGGTGCAGCTTGGCGATAGGCAGCGCTTGCATGTCGTTGGGCGTGGTCACGCCGTTCTGCTTGAACGTCTCGTTGACCAGGGCCACCGGCAGCACGTAGTAGCCGGCTTCCGCCAGCGGGTACGTCATCTGCGACAGCACGCCATTGGTGGCGTTGACGTCGGGCGAGTTGTTGACCGGCGGCAGGATCAGGATGGAGTGCGGCTTGCTTTGCTTGTAAGCGGTGTAGTCGCGCTTCACCGGCGCGGCGCAACCGGTTGCCAATGCGGCCAGCGCGGCGATGCATGCCATTTTGGACAGGGCTTTCAGCATGGCTGGCTCCTTATTTCTTCTGCTTGGACAGCAGGAAGTCGATATAGGCGGTGGATTCCGGGAACAGTTTCTTCTCAGTCAGGAATTCGCTCTGCATCCGGTCCAAGTTGCCGGCCGACGCGTAAAGCATGCCCAGCTGGGCATGGTAGCCCGGCGGTTCGTGATTGCCTTTGGCGCGGATTTTCTCCAGACCTTCTTCCAGCGTGGCGATCTGTTTCTGCGCATCCTGCGCGTCGCCCTTCAAGTAGGCGTACACCTCGGGTTGATAGCCTTCCCATTGATACAGTTGCGGCGGACCGCCGGCGCAGGCGGAGAGCAGCAGCGCGCTGGCGATGGCGGCGGCGAGGCCGCCCAATTTCTTTTTCGTTTTCATTGTCTTCACGGATGGGGAGTTACTTGCTCGGTTTCCAGGCGCCGGAGTCGATGCCGTTGACGAGATTGTTGACCGCTTCGCGGATAGCCAGATCCAGTACCTTGCCATTCAGCGTGGAGTCATAGCTGGCGGTGCCGCCGAAGCCGACGATTTCGCGATTCGACAGCTTGTATTCGCCGGCGCCCTGGGCGGAGTACACCACTTCGGAGGTCAGGGTGTTGACGATGTTCAGGTTGACTTTGGCGTAAGCGATCTGCTCTTTGCCGCGGCCGAGGATGCCGAACAGCTGTTGGTCGCCCACTTCCTTGCGGCCGAACTCGGTCACATCGCCGGTGACGACGTAGTCCGCGCCCTTCAGGCTCTGCGCCTGCTTCTTCAGGCCGGCCTCCTGCTTGATCTCTTCCATATTGGCGCGATCCAGCACATTGAAGCGGTTGCTTTGTTGCAGGTGGGTGATCAGGATGGTCTTGGCCTGGCCGCCCAACTGGTCGGCGCCGTCGGAGAAGATGCCGCGCATATAGCTGGAACGGTTGTCGAACTTGCCCACGGAGATGGGGGAGCGCGCGCCGGCATAGGGCTTGTTGGCGCTGGCGACTTGCTGCACGGCCAGGGCCTGGGAGCTTTCGCTGGCGCAGCCGGACAAACCCGTCAGCGCGATGGCCGCGGCGGACAGGGCGAACAGAGCGGTACTTCGCATCGTCTCATTCCTTAAGTTAATAGTTTGTGCGTCAATTGTTAAAAAGCTTAACAATATACCGCAGGCCACTCAAGGAATCTATTGATTTAGCGCAATGGCATGCCAAGCCGGGCGCGCCCGGCCTGGCCTCAGTAAAAGCGGGCCTCGCCCTGCGGCCGGCTCTTGAAGCGCTTGTGCAGCCAGAAGTACTGGTCTGGGATTTCGCGGACGCGGTCTTCCAGGAAGGCGTTCATGCGGCGGGTGTCGGCCTCGATGTCTTCGCTGGGGTAGTGGTCCCAGGCGGGGTAGAACTCCAGCTCGAAGCGGTCGCCGACGCGGCGGGCGATGGCGGGCACCACCTTGGCGCGGGCCAGCTTGGCGATGCGCGACAGGCCGGTGATGGTGGCCGCCTTGACGCCGAAGAAGTCGACGAATAGCGAGTCGCGCACGCCGAAATCCTGGTCCGGCAAATACAGGAAGGGCGCGTGGTCCTTGCGCATGGCCTTGATGATGGGGCGCAGGCCCTCCTGGCGCGACACGATGTAGGCGTTGTCGTAGCGCTGGCGGCCGGCGTAAATCTGCTTATCCAGCGCCTCGTTTTTCTGGTGGGAATAGACGCTGACCAGCGGAATGTACTGGTTCAGCGCATAGACGCACATTTCGAAGCCGACGAAGTGAGGGTAGAACAGGATCACGTCCTCGCCTTGCTCGCGCAGGTCGGTGACGTAGTGCAGGTTCTTGATGGTCACCAGGTCGTCGATGCGCTTGGCCGAACTCCACCAGCACACGCCATACTCCAGCACCATGCGTATCATGTGCTGGCAATTCTTGCGGATCAGACGGCGGCGTTCCGCCTGCGGCATGTCCGGGAAGCATAGCCGCAGATTGATCAGGCCGACGCGGCGGCGTCCGCTGGCCAGCAAGTAAGCCAGATTGCCGAGTCCGCGGGCGAGCAGGCCGATGGCCCGCATCGGCAGCAGGCGGATCAGCCAAAGCAGGGCGAAGGCGAGTTTCATGCGTGTCCTTATTGATGTTCAGCGTCCGGCCGGCTGACGCCTGGCGGGCATTTGTAACGGTTGTAGCTCCACAGGTACTGCCTGGGGAAGCGGCGGATCAGGTTTTCCACTTGCGCATTCATCAACGCGCAGTCGGCATCCTTGTCGCCGGTGAAGGGCTGGCTCAGTGGTTCGATGTGCACGGCGAAGCCCTGGCCGCCAGGCAGCCGCTCCCCGACGAAGAACAGCGTGGTCACGCCGCTCATCTGCGCCAGACGCGGCACCAGCGTCATGGTGTAAGCGGGGCGGCCGAAGAACGGCGCCCACACGCCCTCGCCGTTGCCGGGCACCTGGTCGGGCAGGATGATGGTGGCTTCGCCCGACTTCAACGCTTTCATCAGCACGCGCACGCCGGCGGCGGTGGCCGGCGCGGTCTTGCCCTTGCCGCGCGCGCGGCCAGCCTGCATCACGGGTTCCAGCCATTGCAGTTTGGGCGGACGGTACATGGCGGTCAGCGGGAAGGGCAGGCGGGAACTGATGTAGCGGCCGGCGATGTCATAGCTGCCCAGGTGCGGCGTGACAAAGATGATGCCATTGTTGTTTTTCAGCGCGGCCTCGACATGCTCCCAGCCTGCGCAGTGCTTGACCATGGCGGCAATGTCTTCGGGGCTGCGGCACCAGGCGATGGCCAGCTCCAGCGCGCCCTTGCCTGTTTCCGCCGCGCTCAGATTGACTTCACCTGGTAAAAGCTGATAATTTTCGAAGATTTTACTAGAACTTAGATTCTCCCGCAGCCTAGCGGCGAAGCCGGGGGAAGCGCGATAAGTCAGTCGCCCCAGAGCGGCACCCAAACCTTGTAGCCAGGATAAGGGGAGGTGCGCCAGGACAGACAGTAGTAAATGGACTAGCTTGGACATGAATTCAGCAGTCTGGGTCTGAAAGCGGCCTATTTTATCACCACAGGGTTTTGTATTTTTTGGGAACGCAGAATAAATGAGTGAATACCTGTTTACCTCGGAATCCGTATCGGAAGGCCACCCGGACAAAGTCGCCGACCAGATTTCCGATGCCATCCTCGACGCCATCCTGCGCGAGGACAAGCACGCGCGCGTAGCGGCCGAGACCTTGGTCAACACCGGCCTGGTCGTGCTGGCGGGCGAGATCACCACCACCGCCAATGTCGACTACATCAAGGTCGCGCGCGACACCATCAAACGCATCGGCTATGACGATTCCGAGCTGGGCTTCGATTACCGCGGCTGCGCGGTGATGGCCTGCTACGACAAGCAATCGCCGGACATCGCCCAAGGCGTCAACGAGGGCGAAGGCCTGGACCTGAACCAGGGCGCCGGCGACCAGGGCCTGATGTTCGGCTACGCGTGCGACGAAACGCCGACGCTGATGCCGTTCCCGATCTACTACGCGCACCGGCTGGTGCAGCGCCAGGCCGAACTGCGCAAGGACGGCCGCCTGCCGTGGCTGCGCCCGGACGCCAAGAGCCAGATCACTTGCGTCTACGACAGCGCCACCGGCCTGCCCAAGCGCATCGACACCGTGGTGCTGTCCACCCAGCACAGCCCGGACATCGACCACCAGACCCTGACCGAGGCGGTGATCGAGGACATCATCAAGCCGGTGCTGCCGCCGGACATGATCACGCCGGAAACGAAATTCCTGATCAACCCGACCGGCCGCTTCGTCATTGGCGGCCCGATGGGCGACTGCGGCCTGACCGGCCGCAAGATCATCGTCGACACCTACGGCGGCGCGGCCCCGCACGGCGGCGGTGCCTTCTCCGGCAAGGACCCGTCCAAGGTGGACCGCTCCGCGGCTTACGCCGGCCGTTACGTGGCGAAGAACATCGTGGCCGCCGGCCTGGCGCGCCAGTGCCAGATCCAGGTTTCCTACGCCATCGGCGTGGCCGAGCCGACCTCGATCGCCGTGGACACCTTCGGCA
Source organism: Chromobacterium paludis (assembly GCF_008275125.1). NCBI lineage: Bacteria > Pseudomonadati > Pseudomonadota > Betaproteobacteria > Neisseriales > Chromobacteriaceae > Chromobacterium > Chromobacterium paludis. Next base: position 92,928 of record NZ_CP043473.1, read on the forward strand.
CCAACACCATCCCGAACGACAAGATCGTGGAGCTGGTGAAGAAGCACTTCGACCTGCGTCCGAAGGGCATCATCCAGATGCTGGACCTGCTGCGTCCGATCTACGGCAAGACCGCCGCTTACGGCCACTTCGGCCGCGAAGAGCCGGAGTTCAGCTGGGAGCGCACCGACAAGGTGGAGGCGCTGCGCGCCGACGCCGGCCTGTAAGCGTTCCGTCGCCGGGATCCAAAGCCGCCAGCCCATGCTGGCGGTTTTTTTATGCCTGGCCATGGCATGTCCGCGGCTATATTTTCCGCCGGAAGCCGGTATAATCGACCGGCATGCCGAGGGGCGCTGCGAGGAGGTGGTCCTCCCCAGGCTCGGCGCGCCGCCGCCATCGGGCCGGCGATCCAACGGCGCTCACCTGACTCATGACCGTGGCGGGCACGGGATGACGGGTGGGCCGCATCCTGCCTGGCCGCGTGAACAAGGATGCTTCACGATGGCTGACTTTTCCGACTTTCATGTAGCAGACATCTCGCTTGCCGGCTGGGGCCGCAAGGAGTTGAACATCGCCGAAACCGAAATGCCGGGCCTGATGGCCACGCGCGACGAGTATCGCGCCAGCCAGCCGCTGCGCGGCGCCCGCATCGCCGGCAGCCTGCACATGACGGTGCAAACCGCGGTGCTGATCGAAACCCTGGTTGCGCTGGGCGCCGAAGTGCGCTGGGCTTCGTGCAATATCTTCTCCACCCAGGACCACGCCGCCGCGGCCATCGCGGCCGCCGGCATTCCGGTGTTCGCGTTCAAGGGCGAGAGCCTGGACGAGTACTGGGAGTTCAGTCACAAGATCTTCGAATGGCCCGCCGGCCAGCCGGCCAATATGATCCTGGACGACGGCGGCGACGCCACCTTGCTGTTGATGCTGGGCAGCAAGGCCGAGAAGGACATCGGCGTGCTGGCGCACCCGACCAATGAGGAAGAGACCGCGCTGTTCGCCTCGATCAAGCGCCATCTGGCCATCGACCCGCAGTGGTACTCCAAGCGCCTGGAACACATCCAGGGCGTGACCGAGGAAACCACCACCGGCGTGCACCGCCTGTACCAGATGGAGAAGGACGGGCATTTGCCGTTCCCGGCGATCAATGTCAACGACTCCGTCACCAAGTCCAAGTTCGACAACCTGTACGGCTGCCGCGAATCTCTGGTGGACGGCATCAAGCGCGCCACCGACGTGATGGTGGCCGGCAAGGTGGCGGTGGTGCTGGGCTACGGCGATGTGGGCAAGGGCTGCGCGCAGAGCCTGCGCGGGCTGGGCGCCACGGTGTGGGTGACCGAGATCGACCCGATTTGCGCGCTGCAGGCGGCGATGGAAGGCTACCGCGTGGTGCGCATGGACGAGGTGGCCGATCAGGCCGACATCTTCGTCACCGCCACCGGCAACGTCGGCGTGATCACCCATGAGCACATGAAGAAGATGCGCAATAACGCCATCGTCTGCAATATCGGCCACTTCGACAGCGAGATCGAAGTCGCCAGCCTTCGCCAGTACCAGTGGGATAATATCAAGCCGCAGGTGGATCACATTGTCTTCCCGCCCCAGGGCAATGAACCGGCCAAGCGCATCATCCTGCTGGCCGAAGGCCGCCTGGTGAACCTGGGCTGCGCCACCGGCCATCCCAGCTTCGTGATGTCCAACAGCTTCACCAACCAGGTGCTGGCGCAGATCGAGCTGTTCGCCAACGGCAACAAGTACGATAAAAAGGTGTACGTGCTGCCCAAGCATCTGGACGAGAAGGTGGCCCGTCTGCACCTGGCCCGCATCGGCGCGCGGCTGACCGAGCTGTCCGACCAGCAGGCCGCCTACATCAGCGTGCCCAAGCAAGGCCCTTATAAGCCGGATCACTATCGTTATTGATTATTGAACCAAGGCGAAACGGACAGCGCCCCTAGAATGGAGCTGTCCGTTTTTTGCGACAGGCACGAGACGACAGCCGGCGCGAGACCGGCAAGCCAGCCAGGACAGCGATAGAGAGGATCACCATGACGCAGACGCCGCGCACCTTCAGTTTCGAATTTTTCCCGCCCAAAACGCCGGAAGGCATCGCCAAGCTGCGCACCACGCGCCAGCAGCTGGCCCAGTTCAAACCACAGTTCTTCTCGGTGACTTTTGGCGCCGGTGGAACCACCCGCGACGGCACCCTGTCTACCGTGCTGGAAATCCGCAGCGAAGGGCAGGCCGCCGCGCCGCACCTGTCCTGCATCGGCTCCACCCGCGAGAACATCGCCGCCATTCTCAATGAGTATCGTTCCAACGGCATCCGCCACTTGGTGGCGCTGCGCGGCGACATCCCGTCCGGCATGGTGGCGGCCGGCGAATTCCGCTACGCCAACGAGCTGGTGGCGTTCATTCGCGCCGAGCACGGCGATCACTTCCATATCGAAGTGGCCGCCTATCCGGAGTTCCATCCGCAGGCCCGTTCCGCCGAGGATGATCTGAACAACTTCGTGCGCAAGGTCCGGGCCGGCGCCGATTCGGCGATGACCCAGTACTTTTTCAACGCCGACAGCTATTTCCGCTTCGTCGACGAGGCGCGCGCGCGCGGGGTGGACATTCCCATCGTGCCCGGTATCATGCCGATTTCCAATTTTGGCCAGCTCTGCCGCTTCTCCGACATGTGCGGGGCGGAGGTGCCGCGTTGGCTGCGCCTGCGCATGCAGGCTTATTACGACGACACCGCATCCATCCGCGCGCTGGGGCTGGATGTGGTGACCGAGCTGTGCGACCGCCTGCTGCAAGGCGGCGCGCCCGGCCTGCACTTTTATACCTTGAACCAGGCAGGCCTGGTCTCCACCATCTGGCAGAGGCTGGGTCTGTGACGGCAAGCGGGCGGTTTGCCGCCGTCCGCAGCCGCAAGCCACAGGAAAGCCCATGCAAGACCAACAAACCGCTTCCATCGAACCGCGAAAATCGCTGCTCGGCCAGGTGATTTTCAGCAGCCGCTGGCTGCAACTGCCCATCTATCTCGGCCTGATCGTGGTGCAAGGCGTGTACGCGTGGAAATTCCTCGCCCAGCTGTGGGAGCTGCTGGAGGGGCTGAACCACCTGACCGAAACCGACATCATGCTGGCGGTGCTGGGCCTGATCGACGTGGTGATGATCGCCAACCTGCTGGTGATGGTGACGGTGGGCGGCTATGAGACCTTCGTGTCGCGCCTGCGCATCGACACTCACCCGGACCAGCCGGAGTGGCTGGACCATGTCAATGCCTCGGTGCTGAAGGTGAAGCTGTCCATGGCCATCATCAGCATCTCGTCCATCCACCTGCTGCAGACCTTCATCAACGCCAGCCGCATCGACGAGCACACCATCAAGTGGCAGCTGTTTTTGCACCTGGCCTTCTTGTTGTCGGCGGCCGCCATCGCCTATACCGACAAGCTCTTGGCCGGCGCCACCGCCCATCACGCGCGCGCTTGAGCCTGGCCCGGAAAGCAAAACGGCCCATGCGGGCCGTTTTTTATTGCCGAAAGCGAGCGTCAGCCGCGCATCTGCCCCAGGGGCAGCGCGGTGGTGCGCTTGATCTCCTTCAGCACGAAGCTGGACTTCACATCCTCCACGCCCGGATGCTGCAGCAACTCGTCCATCACGAAGCGGGAGAAGTGCTCCATATCTTCGAAATACACTTGCAGCAGATAGTCCATTTCGCCTGTCATGGCGAAACAGTTGATCACTTCCGGCCAGCTTTGCACCGCTTCGATGAAGCTTTGCAGATGCATATTGCCGCGCTTCTCCAGCGTCACGCGCACCCAGGCCTGCAGGCCCAGACCGATATGCGCAGGATCGAGCAGAGCCACGTATTGGCGGATCACGCCGGACTCCTCCAGCTGCTTCAGCCGGCGCAGACAGGGCGACGGCGACAGCGCCACGCGCTCGGCCAGCTCGACGTTGGTCAAGCGGCCATCCAGCTGCAATTCGGCCAGAATACGCAAGTCTGTCTTATCTAATGTAAGACTTGGCATATTTTCTCCTGTTTATCGGTTTGTAAAGGCATTTTATTCTTTAGTTTTAACTATGAAAAGCAATTTAGCAAGAAAATTGCCATGACCTTTCCATAGAATAAAAAGCCTAAATCGCCAACGGCAGCAGCAAGACTGCCGAGGCATGTCGATGGTGGGCAACAGCAGAAAACGATGCATAGATCCGGAGAGTTTGCCGTCCCGCCCATCGGCGGCTGGCCAGAGGCGCATGTCCCCAAGCGCCCCGACTCCCACTCTCTGCTGCTTCCCTCTAGTCGAAACTGCCAACTACCCGCCATGCGGTGCAGACGGGCGGTCTGCTTACTTAAACGCCTTTAGTCTACAAACGTTTACAGAGAACGCTCAAACGAGTGAATTATTGCCGTCCATACCATCTGGACGCGATCTATATAACAGAGGAGAAGCAGATGAAAATGGAAACCATGCTGGAGAACCCGCTCGCCACCGACGGCTTCGAGTTCGTCGAATACACCGCGCCGGACGCCGCAGGCGCTGAGAAGCTGCGCGAGTTGTTCCTGTCGCTGGGCTTCACCGAAGTGGCCCGCCACCGCAGCAAGAACGTCAGCCTGTTCCGCCAGGGCGACATCAACTTCATCCTGAACGCCGAATTGAGCCAGCCCGCCAGCGAGTTCGCCCATGCGCACGGCCCGTCCGCCTGCGCCATGGCTTGGCGCGTCAAGGACGCCGCCAAGGCCTATGAATATGCCTTGGCCCATGGCGCCCAGCCCTATCAGCGCCCCATCGGCGTCATGGAGCTGAACATCCCGGCAGTGCAGGGCATAGGCGGCTCCGCCTTGTACTTCGTCGACCGCTACGGTCCGGAGCACAGCATCTACGACGTGGACTTCGTGCCGCTGGACGGCGTGGACCAGCACCCGTTCGGCGTGGGCCTGACCCTGATCGACCACCTGACCCACAATGTGCAGCGCGGGAATATGGCCAAGTGGGCGGACTTCTACACCGGCATCGCCAACTTCCGCGAAATCCGCTACTTCGACATTGAAGGCAAGCTGACCGGCCTGGTGTCCAAGGCCATGACCAGCCCGTGCGGCAAGATCCGCATCCCGATCAACGAATCGTCCGACGACAAGAGCCAGATCGAGGAATTCCTGCGCCAGTACAACGGCGAGGGCATCCAGCACATCGCGCTGACCACCGATGACATCTACACCACGGTAGAGACGCTGAAGGCGCGCGGCACCCGCTTCCTGGATACGCCTGACACCTATTACGAGAAGGTGGACGCGCGCGTGCCGGGTCATGGCGAGGATGTGGCCCGCCTGAAGAAGAACAGCATCCTGATCGACGGCGCGCCGGTGGAAGGCATCCTGCTGCAGATCTTCACCGAAACCGTGATCGGCCCCATCTTCTTCGAGATCATCCAGCGCAAGGGCAACGAAGGCTTCGGCGAAGGCAACTTCAAGGCCCTGTTCGAATCCATCGAAGAAGACCAGATCCGCCGCGGCGTGCTGAAGGCCTGAGCGGCCAGCCACTGAAAACGGTTCTGGGTGCCGTCGCTTCCCGTTCAAACCGGCGCGTGACGGCAGCCCAAAGCAACTTGGCCACGCAAATACGCGGAAGGACACGGAAACGCAAGAACGGGCAAAATCCTTGCGCCTCTTGAGGCATGGATTCACGCTCAGAATGCTTTCCGTGTTTTGTGTGTATTTCCGCGGCAAAACAGGATTGTCAAAATGCGTAAATGGATCAGTTTTCCGCACCGCGAAGGCACCATCTCGCGCCAGGCCCACGCCGACTTGCCGGCCGAAGGCATCTACGAGCGTGAAGTGGGCCGCAGCGGCTTCTTCGGCCCGGCCACCCACCTGCACCACAAGCATCCGCCCACCGGCTGGAGCGACTGGGACGGCCCGCTGCGCCCGCGCGCCTTCGACCTGAACGAACTGCCGCACGGCGCGCCGGCGCCCTGGGAGGCGCCGCTGGTGTTGCACAACGCCCAGTGCAAGGTGCGCATCTGGCGCTGCGAGCAAGCCATGACCCAGCTGTTCCGCAACGGCGACGGCGACGATCTGCTGTTCATCCACGCCGGCAGCGGCGAGCTGTTCTGCGACTACGGCCACCTGAGCTACCGCGACGGCGACTATTTGCTGATCCCGCGCTCCACCAGCTGGCGCATTGAACCGGCCAGCCCCACCACCATGCTGATGATTGAAACCAGCAACGGCGCCTACCAGCTGCCGGAAAAAGGCCTGGTGGGCCCGCACGCCATCTTCGACGAGGCGGTGCTGGACGTGCCGGCCATCGACGACGCCTTCAAGGCGCAGCAGACCGAAGACCCGTGGCAGGTGGTGATCAAGCGCCGCGGCGCGCTGTCCACCGTCACCTACCCCTTCAACCCGCTGGACGCCATAGGTTGGCACGGCAATCTGTCGGTGGCGCGCGTCAACTGGCGCGACATCCGCCCGCTGATGAGCCACCGCTATCACCTGCCGCCATCGGCCCACACCACCTTCGTCGCCGACGGTTTTGTGATCTGCACCTTCGTGCCGCGTCCCATCGAGTCCGACCCAGGCGCGCTCAAAGTCCCGTTCTATCACAACAACGACGACTACGACGAAGTGATCTTCTACCACGCCGGAGACTTCTTCAGCCGCGACAACATCAAGCCCGGCATGATGACCTTCCACCCGGCCGGCTTCACGCATGGCCCGCACCCCAAGGCTTTCGCCAAGGCGATGACGGACCCGAAGACCTTCACCGACGAGGTGGCGGTGATGATAGACACCCGCGACGCGCTGGAGCAGGGGCCGGGCCTCGCCTCCGTGGAGTGGCAGGGTTACGTGGATAGCTGGAAGCCCAAGCAGGCCTGACGCCATTGCTGCTGCGCGAGCCGATCTCGGCGCTGCGATGCTCGCGGTACGATTTGTACCGCTGCGCTTCTCTCGTCGACCTCGGCCCGCTCGCGACGCAATCGCATTCAGGCCGAGCTGAAAATGGATATAGAGAAACGGCCCGCAGCGGCCGCTAGCAGAAAGAACATCAAGATGAAATTAGCGACCTATCACAACCACACCCGCGACGGCCAGCTGATGGTGGTCAGCCGCGACCTCTCCCGCGCCGTGGCGGTGCCCGCCATCGCCGCCACGCTGCAGGCCGCGCTGGACAACTGGGCCCAGGTTGAGCCGCGTCTGAAGGAGGTCTACAACGCGATCAACCACGGCCAGGTGCCGGATGAAGTGGCCTTCGACGCCCAGCGCTGTCTGAGCCCGCTGCCGCGCGCCTACCAGTGGGCCGACGGCAGCGCCTACTTGAACCACGTGGAGCTGGTGCGCAAGGCGCGCGGCGCCGAGGTGCCGGAAAGCTTCTACACCGACCCCTTGATGTACCAGGGCGGCTCCGACGCCTTCCTGGCGCCGACGGCCGACATTCCGCTGCGCGACGAAGCCTGGGGTTTGGACTTCGAAGGCGAGGTGGCGGTGATCACCGGCGACGTGCCGCTGGGCGCGCCGGCCGATGAAAAGCACATCCGCCTGTTGATGCTGGTGAACGACGTGACCCTGCGCAACCTGATCCCGGCGGAGCTGGCCAAAGGCTTCGGCTTCTTCCAGAGCAAGCCGGCCACCGCCTTCTCGCCGGTCGCCGTCACCCCGGACGAGTTGGGCGAAGCCTGGCAGGGCGGCAAAGTGCATCTGCCGCTGCAGGTGGACTACAACGGCGCCTTCTACGGCAATCCCAACTGCGGCGTGGAAATGCAATTCAGCTTCCCGCAGCTGGTGGCGCACGTATCCAAAACGCGCGAGCTGGTGGCCGGCTCCATCGTCGGCTCCGGCACCATCTCGAACAAGGACCGCAGCGTAGGCTCCTGCTGCCTGGCCGAGCAACGCATGATCGAGACCATCGAGCAGGGCGCGCCCAAGACGCCGTTCATGAAGGTGGGCGACACCGTGCGCATCGAGATGAAGAACGCCTCCGGGCAAAGCATTTTCGGCGCCATCGCCCAGGCCGTGGCCAAGCATGGCTGAGCGCATCCTCTACGGCTATTACCGCTCCAGCGCGGCCTACCGGGTACGCATCGCGCTGAACCTGAAAGGCCTGGCCTATCAGTACCGCGCGGTGAATCTGCTCAAGGGCGAGCAAAGAAGCGCCGAGTATCTGGCGATCAATCCGCACGGCCTGGTGCCGCTGCTGGACGACGGCGGCGTGCAAATCGCGCAGTCGCTGGCCATTTGCGAATATCTGGACGAGGCCTACCCGGAAGGCACCAGGCTGCTGCCGGCCGCCCCGGCGGCGCGCGCGCAGGCGCGCGCCATCGCGCTGGCCATCGCCGCGGACATCCATCCGCTGCAGAACCCGCGCGTGGGCAAGCATCTGCAGGCGGCGTTCGGCGCGAGCGAGGAAGGCAAGGCCGAGTGGATCCGCCACTGGATCCGCACCGGCTTCGATGCGTTGGAACAGCAACTGGCGCGGAGAGCCGGCCGCTATGCGGTGGGCGACGAGCCGAGCCTGGCCGACATCTGCCTGCTGCCGCAAGTGTTCAGCGCGCGCCGCTTCGGCGTGGACCTGGCGCCGTATCCGACCCTAGTCCGCATCGCGGAGGCGCTGGAAGCGATTCCGGCGTTTGCCGACGCCCATCCGTCCAAACAGCCGGACGCGGTGTAAGTGCTTGATTGAACGGCGAGGCCGCTCCGGCGGCCTCGCCGTTTGTTTTTCCCACGCTAGGGCGGATTCGTTTTTTCGCAATTTAAGCTTGACGCCAAGGGCGTCCTCTGATTAAATGCATGGCTCTGACGGCGCGACAGCGCGGTTGGTAGCAGTGGCCAGTTAGCTCAGTTGGTAGAGCAGCGGATTGAAAATCCGCGTGTCCGTGGTTCGATTCCGCGACTGGCCACCACAGCAAGGCCAGTTAGCTCAGTTGGTAGAGCAGCGGATTGAAAATCCGCGTGTCCGTGGTTCGATTCCGCGACTGGCCACCAGAATCAAAAAAGCCGAATCCGCAAGGGTTCGGCTTTTTGCATTGGATGCTAATTTGACGCATCCGCCGGCTGGCGGCGAGGCGAGGCGCGCGGTTGCAGGGCGGCGATCAACCATGACGCCAGTCCGGCCGCCAGCGCCAGTCTCAGGCCGGCGCGCGCGCCGTAGGCGTCGGTCAACAGGCCGCTGGCCGAGGCGCCGCCGGCCACGCCGAAGTAAATGCCGGTGACCAGCCAGGTCAGGCTTTCCGTCAGCCGCGCGCGCGGCACCACCTTCTCCACCATCTCCATGGCCACGATCAACGTGGGCGCGAACGACAGGCCGGACAGAAACATGGCCGCCGCCAGCCAGGTGCTGCCCGGCGCTAGCGCGATGCCGACGGCGCTGAGCGCCGTGGCCGCGCAGCAATACAGCAGCAGGCGGCCCAGCGGCAAGGCCGGTTTGATGGCGCCGAAAGTCAGCCCGCCTATGCCGGAGCCCAGCGCATACAAGGCCAGCACCCAGCTGGCGGCGGATGGCGCGCCTTCGGCCTTGGCGATGGCCACGGCGCTGACGTCGATTGCGCCATTGATCGCCCCTAGCGTGCACAGCAGCAGCGCCAAGGTCGGCACAGGCAGCAGGAACAGCGCCGGGCGTCCGCTGCGCGGAGCATCGGGATGGGCCGGCGGCTCGGTGGCTTTCTGGCGCAGCAGCACGGCGACGCCGCACAGCATCAACAGCGCCGCGCACACCGGGCCGGCCTGCGGCCAGCCGCTCATGCACAGGGCGATGGCCAGCGGCGGACCGATGACGAAGGCGATTTCGCTAAGCACGCTGTCCATGGCGAAGGCGGTGGGCAGCAGCGCCTGGCCGTCCAACAGGCGCGCCCAGCGCGTGCGGGTCATCGCCGGTATGCTGGGCAGGCAGCCTGCCAGCGCGGCGAAGACGAACAATAGCCAGCTTGGGGCGCCCAGCCGGCTGCATAGCGCCAGCGCCAGCAAGGCCAGCGCGGCCACGGCGGCGGCAGGCGGCAGCACGCGGCTTTGGCCGTAGCGGTCCGCCAGGCGCGAGATTTGCGGCGACAGCAGGCCCGTGGCCACGGTCATGGTGGCGGCCACCGCGCCGGCCAAGCCGTAGCTGCCCTGGGTCAGCGACAGCATGGTGATGACGCCTATGCCTATCATCGCGCCAGGCAGGCGGGCCGCCCAGCTCGCCAGCGCCAGCGTGGCGACGCCGGGCGTGCGCAATAACTGTGCGTAATGATTGGCCATGCGGCGAACTCCTGGCGGCGGGGAATAGGTCAAGTTATCTATGGCTTGTGGCTTTGTCAATTTGAGGACTGTCGGGCGGACGCGGCTATAATCGTGCGTTTCGCCTTGAAAGACCGCCATGCCCTACCGCCTGATCGCCACCGACCTGGACGGCACGCTGCTGGACCAGCACCACGCCGTGACTCCCTTGACCGCCCAGACGCTGCAGGCTTTGCAGGCGCGCGGCGTCGCCTTGGCGCTGGCCACGGGGCGCCATTACCGCGACGTGCGGGAGGTGAGGGAGGCGTTGGCGGTGCCGGCCTATCTGATCAGCTCCAACGGCGCGCGCGTGCATGGCTTGGACGATGAGTTGATCTTCGGCCTGGACATAGAGGCGGAGCTGGTGCGGGAAATCTCCCGGCCGGCTTTTTCCGACGGCGTGGCCATGCATTACTTCCTGGACGACGGCTGGTTGGCCAATGGCCGCTCGCCCCTGTTGGACGCGTTGATTCCGGGCGATACGCCGCCGTATGCGGTGATGGACTTGCGCGGGCATGACGGCGAGGGCGTCTACAAAGTGCTTTACGTCGCGCCGCATGAGCATCTGCTGCAACTGGAGGCCGAGCTGCGCGCGCGCTTCGGCGATCGGCTTTACATCACCTTCTCGCTGGATTTTTGCCTGGAGGTGATGGCTGCGGGCGTGTCCAAGGGCGGGGCGCTCAAGCTGGTGTTGGCGCGGCTGGGGCTGGAGGCGGGCGCCTGCATCGCCTTCGGCGATGGGCAAAACGACATCGAGCTGCTGCAGGCCGCCGGCCATCCGCGCTTGATGGGCAATGCGCATGCCCGATTGCGGCAGGCCCTGCCGGACGCGCCGCGCATCTACCATCATGCGGATTCCGGCATGGCGCGCCATCTGCGCGAGGCATTCGGCCTATGAGGGGAGGGCGTCTGCCAGGCCGCGCGCCGGGATAGACGGTCGCGCTGCGCAGCCGGCGGCCTGGGGATCGCCTGGCCGGCAGGGCGGCGCGCAAAGCAAAACGCCAGCGGGGTAGCGCTGGCGTTTTGCTTGGGCCGGAGACTTGGCCGCTTAGGCGAGCAGGGCGGCAGCGAGGGCCGCGGCTTGGTCGCCTACGATCAGGTGCAGCGTGCCCGGGGACACTTGGGTCACCGCGCTGACGCCGGCGGCGCGGGCCGCGGCTTCATTGAAGCGGCTGGCGTCCTTCAGTTCCACGCGCAGGCGGGTGTGGGCGATGGCCTCTACCTTGGCCACGTTGGCGTTGCCGCCCAGGGCCTGTTTCAGCGCGGCCACGTCAGCCTTGGCTGCGGCGGCCGGGGCTGCCGGGGCGGCTTGCGCCGGCGCGCTGGCAGCCGGCGCGGAGGACAGCTCGGCGTCGCTGCCGGCGCTGCGCAGGTAGATTTCCATATCGGTCTTCAGGTTTTCGGACAGCGGTCCGAAAATGGCCTGGATGCCGCTGCCGACCACGACGACGCCGGACGCGCCCATGCCTTTCAGCTTGGCCTGGTCAACCTTGGCGGTATCCTGCACCGCGATGCGCAGACGGGTGATGCAAGCGTCCAGGCTGCGGATGTTGGAGCGGCCGCCGAAGGCCAGCACCAGTTCGCGGGCGCGTTGGTCTTCGCTGACGGCGACGGCGGTTTCGCCATTGTCGTCTTCACGGCCCGGGGTCTTCAGGTTGAACTTGGCGATCACGAAGCGGAACACGCTGTAGTAGATCACGGCGTAGATCGGGCCGAGGATGAACACATAGGCGGCATGCTTGGACTTATCGCCGATCAGGTTGAACATCAGGAAGTCGATGCCGCCCTGGGAGAAAGTGAAGCCCATGTGCATGTCCAGCGTGTTGGCCACGAACTGGGTGGAGGCGGCCAGCAGAGCATGGATCACGTACAGCACCGGCGCCACGAACAGGAAGGAGAACTCGATCGGCTCGGTGATGCCGGTCAGGAACGAGGTCAGCGCGGCGGAGATCATGATGCCGCCAACCTTGGCGCGGTTTTCCGGCTTGGCCGAGTGCCAGATGGCGATGGCGGCGGCCGGCAGGCCGAACATCTTGAACAGGAAGGCGCCGGACAGCACGCCGGCGGTGTGGTCGCCGGCGAAGAAGCGGTTGATGTCGCCGTGGATGTGCTTGCCGGTGGCGTCGACGAAATCGCCCATTTCAAAGAAGAACGGCACGTTCCAGATGTGGTGCAGGCCGAACGGGATCAGCATACGTTCCACGAAGCCGTACACGGTGGCGGCGGTGCGCGGATCGCTCACGGCGGCCCATTGCGAGAACGCCTTGATGCCGTTGCCGATCGGGGGCCACACGAAGGACAGCACCGCGCCCAGGCCGATGGCGCTGATGGCGGTGACGATGGGCACGAAGCGCTTGCCGGCAAAGAAGCCCAGGTATTCAGGCAGACTGATCCGGTAGAAGCGGTTGAACATATAGGCCGCCAGGCAGCCGGCGAGAATGCCGCCGAACACGCCGGTCTGGATGGACGGCAGGCCCATGATGGTGTCCGGCTTGATGCCCATCAGGCCAGCCATCACGCCGAGGGTGACGGTGGTGACCAGGTGGCCGATCACGGCGGCGATGGCCGCGACGCCATCGTTTTCAGTGAAGCCCAGCGCCACGCCGACGGCGAAGATCAGCGGCAGATTGCCGAAGATCACGTCGCCGGAGTTTTTCATCAAGGACAGAATCGCCAGGACGACCGTGTTTGTGGTGTGAAAGTCGGTGGCGCCGATGCCGAGCAGCAGGCCGGCCACCGGCAGAACCGACACCGGCAGCATCAGCGACTTGCCTATCTTCTGCAGAAAAGCGAACGATTGACTAAACATGATTATTATCCTGCTTTGACATGCTTATGGAATGTCGAGCGGCTGTGAGGCCGTCCCCTCTACTACAAAGTCTCGCCGCGGGTTAAGGCTGCGGGAGTGGCGCCGGACGGCATCGAGTCTCCCCGATGGTCTCCCCGTCCAGCGCCGCGGCCCCCGCCCGCGCCGACACTTATTTCTATTAACGAGCGTGTTGATTCAAGTAATGGCGGACATCGGTCGCGGTGGACAGCGCCAGCACGTCTTGGGCCAGCTGCTGGCATTCCGCCAGGCTCCAGCGCGCCAGCGTGGCCTTGACCGAGGCGACGGCCGGCGTGCTGGCCGACAGCTCCTGCACGCCCATGCCCACCAACAGCGGCGCCGCGCGTTCGTCGGAGGCCAGGCCGCCGCAGACGCCCACCCACTTGCCGTGAGCGCGCGCGCCTTCGCAGGTCAGCGCGATCATCGCCAGCACGGCCGGATGCAGCGCATCGGCCTGCTTGGCCAGTTGCGGGTGGCCGCGGTCCATCGCCAGCACGTACTGCGTCAGGTCGTTGGTGCCGATGGAGAAGAAGTCCACTTCCGGCGCGAAGCGCGCGGCCAGTACGGCGGCCGACGGCACTTCCACCATGATGCCTACCTTGACGTCGCTGATGCCCAGCGCGGCCTGCTCCTCGGCCAGGATGGCGCGGGCGGCGCGCAGCTCTTCCAGCGAGGCCACCATCGGGAACATGATGTGCAGGCGGGTCAGCGGCGCGGCTTGCAGAATGGCGCGCAGCTGGGTGCGCAGCAGGTCCGGGCGGTCCAGGCTCACGCGGATGCCGCGCAGGCCCAGGAAGGGGTTGTCTTCCTTGGGCAGCGGCAGGTAGGACAAGGGCTTGTCGCCGCCCACGTCCAGCGTGCGAACCACCAGCGGGCGGTCCTTGCCCAGCGCTTCGGCCACGGCGCAATATTCGGCCGCTTGTTCCTGCTCGGTCGGCGCGGTGTCGCGGTTGTCGAACAGGAATTCCGAGCGCAACAGGCCCACGCCTTCGGCGCCCTTGGCCACCGCTTCGCGCGCGTCGGCGGCGTTGCGGATATTGGCCACCACGTCGATGCGCACGCCGTCGCTGGTCTGCGCCGGCTGCATGGAGCTCTTGGCCTCGGCGGCGCGGCGCTCGGCCAGGCGGGCGATTTCCTGCTCGGCGGCGGCCAGGTCTTCAGCACTCGGCGCGATGGCCAGCGTGCCTTCGTTGCCGTTCAGGATCACTTGCAGGCCTTCCGGCAGCTTCAGCGCGGCCTGGGAGATGCCGCAGATCGCCGGTATGCCCAGCGAGCGGGCCAGGATGGCCACGTGGCTGGTGGCGCCGCCGGTGCGGGTACAGAAGCCCATCACCTTGGACGGATCAAGAGACGCGGTGTCGGACGGGGCCAGGTCTTCGGCGATCAGGATGGAGCCGGCCGGCAGCACCAGCGCGGCCTGCTTCACGCCGGCCAGCAGGGCCAGCACGCGGCGGCCCACGTCGCGGATGTCGTTGGCGCGTTCGCGCAGCAGCGGGTTGTCTTGCGCTTCCAGGCGCGCGGAGTAGGCGCTGAAGGCGGCGCGCCAGGACCAGGCGGCGGACTTGCCCTCGGCCAGGCCGGCGTAGGTCTGCGCCAGCAGGTCCGGGTCTTGCAGCAGTTCCTGGTGCATGGACAGGATGGCTTGCTTGGCGGGGTCGGTCAGCTGTGCCTTGACCAGATCGAGCTGGGCGGCGGCTTCCTCGGTGGCGCGGGCGAAAGCCTGTTGCTCCACATTGGCGCCCTTGCCCTGTTCCGTTACGTCGAATTCCTGCAGGCGGTGGTGCACGATGCGGCCGATGGCGATGCCGGGCGAGGCGCCCACGCCGGCCAGCTGGGTGTCGCTGTCTTCTTGCTGGGCGGAAACGGAAACCGCGGCCGGGGCGACCGGCGCTTCGTCGGCCTTCTCGCCGCAGCGGTCGTTCAGCAGCTGGGTCAGTTGCGCGATGGCGTCGTCGGCGTCGCCGCCCTGGGCGCGGATGCGTACCTGGTCGCCCAGCTTGGTGGCCAGGCCCATGATGGCAACCACGGATTTGGCGTTGGCTTCCTTGTCGCCCAGGATCAGCTGGATGTCGGAAGAGAAGCTCTTGGCCTTGCTGGCGAACACGGCGGCCGGGCGGGCGTGCAGGCCGGCCGGATTGCCGATGGCGATGTCGGCCGACAATTGCGGCTCGCCAGCGACGGCTTGCAGCACGTCATGGCCGTTGGCCAGTTGCAGCGACAGCACCACGTCGCGGCCGGCGTTGACCATGCCTTGCGCGGGCTGCATGCGGGCGACGGTCTCGCCATTGGTGACGATGATCTGGGTCAGCAGGCTGGCGGCTTTGCGGCCCACCAGGTCCAGGTCGAAGTCGATGACCGGCTGGCCCACGCTGACTTGCTGGCCTTGCTCCACCAGCGGGAAAAAGCCCTCGCCTTTCAGCATCACGGTGTCGATGCCGATGTGCACCATGACTTCCACGCCTTCCGCAGTGGTGATGGTGAGCGCGTGATGGGCGGCGTGCAGATTGCTGATCACGCCGCTGACCGGCGCCAGCAGGCTGCCGGAGGTAGGGTCGAGCGAAACGCCGTCGCCCACCATCTTGCCGGCGAATACCGGGTCCGGAACGCTGTCCAAGGGGACTAGCCATCCGGAAAGGGGGGCCAGGATGTCTAGTCTTGGTGCGGAGGTGCCCATGTGAAACTCCTCAATTCGTGGATAATTCCAGTCGTTTTATTACGAGCGTCAATCAAACCGATTCTATTTGCGCCAGCGCAAGGCCATTTGAGAGCGAGCTTGACCTTATCGCCTGCGCTGACTGGCTTTCGGCAATTATATACGGGCCGAGAGCGGCTGGCATTGACGGCTGTGTCGAGGTATATCTTGCCAAGGATTGTAGTTAAACTACATGCAAATTACGCAGCAGCTTGATGGCAATCAACAAAATGTGCAAGTTTGAATTGTTCGGATCGGCTGCTGCGTTGCAGCATTTTGGGGCGGGGCGCGAGTTGAGGCTTGATTGCCTTGAAGTTGGCGCGAAATGCGCAGGCGGGACGGCTGTTGCTTTTTTGTAGTGAAACTCTAAATTCCCTCAGCCGCCGCCCGGCCTGGTGGCGGGCGGCGGAACGTTCAGGCCGGGATCGAACGTTTGGCATCGCCCTGCAGAAACACCACCAGCGAAGCGGCGATCAGGAAGGCCGGATATTCCCAGCCGCCGCCCGGATTGGCAAACATCCAGCCGTTGGCGGCGTGGACCAGGACAATGGCGCCCAGCAGTTGCGGGATCAGCAGCAGGGCCACCCAGCGCGCCCAGATGCCGGCGAGGAGCAGCAGCCCGCCGCCGATTTCCACGGCGATGGCGATGTAGCCGAGGAAGCCGGGCAGGCCCAGGCTGGCGAAGTAGCCAGCGGTGCCGGCCGGGCCGAAGACGAACAGCTTCAGCGCGCCGTGCGACAGATACATCAGACCCAAGGACAGGCGCAGCAGCAAGGCGGCGAGGTAGGGATTTTGAAAGCGGTTCATGGCGGGTGCTCCAGATCAAATTGCGATGGCGCTATTTGAACATCGAGCTTGCGTTCAATAAATGTGCTTTAATTGAAATAATTATTTACTTTATAGAAACAATATGGACCGTTTCTCTGAGATACGCGCCTTTGTCGCGGTGGCGGAGCTGGGCAGTTTCGTTGCGGCGGCAGACCGGCTGGAGCTGTCCCGCGCCATGGTCACCAAGCTGGTGGCGGCGCTGGAGAACCGGCTGGGCGCGCGCTTGATGCATCGCACCACGCGCAAGCTGTCCTTGACCGAGGCCGGTGAGACCTATCTGGCCCAGGCCGGCAGCCTGCTGGCGGAGCTGGACGAGTTGGACGCCAGGCTGTCGCACGGCGCCAGCGAGCCGGTGGGCAGGCTCAGAGTATCGGCGCCGGTGTCCTTCGGCATGCGTTACTTGGGCGCCATCATCGGCGGCTTCCACCAGCGCCACCCGCGCATCGAGGTGGAGCTGAACCTGAATGACCGGCGGGTGGATTTGGTGGAAGAGGGCTTCGACTTGGCTTTGCGCGTCTCCAACCTGGCCGATTCCACGCTGGTGGCCAAGCGCCTGGCGCAGATCCGCGATCTGGTGGTGGCCTCGCCCGATTACCTGGCGCGCCACGGCGAACCGGGCCATCCATCCGAGCTGGCCGAGCATCAGTGTCTGTTATACGCCTTGACCGCGCAACCCAATGTCTGGGACTACCAATCGCCGGATGGCGAGCAGGGGCGAGTCAAGGTCAAAGGGCCGCTCAGGGCCAATAACGGCGACGTGCTGACCGAGGCCGCCGCGCAAGGCATGGGCATCGTGCTGCAGCCGCGCTTCCTGGTGGACAAGGCGCTGGAGGAGGGGAAACTGGTGCCCATTTTGCAAGATTACGATTGGCACTGCCTGGATCTGTCGGTGGTGTATCCGGTGCGCCGCCACGTGCCGGGCAAGGTCAGAGTGTTCGTCGAATATCTGGAGATGTTCTTTAAAACATGACGAATTGATATAGTCTTGGTTTTTTTTTGAGGCGTGTTGTGATGTTGAGAAAATGGCTATTGGCGGCCGTAGCCTTGTGCGAGGCCGCATCTGTGTGGGCGGCATGTGAAAAAACGGTTTCTCCGGTCTATCCGCCTAGCGTCTTGGCGGCCCACCCGATCAAGGTCAAAGTCACCGTGTTTTTCGATACCGGAGAGGACGGTTTGGTCAGCAAGCTGGTCCGTTTGGATTTCAACGAGGCAATGGATGAGACGGATCGGAACGCCTTTAAGGCATCAATCGACACCGCGCTAAAACAGTATAAATGCGCCCCGAACGCCCACCTCAAGCAGTTGTTCGGATTCGCGTTTGATTAAACGCGGTAGCTAGCGATTTTAGGGATAGAACCAGTACAGGCTGTAACCCATCGCATGCACCTTGCCGGCGTCCAGCCGCATGGTGACCTTGACCTCGCTGTTGCCGTTGAAGCGGCCCAGCTTGAAGTCATCGGCCTTCAGATACTCTTTGGGCGTGAACACCTTGCGGATCAAGACCTGGTCGTCGCTATCCTTCAGCGTGACCTCCAGCATCGGATAGGTTTGCGCGTAAGGCGCGTGGTTTTTCAGCGTGGCGGACAGCTGGATCAGATTGGGGTAGTCGGGCACGAAGGCGAGTTCCGACCACTCGGTGCGGATCAGCGCGATGTCGGACGGCCAGGGCACGTCGCAACCCATGGCTTGGCATAGCCGCTCCAGCGTGGGCCGCATCTCCGGCGCTTCCGCCGCGATGCGGGTGCGGTTGAGGAAAACCAGCTGGGCCGCCAGGAATAGCAGGCCGAATGCGGCCAGCACGATCAACAGGCCGTTGACCCAGGGCGCGGTGGGCTTCCTGTCATGCGCCTCCTCTTCCTCCTCTGCGTCGGCGTCGGTGAACAGTGGCTCGTCAGGCTCCACCCGGTAGATCGGCTTGGCCGGTTCCGGCTCCGGTTCCGGCGGCGTCTCGGCACGGCGGCGGCTGCCGTACACCTCGGGCTCGGCCGCGATCGCGGGGGAGGGTTCCGCTTCGTCGAACGGATTGCCGATGGGCGTGGTGACGTGGCGATTCTGCATCGCCTCGGCCAGGGCGCGCTGAAACTCCTCCACCCCTTCCGGGGGCATGGCGGCTGACGCCGGGGCTTCCGTGGCCGCGGCCGGCGGCTCCAGCGGGGGCGCGGAGGGCGGCAGGCTGGCCGCTTCGTCAGGGTGCGCTTGAGGATCGAAGTCCGCCGGCACTTCCAGCTCGAAGTCGTCCATGGGATCGTGCTCGCGCGCCGCCGCAGGCTGCGGCGGCATCAGCGGGGAGGGCGCGGCCGGCGCGGGGGCCGGCTGCGCGACGACGAAGTAATCCGGCGCCTTGAACACATGCGAACAGCGCCCGCAGCGCACCAGTCCGTCGGCTACGGCGAGCTGGGCGTCATTGACCTTGAATCGGGTCTGGCAACTTGGGCACTGTGTCGTATATGTCATACCTGGGCGCGTCGGGTTCCTGTCAATCGTGTCCATCCTTCGTCGAACACCGGCGCGTCCATCTCGAACCACTGGTTGTAGATGGCGGACAATTCGTCGGCTTGTTCGGCGAGGATGCCGGAGAGCACGATTCTACCACCGGTTTTCACATGGCTTGCCAGCAAGTCGCCCAACATGCGCAGCGGATTGGCCAGGATATTGGCCAACACCACGTCGTATTGGGCCTGCGGATTGGCGTCCGGCAGGAAGAAATCGGCCTGCACGCCGTTTTGCTCGGCATTGTCCTTGCTCGCGCGCACGGCCTGCGGATCGATGTCGATGCCGACGGCGGAGGCCGCGCCCAGCTTCAGCGCGGCGATGGCCAGGATGCCGGAGCCGCAGCCGTAGTCGAGCACGGACGCGCCGCTTTGCAGCTGCTTGTCCAGCCACTGCAGGCACAGCCGCGTGGTGGGATGGCTGCCGGTGCCGAAGGCCAGGCCCGGGTCCAGCTGCAGGTTGACCGCGTCCGGCGCCGGCGCCTCGTGCCAGGTGGGGGTGATCCACAGCCGGTCCGAGATGCGGATGGGGTCGAACTGCGACTGGGTCAGGCGAACCCAGTCCTGCTCCTCCACGCGCTCGATCTTATACGTGGGCATCGCCAGTTGGCAGGCGGTGGCGGCGGCGGCGATCAATAGCGCAGGGTCGTCGTTCTCGTCGAACAGCGTGATGATGCGGCTTTGGCTCCACAGCTGGTCCACCGGCTCGCCCGGTTCGCCGAAGATGGGCTGTTCCTTGTCGGTGCCGGCCCAGGCGTCCTCGATGGCGGTGGACAGCGCGCCCGCGTCCATCAGCGCGTCGGCGAAGCGCTCGGCGACGGAGGAGTCGGAGTCTATGGTGGCTTGCAACCAGGCCATCAGTGTTCCCCCTTCTTTTTCTCGGACAGGCGGTGCTCCAGATAGTGGATGCTGGTGCCGCCGCGCTGGAAGGCCGCATCCAGGAACAGTTCCTGATGCAGCGGGATATTGGTCTTGATGCCGGAGATGGCCATCTCCGACAGCGCCACGCGCATGCGCGCCATGGCTTGTTCGCGAGTGTCGCCGTAGGCGATCAGCTTGCCTACCATGGAGTCGTAGTGCGGCGGCACGGTGTAGCCCTGGTAGATGTGCGAGTCGATGCGGATGCCGGGGCCGCCGGCCGGGTGGTAGCTCTCTATCTTGCCCGGAGACGGCACGAAGGTGAACGGGTCCTCGGCATTGATGCGGCATTCCATGGCATGGCCGGCGATCACGATGTCTTTTTGCTTATAGCGCAGTTTCTCGCCGGCGGCGATGCGGATCTGCTCCTGCACGATGTCCACGCCGGTGATCATTTCCGTCACCGGATGCTCCACCTGCACGCGGGTGTTCATCTCGATGAAGTAGAACTCGCCGTTCTCGAACAGGAATTCAAAGGTGCCGGCGCCGCGGTAGCCGATGCGGCGGCAGGCTTCGGCGCAGGCTTCGCCGATTTTCTGGCGCTGCTTCTCGGTGATGCCCGGCGCCGGCGCTTCCTCGATCACCTTCTGGTGGCGGCGCTGCATGGAGCAGTCTCGCTCGCCCAGGTAGATGGCGTTGCCGTATTCGTCGGCCAGCACCTGGATTTCGATATGGCGCGGATGCTCCAGGAATTTTTCCATGTAGACGGTGGGGTTGCCGAAGGCCGCGCCGGCCTCGGTGCGCGTCATCTGCACCGAGTTGATCAGCGCGCCCTCGGTGTGCACCACGCGCATGCCGCGACCGCCGCCGCCGCCGGCGGCCTTGATGATGACCGGGAAGCCGATCTTCTTGGCGATCTTGACGATTTCCGCCGGATCATCCGGCAGCGCGCCTTCGGAGCCGGGCACGCAGGGCACGCCGGCTTCTATCATGGCGTTCTTGGCCGACACCTTGTCGCCCATCAGGCGGATGGTGTCCGGGCGCGGGCCGATGAAGACGAAGCCGGATTGTTCCACGCGCTCGGCGAAGTCGGCGTTTTCCGACAGGAAGCCGTAGCCGGGGTGGATGGCCTGGGCGTCGGTGACCTCGGCGGCGGCGATCAGGGCCGGCACGTTGAGGTAGCTCTTGCCGGACGGGGCGGGGCCGATGCAGACCGACTCGTCGGCCAGCTTGACATATTTGGCTTCGCGGTCGGCCTCGGAGTGCACGACTACGGTCTTGATGCCCATTTCGCGGCAGGCGCGCTGGATGCGCAGCGCGATTTCGCCGCGGTTGGCGATCAGAATTTTTTCGAACATGGAAGTCTCCACTAGGCCGGCCTGGATCGGCATGATCGGCCGGCCTTTGCTGTCACGTCAAACGACAAGGGCACAGACCTTGGCCGTGCCCTGAATCTTGCGAGTTCGCCGGAGCGTCTTACTCGATGACGAACAGCGGCTCGCCGTATTCCACCGGCTGGCCGTCTTCGGCCAGGATGGCCTTGACCACGCCGGAGCGGTCGGCTTCGATCTCGTTCATCAGCTTCATCGCTTCGATGATGCACAGCGTGTCGCCGGCATTGACGCTTTGGCCCACCTCGACGAAGGACTTGGCGCCGGGGCTGGGCGAGCGGTAGAAGGTGCCGACCATGGGCGACTTCATGGCGTTCTGGTGGTTGGCGGCGGCGGGCGCTGCTTCTGCGGCGGGCGCGGCGGCTGCGGCCGGCGCCGGGGCGGCGGCGGGCGCGGCGTACATCTGAGCCACCGGCTGGGCATAAGCCTGCGGTTGGGTGGCGGACACGCGGGTGATGCGGACTTTTTCTTCGCCCTCGGTCACTTCCAGTTCGGCAATGCCGGACTCTTCGACCAGGTCGATCAGTTTTTTCAGTTTACGCAGGTCCATTATTGATCCTTCGAATGGGATGTTCAGTTACGGCAGTCAGGGCTGAGCGGCCAGATGCCGCAGCGCATGCGCCAGCGCCAGCTCGTAACCGTGGGGGCCCAGCCCGCAGATCACGCCGAGTGCCAGATCGGAAAAGTACGAATGCTGGCGGAACGGCTCGCGGGCGTGGACATTGGATAGATGTACTTCGATAAACGGCACCTTCACCGCGGCCAGGGCGTCGCGCAGCGCGACGCTGGTGTGGGTGAACGCCGCCGGATTGATCAGGATGAAGCCAGTGCCGTCATCCAGACATTGATGTATGCGTTCTATCAGTACATGCTCGGCGTTGCTTTGCAATGCTGTCAAAGCAAAGCCGGCGGCCTGGGCCTGATCGGCCAGCCGCTGGTTGATGGCGTCAAGTGTGTCCCGGCCGTAGTGTTGCGGCTCCCGCACCCCCAGCAAATTGAGGTTGGGGCCGTGCAGCACGAGGATGGATCGGCTCAAGGCCTGACTCCTGTTATTCATCGTTGGCCGCGAGTTTGCCGCACTTCGACGCAAGATGTCCAGCTTTTGCAGAAATTAAAACAACTGTTTAGCGCGCGGATCCGCCGCCAAATGCTTGGTTTTAGAGTAAAACGCTTAATTTTGCCGAGCCGGGCAGTGTAGCGCATCCGCAATATGTCGTGAAAATAGTTTGCCGCGCATCGGCAGCGCGGCGGAGCTTTGGCGCTTTCGCCTCTGTGCCCGCCGCCGGGGCGAGGGTATAATCGTCCGGTTCTGAACGATAGTCTTAGCAATGCAGCTCTCTGATTTCGATTACCACCTGCCCGATGCCCTGATCGCCCAGCATCCGCCGGCCGTGCGCGGCGCCAGCCGCCTGCTTTACGTGAACGGCATGGCGCTGTCCGATCTCACTTTCGCCGATTTTCCGTCCCGCTTGCAAGCGGGCGATCTTCTGGTGTTCAACGACACCCGCGTCATCCGCGCCCGGCTGTTTGGCGAAAAAGCCAGCGGCGGCAAGGTGGAGGCGCTGATCGAGCGCGTGCTGGACGACCACACGGCGCTGGCCCATGTCCGCGCGTCCAAGTCGCCCAAGCCGGGTAGCCGGCTGATCTTCGCTGGCCGCTGGGAGTCGGAGATGGTGGAGCGGCAGGACTCGCTGTTCAAGCTGCGCTTCCTGGCCGAGGAAAATGTGTACGACATCCTGGAGGCGTCGGGCAAGCTGCCGCTGCCGCCGTATATCGAGCGCAGCGCCGAGCACGACGACGACGAGCGCTACCAAACCGTCTACGCCCGCGAACAGGGCGCGGTGGCGGCGCCGACCGCCGGCCTGCACTTCACCGATGAGATGCTGGCCGGGCTCAAGGCCCAAGGCATCGAAACCGCCTTCGTCACGCTGCACGTCGGCGCCGGCACCTTCCAGCCGGTGAAGGTGGAGAATGTGGCCGAGCACAAGATGCACAGCGAGATTTACGACATCCCGCAAGCGACGGTGGACGCCGTCGCCGCCGCCCGCGCCCGCGGCGGCCGCGTGGTGGCCATCGGCACCACCAGCGTGCGCGCGCTGGAATCCGCCGCCCGCGGCGGCGAGCTGAAAGCGGGGCGTGGCGAGACTGACATCTTCATCACGCCTGGTTATGCGTTCCGCGTGGTGGACCGCTTGCTGACCAATTTCCATCTGCCCAAATCCACGCTGATGATGCTGGTGTCGGCCTTCGCTGGCTATGACGAGATTTTCCACGCTTACCGTCACGCGGTGGAGCAGCAATACCGCTTCTTCAGCTATGGCGACGCCATGCTGCTGGAGCGCAAGGGTTGAGAGGCAGTATTTTTTAGCCGCGAAACCCACGGAACGACACGAAATGAAAGCGCCGCGAGACTAATGACTCTCGTGAAAGTCTGTCTGGTTTGAGTGGTTTGGTTTTATTTCGTGTTTTTCGTGGATTTGGTGGCGGTCAAGCTTGTTTTAAAAGGATTGCGCCATGTCCGGAGTCGCCCCCCACGCCGCCCAGCCGGTGGAAATCCAGCTGCACCAGCTGTCCAAGGTGCTGGAAATCGCCTTCGACGACGGCGCCCGTTTCGAGCTGCCATGCGAATACCTGCGCGTTTATTCGCCATCGGCCGAAGTGCGCGGCCATGGCGTCGGCCAGGAGAAGCTGCAGAGCGGGAAGAGGCATGTCGGCATCACGGCGCTGGAGCCGGTGGGGCATTACGCCTTGAAGATCACTTTCGACGACGGCCACGACAGCGGCCTCTACAGCTGGACCTATCTATACGAGCTGGGCGCCCATCGCGACCAGTACTGGCAGCAATATCTGGATAAGCTCGCCGCCGCCGGCGCGAGCAGGGAGTGAGCATGGATAAGACCACGCATTTCGGTTACAAGACCGTGGCGGAGAGTGAGAAGGCCGGCAAGGTGGCCGAAGTCTTCCACTCGGTGGCCAGCAAGTACGATGTGATGAACGACCTGATGTCCGGCGGCCTGCACCGCGTGTGGAAGCACTTCACCTTGACCACCTCCGGCGTGCGCGCCGGCGACAAGGTGCTGGACATCGCCGGCGGCACCGGCGATCTGTCGCGCGGCTGGGCCAAGCGCGTGGGCAAGAGCGGCGAAGTGTGGCTGACCGACATCAATAGCTCCATGCTGACCGTGGGCCGCGACCGCCTGCTGGACGAAGGCCTGATCCTGCCGGTGTCGCTGGCCGACGCCGAGAAGCTGCCGTTCCCCGACAACTATTTCGACGCGGTGTCGGTGGCCTTCGGCCTGCGCAATATGACGCACAAGGACGCGGCGCTGAAGGAAATGTGCCGCGTGCTGAAGCCGGGCGGCAAGCTGTTCGTGCTGGAGTTTTCCAAGGTGTGGAAGCCGCTGTCGCCGTTCTACGACTTCTATTCCTTCAAGGCGCTGCCCGTCATGGGCAAGCTGGTGGCGGGCGACGCCGACAGCTATCAGTATCTGGCCGAATCCATCCGCATGCACCCGGACCAGGAAACGCTGAAGCAGCTGATGCTGGACGCGGGCTTCGGCAAGGTGGACTACCATAACCTCACCGGCGGCGTTGTTGCGCTGCACAAGGGCGTTAAATTCTGATTCACCGCGGGAGCGCGCCATGGCCATCCAGATCGCCGCCTTCAATCATCTGCTGAACCAGCACCCGGCGCGCCGCGCCGAGCTGGCGCGCTTTGCCGGCCGCCGCGTGGCCATCGCCCTGCCGCCCTTGCATGTGGCCGGCGTGGTGACGGACGAAGGCTGGCTGGCCGCCTGCGAGGGCGAGCCGGAGGCTAGGCTGCGCCTGCGCCACGGCGTGCTGTTTTCGCATCTGTCCGGCCAGGCGCCGCAGCTGGCGGACATCGCCTTGGAAGGCGACGCCGAATTGGCCGCCGCGCTGGGCCGCATCATAGGCCAGCTGCAATGGCATGCCGGCGAGGATTTGTCGCGTGTGTTCGGCGATGTGGCGGCGCAGCGCATCGAAACGCTGGCGCGCGGCCTGTTCGGCTTCAAGGGCCAGCTGGCTTTTCGCCTGGCCGACAATTGGATGGAGCATCTGCGCGAAGACGGCGCGATGCTGGCCGGCCGCCACCGGGTGGGCCGCTTCGTCGCCGAGGTGGACCAGTTGCGCGACGACGCCGACCGGCTGGACAAGCGCCTCGCGCGGCTGGAAGCCGCGCTCAACCCTAAACAGAATCCCCAGACCTGACGGACCGTATGTCGATATCGCGCTCGCTGAAGATAGTTGCCACCCTCTACCGCTACGGTCTGGACGATTTCCTCGCAGGACATTCCAAGCTCGCCTTCCTGCGCACCTTGTTCCGTCTGTGTCCCATCCGCCGCGACACCGCCTCGCCGCTGCCCATGCGCATGCGGCTGGCGCTGGAGAGCCTGGGGCCTATCTTCGTCAAGTTCGGCCAAGTGCTGTCCACCCGGCGCGATCTGCTGCCGCCGGAATACGCCGACGAGCTGGCCTTGCTGCAGGACCGCGTGCCGCCTTTCGACGGCGAAATCGCGCGCCAGGTGGTGGAGCGCAGCCTGGGCCGAAAGATTGAAGAATTGTATGTCGATTTCGATCTGAAGCCGGTGGCCAGCGCCTCGGTCGCCCAGGTGCACAAGGCCTGGCTGCGCCGGCCGGACGGCGGCAAGGGCCGCGAAGTGGCGGTCAAGGTGTTGCGGCCCGGCATCCTGCCGGTGATCGAGCAAGACCTGTCCCTGATGCGGACCTTGGCCGGCTGGGTGGAAAAGCTGTTCGCCGACGGCAAACGCCTGAAGCCGCGCGAGGTGGTGGCCGAGTTCGACAAATACCTGCACGACGAACTGGATTTGATGCACGAGGCGGCCAACGCCTCGCAGCTGCGGCGCAATTTCAAGGACTCGGACCAGCTGATCGTGCCCGAGGTGTTTTACGATTACTCCAGCCGCGAAGTGCTGACCTTGGAATGGATGCACGGCATCCCGGTGGGGCAAATCGCCCGGCTGCGCGAGGCCGGCGTGGACCTGAAGAAGCTTAGCCGCTTCGGCGTGGAAATCTTCTTCACCCAGGTGTTCCGCCACGGCTTCTTTCACGCCGACATGCACCCGGGCAATATCTTCGTCGCCGCCAACGGCCGCTATATCGCGCTGGATTTCGGCATCGTCGGCAGCCTGACCGAGACCGACAAGCATTACCTGGCCGTCAACTTCCTGGCCTTCTTCAACCGCGACTACCACCGCGTGGCCACCGCCCACATCGAATCCGGCTGGGTGCCCAGAGATACCCGCGCGGAGGAGCTGGAGGCCGCGGTGCGCACCGTGTGCGAGCCCATCTTTGAGAAGCCGCTGAGCCAGATCTCCTTCGGCATGGTGCTGTTGCGCCTGTTCGAAACCAGCCGCCGCTTCAATGTGGAAATCCAGCCGCAGCTGGTGTTGCTGCAGAAGACCCTGCTCAATATCGAAGGCCTGGGCCGCCAGCTGGACCCGGACCTGGACCTGTGGGCCACGGCCAAGCCTTTCCTGACCAAGTGGATGAACGAGCAGATAGGCTGGCGCGGCCTGCTGCGCACCTTGAAGAACGAGGCGCCGCAGTGGGCTACCACGCTGCCCACCTTGCCGCGCAAGCTGCATGACACGCTGAACTCGGCCAAGACCGATCTGCTGGTGGATGGCTATATGCACCTGATGCGCGAGCAGAAGCGCCAGAACTTCCTGCTGCTCTTGATCGCCATCCTGCTGGCCGGCCTGCTAGCCAAGAGCCTGCTGTAGGGGGATGCCCCGCAAGCGGGGCGATCCGCCATGCCGCAGCGCCTAGTCTGCTGGGCGGGGCAAGATAACTCTGACGCAAGAGTCAGAGTGCACAGAGAGGCGCGTGCGGGCAGGGTCTGAAGGCCTGCCCGCCCTGTCTCGCTGCTCTTGATTGCTATTCTGTCGGCCCAAAACTTGCTGTAGGGCGGATGCCCCGCAAGCGGGGCGATCCGCCTCGCTTCCGCGCGGGTCCGTCGACTCTTGCGTCAGCCGCGTAGGACGGGCAGGCCAGCTGGCCTTGCCCGCGCGATGCCTCCATGCGAACGCATTCATTCGAAAAGTTCGGCCTTGCTTGCTGCCGGCGATGCCGCGGCATGGCGGATCTCCCCTGCGGGGCATCCGCCCTACTAAGCTCCCTTCCCATGCCGATCCATGCTTTGTGGATAACTTTGTAAATTGGGCATGGCTGTGGATAAGCGGCCCACGTCCGCGCGAGCCTGCGCGCCATTGGCATGAAGTGCCCATGACGCCGGCTAATTTTCTCCGCACGCCGTTGATGGCGCGAAAAATGCGGTAATCTTGGCAAAAAATTCCACTCATCAGGAGCTGCTTATGCTGAGCCGCAACGCCGCGCTGCCGCGCATCGTCATCGTAGGGGGAGGGGCCGGAGGGCTGGAGTTGGCCACTCGGCTGGGCCGCACGCTAGGCGCGCGCCATCGCGCCCAGATCGTGCTGGTGGACGGCTCGCCCACCCATATCTGGAAACCGCTGCTGCATGAGGTGGCCACCGGCGCGCTGAACACCGGCGAGGACGAGGTCAATTACTTCGCCCACGGCTACCGCAACGGCTATGACTTCGAGTTCGGCTATATGACCGGCCTGGATCAGACCAAGCGCGCGATCCGGTTGGCGGCCATCCAGGCGCAAGACGGCAGCGAACTGAGCCCGGAGCGCGAGGTGTCCTATGACTGGCTGGTGATCGCCGTCGGCGCGCAGGCCAATGATTTCGGCACCCCTGGCGTGGCCGAGCACGCGATGTTCCTGAACACGCCGGCCGACGCCGAAGCGCTGCGCCACCGCGTGCTGGAGCAGGCCTTCCGCGCCAGCGGCGGCGCGGCGCCTTCGCGCGCGCTGTCCATCGCCATCGTCGGCGGCGGCGCCACCGGCGTGGAATTGGCGGCGGAGCTGAACCATACCATGTGCGAACTGCACCACTACGGCGCGCGGCTGCAGCCGGAACGAGTGAGGATCAGCGTGATAGAGGGCGCGGAGCGCATCCTGGCCGCCGCGCCCCCGTCCTTGTCGGCCTATGCCGAGGAGCAATTGTCCGGCAGGCGCATCCAGGTGCTGACTAAGAGCGTGGTGGCCGAAGTGAGGGCGGATGGCGTGCTGTTGAAGGACGGCCGGAAGGTGGAGGCCGACATCACGGTATGGGCGGCCGGCGTCAAGGCGCCGGCCTGGCTGGCCACGCTGGATGGCTTGGAGGTCAACCGCGTCAACCAGTTGGTGGTGGATACCCGCTTGCATTGCGCCGGCGGCGATTGCGTCTACGCGATGGGCGATTGCGCGGCCGCTCCGGACGGCGACAGCGGCCGCATGCTGGCCGCCACCGCCCAAGTGGCGCACCAGCAGGCGCGTTATCTGGCCGACGAGCTGGCGCGCCGGCTGGACGACAAGCCGGCGCGGCCGTTCGTGTTCAAGCCGCAGGGCATGATGGTGTCGCTGGGCAAGCACACCGCGGTGGGTAGCTTGGCGGCGGTGGTGGGGCCCAAGCGCGACTATCACGTGGAAGGCCGCGGCGCGAAGCTGATCTACGCCTCGCTGTACCGCATGCACCAGGCCGCCGTGCACGGCTGGGCGCTGGCGATTTTGCTGTTCATCGGCGACAAGCTGCGCCGCGCGGCGCGGCCGGCCTTGAAGCTGCATTGATGGTTGGACGGGCCGTTCCGGCCCGGTCTCGCATGCCTTGGAAGATGCCGTTCACCTGATTGGGGTGAGTGGCATTTTGCGATGTCGAGGAAAGGAAGTCCGCTGCGCGGACGATGATTTTCATGGCGGTTCCGCCCGCCGGGCGGGCTGGGGGGCTGCGCGGCCAGCCCCCCAGCGCCCCCAGGCCGCCCCTGCGACCCGAGAAACCCCGACAAAACAGCCTGGGTCCAGGCGCCGCCGATCGAAAAAACGGCGGCTTAAAGGCCCCTGGTCCCAAGCTGTTTTGCCGGCACGGGTCGAAAGGGGGTGGAGGCTGCCGATTAGCCATCGATTCATTGATCTCCGCTCTTTGATCTGTGCTGCGCCGCAGCTTGACCCATCCCCGACATTCCTCGATGCTGTTTTGACATTTGCATATCAGAGGGGCGGGCATGGAGTTGGGAAAATGGCTGGACGAGCGGCCGCTGGGCGGGTTTCAGTACCGGCTGCTGATCTTATGCGGGCTGTGCATGATATTGGACGGCTTCGACGTGCAGGCCATGGGCTATGTCGCGCCGGCCTTGCTGGAGGACTGGGGCATCGCCAAGTCCGCCCTGGGGCCGGTATTCGGCGCCGGCTTGCTGGGCTTGATGCTGGGCGCGCTGCTGTTCGGCGCGCTGGCGGACCGCATAGGCCGCCGTCCGATCTTGCTGGCCTGCACGCTGCTGTTTTCCGCCGGCATGCTGGCGACGGCGGGCGCGGCCACGCTGCCGCAGTTGATCGCGCTGCGCTTCTTCACTGGGGTGGGGCTGGGCGGCATCATGCCCAACGCGATGGCGCTGGCCGGCGAGTACAGCCCGGCGCGGCGGCGCGCCAGCCTGATGATGCTCATCTCCTGCGGCTTCACCGCCGGCGCCTTGCTGGGCGGCCTGTTGGCCGCCTGGCTGATTCCGGTCCATGGCTGGCGCGCGGTGTTCCTGGTGGGCGGCGTCGCGCCCTTGCTGCTGTGGCTGCCCATGCTGCGAGGTTTGCCCGAGTCGGCCAAGTTCCTGCTGCTGCGCGGCAAATCGGAGCAGGCGGCGTTCTGGCTGCGCCGCATGGAGCCGTCTTTGTCGGCCGGCGCGGCATTCTTTCTGGCTGAGCGGCCGTCTCTCAGCAATCCGGTGGCCGAGCTGTTCCGCAACGGCCTGGCCCGGCGCACGCTGCTGTTGTGGTTGCTGAGCTTTCTGAACCTGATCGTGCTGTATTTCCTGTCCAACTGGATGCCCTCGCTGTTGCGCGCGCAGGGGCTAGACATGCGCCACGCCTTGCTGGCCGGCAGCATGCTGCAGCTGGGCGGCGTGGTCGGCACCTTGTCCTTCGGCCATTGGATAGACCGCGTCGGTTACCGCAAGGTGCTGCTGAGTTGTTTCCTGCTGGCGGCCTTGGGACTGTGGGCCTTGGGCGGCGTGCGGGGCGAGGCGCTGTGGCTATATGCGCTGCTGTTCTGCGCCGGCTTCTGCATCATCGGCGTTCAGCCGGCGGTCAATGCGCTGGCGGCCAGCGCCTATCCCACCGGCTTGCGCGCCACCGGCGTGGGCTGGAGCCTGGGCGTGGGGCGGGTCGGCTCCGTGCTGGGACCGTGGCTGGGCGGGGTGTTGATCGGCCTGGCCTGGAGCCAGGCGGCCTTGTTCGCCTTGCTGGCGCTGGTGACTTTGGGCTCCGCAGCCGTGGTGTGGGCCTATCACCGCGAGCCGGCGCGGCGGCCGGCTGGCGAGGCGGCTTAGATCGCCAGCAGGGCGGCGACGACGCGGCGGTCTTCCGCCAGCAGGATGTTGAAGGTGCGGCAGGCGGCCTGGGTGTCCATGCATTCCATGCCGATGCCGGCCTGGGTCAGCGCCGCGTACAAGCGCGGGTGGACGAAGCGCTGGCTCTTGCCGGAGCCGAACAGCACCACCTCCGGCTGATAGGCCAACAGCGCGTCGAAGTGCTCGACGGCCAGGCTGGAGAAGTCGGCCGCGGCCCAAGGCGCGATCTTGTCGGCGCTGACGATCAGATTGCCGTCGTGGCGCTGGGCGTTGATCAGCACATGGCCTTCGCCATAGCCGGTGAACAGGTTTTTGCCTTGGCCGGAGGCCTGATGCATTTTCATCGGAATCCCTTCAAGAAGCGGCGATTGGACGGCGCGGCGCGGACGTGTGGCGGGCCTCGTGCAGTGCACCAAATATTGGGATAGGATTATACCCAGACCCGGAGCCGGCGCGACCCCGCGAAGCGCGGGGTTTTCGCCCAGCCGGCCGATATAAAATCAAGAGATCCCATGAAACCACACCGCCAGCGCAAGACCGTTCCGTCCGGCGGGCGGACAGACACGGAAACCGTCGCCGCCATGCAGCCAGTCCATAAATCGCAAAAACTCGCCAACGTCTGTTACGACATCCGCGGCCCGGTGCTCGAGCACGCCAAGAAGATGGAAGACGAGGGCCACCGCATCATCAAGCTGAACATCGGCAACCCGGCGCCCTTCGGCTTCTTCGCCCCGGACGAAATCATCGAGGACGTGATCGTCAATCTGCCGGCGGCGTCCGGTTATTCCGATTCCAAGGGTCTGTTCGCCGCGCGCAAGGCCATTATGCATTACGCGCAGCAGAAGCATCTGCCCAATGTGTCCATGGACGACATCATCATCGGCAATGGCGTGTCCGAGCTGATCGTGATGGCGATGCAGGCGCTGCTCGACAATGGCGACGAAGTGCTGGTGCCGGCGCCGGACTATCCGCTGTGGACGGCGGCGGTGAGCCTGGCCGGCGGCAAGGCCGTGCATTATGTGTGCGACGAGGAGCAGGGCTGGTTCCCCAGCATCGACGACATCCGCGCCAAGATCACGCCGTCCACCCGCGCCATCGTCGTCATCAATCCCAACAACCCTACCGGCGCGGTCTATCCGCCCGAGCTGCTGAAGCAAATCGTCGAAGTGGCGCGCCAGCATCAGCTGATCATCTACGCCGACGAAATCTACGACAAAGTGTTGTACGACGAGGTCAAGCACACCTCCATCGCCTCGCTGGCGCCGGACCTGTTCGTGGTGACGCTGAACGGCTTGTCCAAGAACTACCGCGCCTGCGGCTACCGCGCCGGCTGGATGGTGCTGTCGGGCGAAAAGACGCATGCCAAGGACTATATCGAAGGCCTGAATATGCTGGCCTCGATGCGGCTGTGCGCCAACGTGCCCTCGCAATACGCCATCCAGACCGCCTTGGGCGGCTATCAGAGCATCGAGGACCTGGTGGCGCCCAGCGGCCGCCTGGCGCGCCAGCGCGACTTGGCGCATAAGCTGCTGACCGAGATTCCGGGCGTCAGCTGCGTCAAGCCGCAGGGCGCGCTGTATCTGTTCCCCAAGCTGGACCCCAAGGTTTATCCGATCGCCGACGACCAGCAATTCATTCTGGAACTGCTGCAGCAGGAGAAGGTGCTGCTGGTGCAGGGCAGCGGCTTCAACTGGATTGCGCCCGATCACTTCCGCGTGGTATTCCTTCCCAACTCGGACGATCTGATCGAGGCCATCGGCCGCATCGCCAGCTTCCTGGAGCGCTATCGCAAGCGCCACGGCAGCGAGGCCTGATCGTTTAAGGCATGAGGCGGCGGGTTGGCTTCCCGCCGCCGGCAGGACCGTGCGGATAGCCCAGGCTATCCAGACGGCCTTGAGCCGAAATAAAACCAGGGACTGAATGGAGATGGATATGAAACCGATCAATATCGGCCTGATGGGCGTGGGCACCGTGGGCGGCGGCACCGCCACCGTGCTGAAACGGAACGCCGGCGAGATCACCCGCCGCGCCGGCCGCGAAATCCGCCTGATCCAGGCCGCCAATCGCGATGTGGCCAAGGCCCGCGCCGCCTTGGGGCCGGACGTGCTGGTGGTGGACGACGCGCTGCAGATCGTCAACAACCCGGACGTGGACATCGTGGTCGAGCTGATCGGCGGCGACACCATCGCCAAGGAGCTGGTGCTCAAGGCGATTGAAAACGGCAAGCATGTGGTGACCGCCAACAAAAAGCTGCTGGCGCTGCACGGCACGGAAATTTTCGCCCGCGCTCAGGAAAAGGGAGTGATGGTGGCGTTCGAGGCCGCGGTGGCCGGCGGCATCCCCATCATCAAAACGCTGCGCGAGGGCCTGGCGGCCAACCGCATCGAATGGATAGCCGGCATCATCAACGGCACCTCCAACTTCATCCTGACCGAGATGCGCGACAAGGGCGCCAGCTTCGCCGAGGTGCTGGAGCAGGCGCAGCAGCTGGGCTACGCCGAGGCGGACCCAACCTTCGACATCGAAGGCCATGACGCCGGCCACAAGCTGACCATCATGGCGGCGCTGGCCTTCGGCATCCCCATGCAGTTCGACAAGTGCTATCTGGAAGGCATCAGCCAGCTGGACGGCCGCGACATCCGCTACGCCGAGGAGCTGGGCTACCGCGTCAAGCTGCTGGGCCTGACCCGCCGCACCGATGCCGGCGTGGAGCTGCGCGTGCACCCGACGCTGATCCCGGAAGGCCGTTTGATCGCCAACGTCAACGGCGTGATGAACGCCGTGCTGGTCAAGGGCGACGCGCTGGGACCGACGCTGTCCTACGGCGCCGGCGCCGGCGCCTTGCCCACCGCCTCCGCCGTGGTGGCCGACATCGTCGACGTCACCCGTCTGCTGACCTCCGATCCGGAGCACCGCGTGCCGCATTTGGCTTTCCAGCCTGACCAATTGCAGGATTTGGCCATTCTGCCGATCACCGAGGTGACCAGCTCTTACTATTTGCGCATCGGCGCCATCGATCGCGCCGGCGTATTGGCCAATATCACGCGCCTGCTGGCCGAAAATGGCATCTCCATCGAGGCGCTGATCCAGAAAGGCTCGGTGTCCGATGGCACGGCCGAGGTGGTGATCCTGACCCACCGCGTGCAGGAAAAGGCGATCAACCATGCCATCGCCGGCATCGAGGCGCTGGACAGCGTGGCCGGCAAGGTGGTGCGCCTGCGCATGGAAGAGCTCAATGACTAAATCGTTGCAGGCGGGCTTGTACGCCGCGCTCTTGTCCGGCGTGGCCGCGGCCACGCCGCTCAGCCCCGGCCAGCACCAGCTGTTGCAGGGCTTTTTGATGCGCGGCTGCCTCAAGCGCACGCCGGCGTCGGACGGCGCGGGCTTGCCCGGCAACGAGCAAGTGCAGCGTTACTGTCAGTGCGCCAGCGAGAAGCTGGCTGGCACCTTCAGCACGGAAGAGGTGATGGGCGTGCTGTCCGGCCAGATCAAGAAAGACGACCCGCGCGGCAAGAAGCGGCTGAAAGAAGCCTCGGCCGCTTGCGGCCAATATCTGGAAACTGAGCAATGAAATATGTCAGTACCCGCGGCGGCATGGCGCCGCTGCCGTTTTGCGACACCGTTTTGATGGGCCTGGCGCCGGATGGCGGCCTGTTGCTGCCGGAGCGATACCCCCAGATCGACCGCGCCGCCCTGGATGCCTGGCGCGGCCTGGGCTATGCCGAGCTGGCTTTCGAAATTATCAGCCTGTTCGCCGACGATATCCCGGCGGAGGACCTCAAGGGCATCGTCTCGCGCGCCTACCGCGCGGAAGTGTTCGGCAGCGAGGCCATCACGCCGGTCAAACGCCTGCATGACGGCCTGGCCATCCTGGAACTGTCCAACGGCCCAACCTTGGCCTTCAAGGACATGGCGATGCAGTTCCTGGGCCAGCTATTCGAGTACGTGCTGGACCAGCGCGGCGAGACGCTGAACATCCTGGGCGCCACCTCCGGCGACACCGGCTCCGCCGCCGAATACGCGATGCGCGGCAAGCGCGGCATCCAGGTGTTCATGCTGAGCCCGGATGGCAAGATGAGCGCCTTCCAGCGCGCGCAGATGTACAGCCTGCAGGACGAAAACATCCACAATATCGCCATCCAGGGCATGTTCGACGACTGCCAGGACATCGTGAAGGCGGCGCAGAACGACCACGCCTTCAAGGCGAAGCACAAAATCGGCACGGTCAACTCCATCAACTGGGCGCGCGTCGTGGCCCAGGTGGTGTATTACTTCCACGGCTATTTCCGCGCCACGGCCAGCAATGACGAAACCGTCAGCTTCTGCGTGCCATCGGGCAACTTCGGCAATGTCTGCGCCGGCCATGTGGCGCGGCAGATGGGACTGCCGGTGGAACGCCTGATCGTCGCCACCAATGAAAACGACGTGCTGGACGAGTTTTTCCGCAGCGGCCGCTACGCGCCGCGCGGCAGCGAGCGCACCTATGTCACCTCCAGCCCGTCGATGGACATCTCCAAGGCCTCCAACTTCGAGCGCTTCGTGTTCGACCTGGTCGGCCGCGACGGCGAGTCGGTGAAGCGCTTGTGGGCCGAGGTGGATGGCGGCGGCGGCTTCCAGCTGGATGCGGAAACCATGCGTCGCGTGCGCGACGACTTCGGCTTCGTTTCCGGCAAGAGCGCGCACGCGGACCGCATCGCGACGATACGCCAGGTAGACGCCGAAGACGGCGTGGTGGTGGACACCCACACCGCCGACGGCATCAAGGTGGCGCGCGAACTGCGCCGCGCCGGCGAAACCGTGGTGTGTCTGGAAACCGCGCTGCCGGCCAAGTTCGCCGAAACCATACGCGAGGCGCTGGACCGCGATCCGCCGCGCCCGGCCGGTTTCGAGGCGTTGGAAGCGCTGCCGCAGCGCGTGACGGTGCTGTCGGCGGATGCGGAACAAGTTAAGGCCTATATTGAGAAGACGCTGGCTTGAGGGCGGCTTGAGCGGATTGGGAACGGGGGATGCGCATGCGAGGCAAGCTGTGGCGAGTAGCACTGGGTTTCTTGTTGCAGGGCCTTATCGTTCTGACCCTGGTGGAGACTAAGCCGTACTGGCTCCCCCGGCTGCTGGCGATGGAGCCCGGGATGCGGAATTTCTGCGCGATTGCCGTCCCCATCCTGCTGGTCTGGCTGGCGTTGCGCAAACGTCGCGCTAGACGGCCATAGGCAAATAAAACAGGCTCCGCATGCGGAGCCTGTTTTATTTGGAGCCTGCCTATCAGAAAGACATGGCCACGCCGATGTTGCCGCCGGTCTGGTTGCCGCCGTTCTTGCCGGTGGTGGCGGTCAGCTGGCCGAAGGCGCTGACGCTCTTGTTGAAGTTGGCGCTGACGCCGGCGGTCCATTCCACCCAGTTGCTGGCCGGCTTGCCCAGATTGGTGGTCCAGTCGCCTTGCGCGGTGGCGAGGCCGGCGGTCACGCTGCGATCATCCTGCTTGAACTGATGCGCGTAGCTGACCTTGGCGTAGGGGCTGAACTTGCCCACGGTGGCATCCAGCTGCCAGCCCACGCGGCCGACCAGCGAGCTTTCGTTCTGGGCGTTGAAATACATGCTGCTGCTGTTGCCGCCTTGCTCGGTGTAACCCTGAACCTTGACGTGAGCGTAATCGAGGCCGGCTATCGGGCCGGTGGTGACGCCGCGGTATTGCAGGCGGTAGCCGCCGTTCAGACGCAGACCGAACTGGGTCTGGCGGGTGGTGGCGCCATTGCTGATGTTGGCCGTGCCCAGGGTGGTGACGCGGCTGGTGTCCACATCGCCAGAGCCGACGTGGGCGTCGCCGTCCAGCCAGAACTTATCCTGGTTGTAGCTGACCAGACCGGACAGCAGGGTGCTGCGGTCGGTGATGCTGCCCGGCGTGCCGGCGCTGTTGACGTCGGTTTTGCCTTGCTGATGCGACATGGCCAGACCGACGCTGAGCGCCGGCGTGGCCTGGAAGTCCAGGCCCAGGGTGTACAGCTGGCCCTTGGGTTTGGCCTGCAGGCCGCCATAGCCCACCTTGTCCTGATTGAACGCGCCGTCGACGAAGGCGCTGACCGTGCCCACCGCGCGCGCTTGCGAGCGGATGGCCTGGTAGCGGGCGTCCAGCGCGCCGCCCAATTGGCGTGCGTTATTCAGCGCGGAATCCGGCAGGGCGGCGGCGAAGTAGGGGGCCTGCAGCAGGCCATAGGTGTAGTCGCCAATCAGCTTATGCGCCGCCGGCGTCGGGTGCAGCGGGTCGGTGAAGACGTAAACCTGATTGGGCAGGACGTTGGCCGGGCAGCTGATGGCCGATTGCGGGCAGGCCGAGCCGGTGACGTTGGTGAAGCCGTATTTGCCCGGATTGGCCAGGATTTCCTGGAACAGAAGGGCGACATTGGCGCGCACGACATTGTGCTGCAGGTTGCCGCCGCTCAGCATCATGTCCACCAGCTGGTTATAGCCGGAGGACAGCTGCTGCAGGCCGGACTGGACGCCGGTATTGCCCGGCGTGCCGTTGTAAGCGGCGGCGATGGTGCCGGCGGGCAGGCCCAATGTTGTATTGGCGGCGGTCAGCGCATTCTGGATCAGGGTGGGATCGTTGCCGGCGCCGGATGCGGTGCTCAACTGTTGCCAGGCCGCGCCATAGGCGGCGTTGACCTGGTTGTCGGTCAGGTGGAGCGCTTGCTGCAAGGCTTGCAGCGAGGCGTAGATCGCCAGCGGCGCGGCCGACATATTGGGCAGCGTCGGCACCACGATGGTCTTGGCGCCCGCGCGCTCCAACATGCCCACGCTGGTGGCGGTGGCCTGGGCCGACGCCGTGATGAATTGCTGGCTGGTGGTGCTGGAGTTGGTGGACAACGCGGCAATGACATCATTGCCGCCAATCCAGACCGTATACAGGGCGTTGGCATCTGCCTTGCCGCCGGTGGCGGTCAGGTAGTTCTGGATCTGGGTGGGCAGCTCCAGGATTTTGGTGGCGTTGTCGGGGCCGACCGATTCAATGCCGGAGGCTGCTGTGGGGAAATTGGTCGTCGCGGAGGTGTAGTCCTGGGCGATGGCGCCGCCTTGGGCATAGTTATTGCCTTGTGCGCTGGTATTCGCGTTGCTGGGATTGTTGGGCTTGGACGTCAGGCCGTAGTGGGCGCTGAGCACGTCGGTCCAGTTGGCGCCATAGCCGGTGGTCCAGCGGGCGTTGGCCGGCCATTGCCCGCCGGTGGGGGTAGGCAGCAGCTGGAATGCGCCGACGTCGGATAGGCTGTCCCCGAAGAAATAGACATTGCTGTAGGCATGGGCCACGGCGGGCAGGGCCATCGCGGTGGCCAGGGCAAGAGTAGTCAGGCGGTTGCGCATTGTTTCCTCCTCGTAGAAACGAGCATGCTTATGTTGTATTTGATTTAAGAGTCTAAACTCTATTCAAACGATTATTCGAGGGCGGAAGCAACTTGTCAACGCCATACCTTGCGAGGCTTGCGCTAGAATGCAGCCATGCGAAGATTACTACTGTGCTGCCTGTGCCTGCTGCTATCCCTCCCGGCGCGGGCTGAGAGCAATCAGAACTTGGGACAGCTGGAAACCCTGGCCGATCAGTTCTTGAAGCGTGAATTGGGTTTGCGTCAGGCCAGTTGGAAACTGGGCAAGCTGGACCGGCGGCTGGTGGTGCCGGCCTGCGGGCGGCCCAAGGCGGAATGGTCGAATCCATCGGAAACCACCGGGGCGACTGCTGTCACCTTGTCCTGTCCTGAGCTGGGCTGGGCGCTTCGGTTGCCGGTGATGATCAATGAGAAGCGCCTGGGCGTGGCGCTCAATCGCGCGGTGGCGCCTGGAGAACAGCTGACGGCGGCCGATATACGGATGGTGGAGATCAGCAATCCGGCCTTGGCAGGCAACGTGCTGAGCGACGCCAGCCAGGCGGTCGGGCGGGTGATGCGCAGCGGCGCCCCAGAGGGCGCCTGGCTGCGCAACTTCATGGTGAGGGCGCCGTATCTGGTGCGCGTCAACCAGCAGGTCAAGGTTGTGGCTCAGGGCGAAGGCTTTGCCGCGGAGGCAGAGGGAAGCGCCATGGGCAATGCGGCGCTGGGCGAGCAGGTCAATGTCCGGCTGGCCAATGGCAGGGTGGTGCGCGGCGCAGTGCAGCAGGATGGCAGCGTCGCTGTGGTTTTCTGATGATTTCGGTGGAAAAATAGTTCAAGAGTTTGTTTTTTCGGTCGATAATAGAGACAGTTGAGTTTAGCTACGGGAAGGCCAGGCCATGAAAATCGATAATTCGGGCAAGCTGACGGGCACGTACAGCGCCCAGAGCAAGACCCCCCCCGTGCGCCGTCCAGTTCCAGCAGCACTAGCGCCAGCAGCGACAATGTGCAGATCAATTCGGTGGCCAGCCGCCTGAGCGCCATCGGCAACGATCCCAGCGTTCAGCAGCCTTCGTTCGACGCCGCCAAGGTGGAGTCCATCAAGTCCGCCATCGCCAACGGCAGCTTCAGCATCAATGCCGACAAGATCGCCGACGGCTTGATCTCGTCGGCGCGCGAGTTGCTGAACGGCTCTGCGTGAGCGCGGGAAACAACGACAGCGTTGAAGAATCGACCAGATGTCTGTGATTGAAGAGTTTGTATCGTTATGCCGGGCCGAGGCTGAACTCGCGTCCCGGCTTGTCGTTTTGTTGGAGCAGGAACAGCAAGTGCTGATTCAGCGCCAGGAGAACCGTCTGGCGGCGCTGGCGGACGACAAGAGCGCGGTGCTGGATCTGCTGGCGAGCCAGTCAGCCTTGCGCGGCCGCTTGCTGGCGGAGCAGGGCGTGCAGGACAAGGACACCCTGTATATCTGGCTGGCCGATAAGGCGGAAGCCTGCTCGGCCTGGGTCGAGCTTGAGGATGCCATCGGCCGCGCGCAAAGCATCAACCAGCTCAATGAAAGTTTCGTGTCCGAACGGCTGAACGAGGTGGAAGGCGCATTGAACGTATTGCGCAACGCCGCGGCTGACACGCTGGGCTACGGCAAGGATGGCAATCGTCCGGACGTGGTGACCGGCCGGCGTCTGCTCGGCTCCGCCTGATGGCGGAGAGGCGGGCATCATTGGGTTTGGGCGCCGCTGGCGCCCTTTTCATTGATGCATCGCCGCTGGGCGAGGCAGGCCCCTTTGTGTTATCTTCCCCATCGGTCCCGTGAAAATCGCATCCAGAACCCATGACCCTGATTTCCCTGATCCTCGCCCTGGCCTTGGAGCAATTGCGACCGCTTGGCAACCGCAATCGCGTATGGCTGCTGTTCACGCGCTATGCCAATCATCTTGAGCGTAATCTGAATGCCGGAGCCGAGCGTCACGGGGTGTTGGCTTGGCTGGCGGCTATCGCGCCGGCCTTGCTGCTGAGCCTGCTGGTGTTTTATGCGCTGAAGTCGGTCAGCCCCTTGCTGGCCTTGGCTTTCAACGTGCTGATCCTCTATTTGACCATGGGCTTCCGCCATTTTTCCGGCGCATTTTCCGAGATATCCCAGGCCTTGGCCGAGGGGCGCGATCTGGATGCGCGTCTGGCGCTGGCCAACTGGACCGGCCAGCCGACGGCAGAGCTGTCGGTCGAGGAGATTTCCCGGCTGGCCATCGAGCAAGGCGTGGTGGACAGTTACCGTCACGTGTTCGGCACCATGTTCTGGTTCGTGCTGCTGCCGGGACCGTGCGGCGCCTTGCTGTATCGTCTGTGCGCCATGCTGAGCCAGAAATGGGGTGGCCGCAGCGCGGGCGAGGATGCGTTTGGCCTGTTTGCTGAACGCGTGGCGGCTTGGCTGGATTGGCTCCCGGTTCGCTTGACCGCAGCGGCTTTCGCCGTGATGGGCGATTTTGAGGACGCGGTGTATTGCTGGCGTTCCCAGGCCAGGACCTGGGGGAATTACGCCAATGGCATTCTGTTGGCCTCTGCCGCCGGCGCGCTGGGGGTTCGCCTGGGCGATCCGCTGCGGCAGGATTACTCGATGAAATACCGCCCAGAACTGGGACTGGGCGACGAGGCCGATCCCAGCTATCTGAGGAGCGCCGTGGGCCTGGTTTGGCGCACCGCCTTGCTATGGCTGGCGGTGGTTCTGCTGATCAGCGTGGCCAGCCATATGGGCTGACGGTGACTTGCCGCCCCTAATCGGGCGGCATTTGTTTTATTCGCCGCCGGTCGATTGATGAACATGGGGGCGCGTTGGCGCGATGGCGCAACGTGCCCCTCCGTATTGCAGGAGTGAGTTAAATGTTGTTTTCGGAACTGGGCCTGTCGCCTGAGATCCTGCGCGCGATCGAGGAGCAGGGCTACAGCCAGCCGACGCCGATCCAGGAAAAGGCTATTCCGCTGGTGTTGTCCGGCCGCGACCTCTTGGCCGCCGCGCAAACCGGCACCGGCAAGACCGCCGCCTTCATGCTGCCGATTCTGGAGCGCTTGAAGAAATTCGCCAATACCAGCGTATCGCCGGCCATGCACCCGATCCGCGCCCTGGTGCTGTCGCCGACGCGCGAATTGGCCGACCAGATCGGCGTCAATGTGCAGACCTATACCAAGTATCTGCCGCTGCGCGCCACCACCGTCTTCGGCGGCGTCAACATGGATCCGCAGACTCAGGAGCTGCGTCGCGGCGTGGAAATCCTGATCGCTACGCCGGGCCGGCTGCTGGATCACATCCAGCAGAAGACCGTGCAGCTGAACAAGGTGGAAGTGCTGGTGCTGGACGAAGGCGACCGCATGCTGGACATGGGCTTCATCCAGGATATCCGCAAGATCATGGGCATGCTGCCCAAGGAGCGCCAGACCCTGCTGTTCTCAGCCACCTTCGCGCCGGAGATCAAGCGCCTGGCGGCCGATTTCATGCGCTCTCCGCAAACGGTGGAAGTCGCCCGCCAGAACGCCACCAATGACCAGGTGGAGCAGCTGGTGTACCAGGTGGACAGCTTCAAGAAGCGCCAACTGCTGGCCCATTTGATCCGCTCGCGCGAGATGAGCCAGGTCATCGTGTTCTGCAAGACCAAGATCAGCGCCGACCAACTGTCGCGCGATTTGAAACGCGACGGGCTGAACGCCGAGGCGATTCACGGCGACAAGACCCAGGGCGCGCGTTTGGAGACGCTGGCCGCGTTCAAGGAAGGCACGCTGCGCGTGCTGGTGGCCACCGACGTGGCCGCGCGCGGCCTGGATATTTCCGAGCTGCCCTATGTGGTGAACTTCGAGCTGCCGACCTCGCCGGAGGACTATGTGCACCGCATTGGCCGCACCGGCCGCGCCGGGGCCAAGGGCGTGGCGATCTCGCTGATGTGTCCCGAGGAGTCCAAGCAGCATGAGGCCATCGAAAAGCTGACCAAGCAGACGTTGGCGCCGCAGAATGTGGACGGCTTCTGGCCGTCCTGGCTGCCGCGGCCTAAGCCGGCGCAGCGCGAGCAGCCCATGCGCGAGCCGTCCGCGCCGGCCTTGTCGGGCAAGGGCGAGGGGCTGAAGCAGCCGCGCGCCGGTCGCCGCAGCCGCAAGGGCAAGCGCGAGGTTCCGGCCTTGCTGCTGCCGCCGCGCTATAAAGTCGAGATGATACGTTGATGAGATCGAACCCCGCCTTGGCGGGGTTTGTCGTTTTCTGGCTCAGGCGGCGTCGCCTGGGCGCGGCGGCAGCGCGGCCAGGTCGCGCACGGGCGTGCCGGCGTCGCGCTTGGCATCGGCATGTCGGAATTGATCTCTGACCTCCTGCACCAGCAGGAAAGGCGTGTCGGCGGGCCAAGATTCGGCCCAGGTGCTGATTTCAGGCGCGGCGGGAGAAAGCGGCTGCGGGGCATGGCTGACGGCAAGGGACTCGAATTGCCAGAGCGAGGACAGCAGCAACAGGGCCGGTAGCCAGCGCAGCGTACGTGGTGATGTTGTCGTCATGGTAGGTGTAGACTACCTGGACAGGCAAAAAGTTGCACGCAAATTGTAAGAGCCTGTTTATGATCATTTGCGCATATCGTGAAAAGATTATAAACAGGCGCGAAGTGTCGAACGCAAAACTCAGCCCGTCTGCGGCATGGCCTGTTTGCTGTAGTGCTCGGCCGGGTCGATATGCGTCATCACATCGAGTACGGGGTGCAGGCGGATCACGCGCTGCTGCGCGTCCTCGGTGATGGCGTGGGCCTGGTACACGTTGATGTTGCCGTCTACCTCCAGGTGCACGTCCACCAGGATCAAGTCTCCCATTTTGCGCGTGCGCAGATCGTGCACGCCTATGATGCCCGGCGTGGCGAGCAGGGTGGCGCGAATCGCGGCGACGTCCTCCTCGCTGGCGGCGCGGTCCATCAGGTCGTGCAAGGCATCCCAGGCGAAGCGCCAGCCCATTTTGCCCACCAGCAGGCCCACCACCAGCGCGGCCACCGGGTCCAGTATCGGGTAACCCAGCAGGTTGCCGGCCACGCCGGCCCCCACCACCAGCGAAGAGGCGGCGTCGGAGCGGGCGTGCCAGGCGTTGGCCACCAGCATGCTGGAACGCACGCGCTTGGCCACGGCCAGCATGTAGCGGAACAGGCTTTCCTTGGCGACCAGCGCCAGCGCGGCGATCCACAAGGCCAGCGCGTGGACCGAGGGGATGTCTTCCGGATGGGAAAACTTGTGCGCGGAGGAATACAGCATGCCGCCGCCGACGGCCAGCAACAGCAGGCCCAGAATCAGCGACGCGGCGTTTTCGTAGCGTTGGTGCCCGTATTGGTGATCGTCATCCGGTCCCTTGCCGCTGTGTTTGCCGGCGAACAGCACCACGAAGTCGGCCACCAGGTCGGACAAGGAATGAATGCCGTCGGCCACCAGCGCGGCGGAGTGAGCCCAGATGCCGACCACGATTTGCACCAGGGATAGCGCAAGATTGACGGCGGAGCTGACCAAGGTGCTGACGCGCCCGGCGCGGCGGCGTTCCGCGCTGTCGGTTTCGTCATGCCATGGCGTGTGCGGGTGATTCATCTCGTCGTCCTTGTGTTGCGCTGAATCTTATTTTCTCATTGTTTTTGCTATCGGTCATTAAAATTCAATTGCAAAATTAAATGAGAATGAAAACGAGAATGAGCCGCGTAGACCATTTTATAGAAAGGGTTACCAGCGCGCGGAGACC
Organism: Chromobacterium paludis; assembly: GCF_008275125.1. Lineage (NCBI taxonomy): Bacteria > Pseudomonadati > Pseudomonadota > Betaproteobacteria > Neisseriales > Chromobacteriaceae > Chromobacterium > Chromobacterium paludis. The sequence goes on from NZ_CP043473.1 coordinate 136,751, forward strand.
CAGTAGAGCAGATAGGCCAGCGCCAGCAGGATCAGGCTGCCGCTGAGCCAACAGGCAACGCGGCCCAGCGCTTCGCGCGCGCGCAGCCTCTTTTCTCGCAGCAGCCGCCATGTTTGGCGTCGGGCTTGCCTGTCGAAAAGCAGCTGCCAGCCTTGCAGCGTGAGGTCTGCCCAGCGTTCGGAGCCGTGTTGCAATTGTTCGCCGCGAATGGTCAGCAGGGTATGGGGAAGATGCGGTCTCATCGCTACGCTCCGTGGTGAAGGGCGATCGCCCTGATTTAACAATTAGCAGATGAAAGGCCGCGCCGTGGCTGCCGCCGCTATAATCCGGCCATGGAAAACACATTGCCTCCCCCGTTTGCCGGCTTGACGCCGGATGCTATCCTCGATGCGGTCGAGAGCCTGGGCCTCAGGGCCAGCGGCAGCCTGCTGGCGCTCAACAGCTATGAGAACCGCGTGTATCAGGTGGGCATGGATGACGGACCGCCGCTGGTGGCCAAGTTTTACCGTCCGGCGCGCTGGCGCGACGAGGCCATCCTGGAAGAACACGCCTTCAGCCAGCAGCTGGCCGAGCGCGAGATTCCGGCGGTGCCGCCGCTGGCGCTCCAAGGCGCCACGCTGCATCAGCATGGCGGCTTCCGTTTCGCGCTGTTCGAGCGACGTGGCGGCCGGGTGCCGGAGCTGGATCGCGGCGACACGCTGCAATGGATAGGACGTTTCCTGGGGCGCATTCACGCCTTGGGGCGGACGATAGACTATCGCCATCGGCCTACGCTGGACCTGTCCAGTTTCGGCCGCGAACCGGCCGACTTCATCCTGGCCGGCGACTGGCTGCCGCCTGAGCTGGCGCCGGTCTATCGCGGCGTGGCGGAGCAGGCGCTGGCAGGCGTGGCCCGTTGTTTCGAGCGCGCGGGCGCGGTGGGGATGCTGCGGCTGCATGGCGACTGCCATGTCGGCAACTTGCTGTGGACCGACGCCGGGCCGCATTTCGTCGACTTTGACGATAGCCGCATGGGACCGGCGGTGCAGGACTTGTGGATGCTGCTGTCCGGCGACCGGGCCGAGCAGTCTCGCCAGTTGGCGGAGGTATTGGCCGGCTATGAGGATTTTTGCGAGTTCGACTTGCGGGAGCTGAATCTGGTGGAGGCGCTGCGCACATTGCGCCTGATCCATTACAGCGGCTGGCTGGCCCGACGCTGGCATGATCCGGCCTTTCCGGCGGCCTTTCCGTGGTTTGGCGGGGCGCGCTACTGGGAAGAGCAGATTCTGGCCCTGCGCGAGCAGATCGCGCTGATGGATGAGCCGCCGCTGTGGTCCTGCTGAGCCTTGGCCGCTCATGCCTCCTTGGCCTTGCCTTCCTGTTGCGGCCGGCGGTTTTTGACCCAATCCTCGAACAATTCGGCTGACAAGGGCTTGGCAAAGTAATAGCCCTGTCCCATCACGCAGCCGCGTTCGCCGACGAAGGACAGATCGGTCGGCGTTTCTATGCCTTCCGCCACCGTGGTCAGCTGCAGCCGGTGCGCCAGCTCCAGTATGCTGTTGAACACGGCTTCCAGGTGCGGCTTGTTGGCGATCGAGGTCACCAGAGACTGGTCGATTTTCAGTTCGGTGAACGGGAAGCGCATCAGCTGCTGGAAGGTGGCGAAGCCGGTGCCGAAGTCGTCGATGGACAGGCCCACCCCGCTGAGCCTCAGGCGCGCGGCGATGCCTATCGCCTCCGCCAGGTTGTCGGCGACGGCGGTTTCGGTGATCTCGAACACGATGAAGCGCGGCGGCACGCGGCTGGCGCGGATGCGCTGCTCGATCTCGTCGGCCAGGGTCGATCCCTTCAGCGACAGCGCGGACAGATTGACCGACAGCGGCAGGCGCAGCCCGCGCCGCGCCCACTCCTGCCATTGGGCCAGGCCTTGCTCCAGCATGGTCAAGGTCAGCTCAGTGGCCCAGTCACAGGCCTCGATGACTGGGATGAAGCGCGAAGGGGGGATGATGCCCTGCTCGGGATGCTGCCAGCGCACCAGCACTTCCGCGCCTTTGAGCAGGCCGCCGTCCAGCGTCACCTTGGGCTGGTAGTAGGGGATCAATTGCTTCTGGTCCAGGGCCATGCGCACGTCCTGCTCGCGGCACAGTTCGATTTCCGGGCTGTGTTCGGAGGGCGGCGTCCATATCCGCCGGAGCAGGTCTTCCAGCGCCGCTTGTTGCAGCGGCTTCTTCAGGCCGCCCAGCACCGGCAGCCCCAGCTCCCGCCCCATCAGCTCCACGGTGGAAATCAGCAGATAATCCTTGCCCGAGGTGACGATGATGGGAACGGACAGGTTTTCCTTGGCCATCTGCTGGATCAGCTGCACGCCGTCCATGTGCGGCATTTCCAGGTCGATCAGCGCCAGGCTGGGCAGGCGCTCGCGCAGGCGCAGCAGCGCCTCCTTGCCGTCGGCGGCCTGGCGCAGCGCCGGGATGCCCAGTTGCGTGCACAGCTCGCAGGCATGCTGGCGCTGCACCGCGCTGTCTTCCACCACCAGGACGTCTTCTATTCGCAGCGGCATGGCCAGGCCTAACTCTGTCGGCAAATCGCCTTGGCGATCTGCTCCAGCGCCATGATCTCATCGGCGGCGCCCAGCTTGATGGCTTCCTTGGGCATGCCAAACACCACGCAGCTCTCCTCGTCCTGGGCGATGGTCTTGGCGCCGCAGTCATGCATTTCCTTCAAGCCCTTGGCGCCGTCGTCCCCCATGCCGGTCATGATGACGCCCAGCGCGTTCTTGCCGGCGTACTTGGCGGCGGAGCGGAACAGCACGTCAACCGAGGGCTTGTGGCGGCTGACCAGCGGGCCGTCCACCACTTCCACCTGGTAGTAGGCGCCGCTGCGCTTGACCATCATGTGCTTGCCGCCCGGCGCGATCAGCGCGCGGCCGGGCAGGATGCGGTCGCCGTTGCTGGCTTCCTTCACTTCGATCTGCGACAGGCTGTTCAGGCGCTCGGCAAAGGAGCGAGTGAACTTTTCCGGCATGTGCTGCACGATGGCCAGGCCCGGACAGGTGCGCGGCAGATCGGTCAGTATCGTTTCCAGGGCCTGGGTGCCGCCGGTGGAGGTGCCGATGGCGACGATGCGCTCGGTGGTGGCGAACACATTGCTGCCGGTGGGCGGGGCCAGAATGGCATCGGCCGACAGCTTGGGGCGCGTCTCCAGCGTGGACGCGCCGGCGGCCGAGGCAGGCGCGCTGGCCGAAGGCATCACCCGCACCCGGTTCATGCGCGCGGCGGCGGCGCTGCGCACGGCCATCACCAGCTGGCTGGCGCTTTCTTCCAGGAAGCCCTTGACCCCGGCCACGGGTTTGGCGATGACCTCTACCGCGCCGGCCGCCAGCGCCTGCATGCTGATGTCAGTGCCCTTTTGCGTCAGCGAGGAGCAGATCACCACCGGCGTGGGGCGGCTGGACATCAGCTGCTTGAGGAAGGTAATGCCGTCCATGCGCGGCATTTCCACGTCCAGCACGATCACGTCCGGCCAGCGCAGCTTCATCTTGTCCATGGCCATATAGGGGTCGTTGGCGACGTCCATCACTTCGATGCCGCTGGCCTGGTCGAATACCTGGCTCAGCACTTGCCGCACGACGGCGGAATCGTCGACGATCAGAACCTTGATGCTCATGTGCGCGTCCTTGTGTGGGGAGGCGGAGGCTCCAGCTCGGCCTCTTGCGATTGTTTGATCCAGACGTGGCCGCTGGCTACTTCGAACAACACCAGGCGTGGCGTGTTGCCGCCCAGGTCTTCGCCCTGCAGCCTGAGGCCAAGCTGCTTGACCATGGCGCGCGCCTGGCTGATGTTGCGCGAAGGCACGTCGTGGCTGAGCTTGCGCTCGCGGCTGAGCATCATGGAGGCGCCGCCCACCAATCGCGCCTGGAATTCCTGCAGCGGCAGTCCGCAGGCCAGGATCTCGCGCAGCAGCAGCAGCATCGCCTCGTCGCCGTAGCGGCCGGACAGGGTGTCGCCGCGGCGATGATTGCGCTGCGCCAGCAGGTAGTGGCACATGCCGCCCAGCTTGGCCTGCGGATGCCACAGCACGATGGACACGCAAGAGCCGAGCAGGGTGCGGATGCGGGTGCCGCTGCCGCCGAAATGCCATTCGCCGGGATGCAGGAATACCGTGTCCTCGGCGGAGGCCGCGGGGGGCGGATGGCTGGTGGCGGATGGCGGAGGCGTCGCCATATGGGGAGGCTCCCTTGTCAGTTGCCGGCGGAGACGGCGCGTGTTTCTTTTCAATCTAGTACAGACTGGCCGCCGCTCCCGAATTCAAAAGCGGAACGGTTCTTCCTCGCCGCCGGGAGGGGGCGGAACGGCGGTGGCAGAACGCAGCTGCGCCCCCAGCCGGAAGAAGCCCATGGCCTGCTGCAGCCGCTCCGCTTGCTGCGTCATTTCCGAGGCGGTGGAGGCCAGTTCCTCGCTGGCGGCGGCGTTTTGCTGCGTGGAGTGGTTCAGGTGCTGGATGGCCTGGCTGATCTGTCCCATGCCGCCGGCCTGCTCCTGAGTGGCGGCGGCGATTTCCTGCACCAGGTCGGCGGTGCGGCCGCTGGAGCGGACGATCTCCTTCAGCAGCTTGCCCGCCTGTTCCGCCACCGCCACGCTGTGTTCGGCCAGCTCGCCGATTTCCTGCGCGGCCACCTGGCTGCGTTCGGCCAGCTTGCGCACCTCTGCCGCCACCACGGCGAAACCGGCGCCGTGCTTGCCGGCGCGCGCGGCCTCGATGGCGGCGTTCAGCGCCAGCAGATTGGTCTGATAGGCGATGTCGTCGATGATGCCGACGCGGTCGGCGATCTGGCGCATGGCCTGCACCGTTTGCTGCACGGCCTTGCCGCCCTCGGTGGCTTCGTCTGAGGCTTTTTCCGCGATCGCCTCGGTGGTGCGCGAGTTGTCGCTGGTCTGGCTGATGGAGGCCGAAACCTGTTCGATGGAGGCCGAGCTTTGCTCCACGCCGGCGGCGGAGGCGGAGGCGCTTTGCGACAGGGCCAGCGCGGTGGCGCTGATCTGCTGCGCCGCGCAGGACACGCTGTCGGCGCCGTCCTTGACTTCGCCGATGATGGCGCGCAGTTGCCGGCACATCGTCTGCATGGCGTCGCGCAGGCTGCCGCTGGGCGCGGCCGCGGTTTCGATGTCCAGCCGTCCGGCGGCGACTTCGCGGGCGATGGCCGCCACGTCCTGCGGATCGCCGCCCAGCCGGCGCACCAGGCGGCTGTAGATCCAGGTCAGGGAGCCGGTCAGCAACAGCAGCACGCCGGCGCTGACCGAGGCCAGGATGGCGAAGGTCAGGCGCGTGCCGCGCTCAGCCTGCGCCTCAGCCTGCGCCTGCATGCGGTTGGTTTGCTCGATCAGCGGCAGGATGGCCTGGTGGTTGCGGTCGTAGTCGGCGGACAGGCGGTCGAAGGCGCGATTGATTTCCAGCTGGTCGTGCGCGTCCAGCGCCGGCAGCAAGTGGGTGTCCACCTCCTGGAAGAAGGCATCGGCCGAGGCGCGGACTTTCTGTTCCAGCGCGGCGCGCATGTCGGGCGGCAGGGCGCTGGCCTGCCATTGCTTCTGGGTGTCGTAGAAGGCGGCGCGGCGCGTTTGCAACTGGTTGAGCAGTTGCTGGCGGATGGATGGATCTGGCGTGTTGCGCAGCAGATTCACCAGCAGGAAGCATGATTGCAGCTCCAGCGTCGGCGGATCCAGGTCGTTGATGAAGTCCTTGCCGATGACTACCTGATGGTAAAGCTCGCCATTGATCATCACGGTGCGCAGGCCTATCCAGGCGGTGGCGGTGAGCAGGCTCAGTCCCGCCAGCACGCAAACGATCAACACGCTGAACTGCTGGCGGATGGAGAAGTTTTTCATCGTTCTGCTCCTTGGCGGAGGCGGCGCGCGCTCATCCTTCCTCCTCCATTTTTTCCAGGCGGCCCAGCTCGGACAGCAGCGACATCTCCTCCAGAGACAGCACCTTGTCCACATTGAGCAGCACCACGAAATGGCCATCCACCTTGGCCATGCCTTCGATGAAATCGACGCGTATCTTGCTGCCGAACTGCGGCGGCGGCTCGATCTCGCTGTCTGGAATCGCCAGCACCTCATGCACCGCGTCCACCAGCACGCCGATCAGCTGCGATTGCTGCGCGTGCTCCATTTCGATGATGACGACGCAAGTGCGGCGGTTGATCGCCGTTTCCTCGCGGGCGAAGCGCAGCGACAGGTCGATGACCGGCACCACCGCGCCGCGTAGATTGATCACGCCGCGGATGAAGGCCGGCATCAGCGGCACGGTGGTGGGCTTGATGTATTCCAGGATTTCCCGTATGCGCAATATGCCGATGGCGAAGGTTTCGCCGGAGAGCTGGAAGGTCAGGTATTGCAGGGTCTCGCCGGTTTCGTCCGTTGCCGGGGCGCCTTCGCTGCGGCGCAGGATGTTCAATGCGGCCATGTCGTGCTCCCCCGCGCTCACAGGCGCGTAAACGCGCCTGCGTCGGCGCCGTCCGCTGGCTTAGGCGGCGCCGGGTGGCCGCCCGCGCGCAGCGAGCCCAGATGGAAGAAACCAATCAGATCGTGCAGGTTTTCCGCCTGGCGGTTCATCTCCTCCGCCGTGGCGGCCAGCTCCTCGCTGGCGCTGGCGTTCTGTTGCGTCGTCTGGCTCAGCTGCTGGATGGCCAGGCTGATCTGACCGACGCCGCCGGACTGCTCTCCCGCGGCGGCGGCGATCTCCTGCACCAGATCCGACGTGCGGCGGCTGGAGCGCACGATCTCCTCCAGCATGCCGCCGGCCTGGTCCACCAGGGCGACGCTGTCCCGCGCCAGGGTGCCGATTTCCTGCGCCGCCACCTGGCTGCGCTCGGCCAGCTTGCGCACCTCGGCCGCCACCACGGCGAAGCCCTTGCCGTGCTCGCCGGCGCGCGCGGCCTCGATGGCGGCGTTCAGCGCCAGCAGATTGGTCTGGTAGGCGATGTCGTCGACGATGCTGATCTTGTCGGCGATCTGGCGCATGGCCCGTATCGTGTCCTGCACCGCGCAGCCGCCGGCCGCCGCTTCGCTGGAGGCTTTCTGCGCGATGCTCTCGGTCATGCGCGCGTTGTCGTTGGTCTGATTGATGGAGTGGGACATCTGCTGCACCGAGCTGGAGGTTTGCTCCAGGCCGGAGGCTTGCTCGCTGGCCGACTGCGCCAGGACTTGCGAGGTCGCGTGGATGTGCTGGGCGGCGATGGACAGGTTCTCCGAGCCGTTCTTGACCTCGGCGATGATGGTGGCCAGCGTGTGCACGGTCTGCATGATGGAGGCGGCCAGGCTGGTGCGGTCGCCGGGGCGCAGGTCGATCCGGCTGAGCAGATTGCCCCGCGCCACCTCGTGCATCATGTCGGCCACCTGGCGAGGCTCGCCGCCCAGGGTGCGCAGCAACTGGCGACGGATCCGCGCGGTGATCAGCGCGCTGAGCGCGATGGCGGCGACGGCCAGCGCCAGCAGTCGGTAGCGGTTGATGGCCGCCGCCTGCTCGCCCTGGTCCACCTGCGCGTTGTTCAGCTGGTCTTCGTACTCGACCAGGTCGCCGATGTTGCGGTTCAGCAGGCTGCCCTTGCCGGCGTTGACCATGAGCCGAGCCTCCGGCGCCCGCTGTTGCATTGTCAGCGACAAAGCTTGCTGGTAGTTCTGGTGCGCGTCGCGGCTGGCGGCCTGGATGGCGGAGATCAGCTCGCGCTCGCGCGAGGTGGCCGCCGCGCCGCGCAACAGGAGCTGGGCCAGCTGGTTTTCGGTGTCCTGATAGCTGCGCAGATTGTCCTGAAACGCCTGCTCGGCGCGCGAGGAGTCGTTTGGCGTTTCCGCGAGCAAGGCATCGCGGATGTCGATGCGGACTTGCTGGTTTTGCTCCAGCATCTGGTGCGCCAGCCGGGTTTCCGCGTTATTGACGCGGGCGATGGTGTGGATGACGGCGCCCAGGTCGTAGAAGCCGATGAGGGCGACCGCGACGCACAGCAGCAGCAGGGCGATGATGGCGCCATAGCCCAGCGCCTGCTGAGTGGCGATGCGCATGTCCCGTATGGCCGTCATGGCAAGCTCCGTGGAGAGGCGGGTTCTTCGGCCGCGCCGCCGGTCCCGTGCGGAAGGGGCGGGGCGAAGCGTTCGGTTTCCTTGCGGCAGGCATGCTGGATCAAGGCCGGCACGTCCAGGATCAGCGCCACCTCCCCGGTGCCGAGTATGGTGGAGCCGCTGATCGCCTTTAGCGAGGAAAACAGCGCGCCCAGCGGCTTGATCACGGTCTGGAATTCTCCTTGCAGCGCGTCCACCACCAGTCCGGCCTTGCGCTCCCCGTATTGCGCGACCACCACGTTGCGCCGGGCCGGCGCCGCGGCATCCAGCTCGAAGAAAGCGCCAAGGTGCAGCAGGGGCAACAGCTCGCCGCGCAGATTGATGCAGTCGTGCACGCCGTGCCGCGGCAGATCGGCGGGCAATTCGATGCATTCGACCACGGCTTCCAGCGGCAGCACGAAGGTGGCCGGACCGACATCGACCAAGAAGCCGTCGATGATGGCCAGCGTCAGCGGCAGGCGCAGCCGGAAGGTGGTGCCCAGGCCTAGTTCGCTGTCGATGTCGATGGCGCCGTGCAGCTGTTCGATGCCGCGCTTGACCACGTCCATGCCGACGCCGCGGCCGGACAGGTTGGTGACGTGCTCCGCGGTGGAGAAGCCGGCCTCGAAAATCAACTGGTACACCGCCGCGTCCGGCAGGACTTCGTCCGCCGCCAGCAGGCCCCGCTCGCGGGCCTTGGCCAGGATGCGCTCGCGGTTGAGCCCGCCGCCGTCGTCGGCCACCTCGATCACGATGCTGCCCGACTCATGGTAGGCGTTCAGCCACAGGTTGCCGGCCGCCGGTTTGCCGTTCGCCACGCGGACGGAAGATGGCTCGATGCCGTGGTCCATGGCGTTGCGCACGATGTGCATCAGCGGGTCGGCCAGTTTTTCCACCATGGACTTGTCCAGCTCGGTCTCGGCGCCGACGATGTGCAGCTGGATATCCTTGCCCAGCTCGTGCGACACATCGCGCACCACGCGCGGGAAACGCTGGAAGATCTCGCCGATCTGCACCATGCGCATGGACAGCGTGCCGGCGCGTATCTGTTCGATCAGATTGGCGATGCTCAGCGTCGCCTCCACCAGTTGGGGTTGTTGCGAGCGCCGCGCGATCAGGTTGGCCGCCGCGCCGGCGATCACCAGCTCGCCGATCAGATTGATCAGGTTGTCCAGCTTGCCGGCCTCCACTTTCAAAAACTTGCTTTCCTGCTGGCGGCGGCCTTCCGCCGCGTGGGGCGCTTCGCGCGGCGGCGGGGATGCCTTTTCCGCGGCGGGGCTGGGCGGCGCTGGCGGCGGGGACGGGGCGTCGGTTTCGGCTTTGACTGCCGCGTCGGCATCGGCTTCGATTTCAATGGCGGCCTCGGCCGCGTCCAGCGCGCCGAATCGCTGCCAGTGCCGGCGCAGCTCATCGGCCTCCGCCGGCGTCGCGCTGGCGCAGGCCTCCTCCAGGTGCGCCGCGGCCAGGCGCAGCGGCCAGATGTGAAGTTCGCTGTCTTCGCGCACGAAGTCGAACACGTCGTTTAGCGCTTGCTCGCTGATGTCGCTGCGATACAGCACCTCCAGCCGCAGGTAATTGGTTTCCGGGTCAAAGGCCGCGCCGGCGGGCAAATTGCAGCTGACGGCGCCTACCTGCTCCACGGTGCCCAGGGTGGACAGATAGCGGATGAACGACGAGGGGTCCAGGCCGTTGCGCAGCACATCGGGACCGAAGCGCAGCGACAGGAGCCAGCGTTCCTCGCGCGGCGGCGCCTCTGCCGTGGCCGCCGGCGCCGCATGCAGGGGGGGCGAGGCGGGAGGCGCCAGGTAGCCTTGCAGCGCCGCCATCAGCGGCGGGTCTTGCAGCGCGTCCAGGTCGGCCTTGTCCGCCAGCGCCTGGATCATCTGCTTGACATGGTCGTGGCAGCGCAGCAACAGGCCCACCAGATCATCATCCAGCTTGAGCTGGCCATCGCGCAGATGATCCAGCAGGTTTTCCGCCTGGTGGGTGAAGCCGACGATGGCGTCGAGTCCGAACAGGCCGGCCGATCCCTTGATGGTGTGCATGGTGCGGAACAGGGCGTTCAGCTGCTCGGCATCGGCCTGGAGAGGATCAATGTCCAGCAGGATGCCCTCCATTTCTCCCAGCAGTTCGCGCGCCTCTTCCAGAAAGGTCTGCATCGCCTGTTCAAGATCCATGCGCACCCTCCGTCGCATCCGCCAGCAGGACGGCGTCCATGCCCATCAGGGCGGCGAACTCCACCACGCAGCGGCTGGGATTGCCGATGACGAGCGGCCGCCCCAGGCGGGCCGCCTCTTGCCGCAGCCAGATCAGCACCTGGGCGCCCGCGCTGTCCAGCTCTTCCAGCGTGGAGAGGTCGAGATGGATGTCCTCGCCCGACTGCAGCGCGCGCAGCAATTCGTCGCGCCATTGCGCGGCCTGGAAGATGGTTTGTTCATGCCCGGCAAACAGGGAGAGCGTCATCTGCGGATCTCGTTCAGGGTTGGATCAGCTTGGAGACGGCGGTCAGCAGGGCGGGGGGCTGAAAGGGCTTGACCACCCAGGCCCGGGCGCCGGCCTCCTTGCCTTCGCGTTTTTTCTCTTCCGCCGATTCGGTGGTCAGCATGATGACCGGGGTGAATTTGTAGTGCGGCAGCTGCTTGATGCTCTTGAGCAGGGCGATGCCGTCCAGCTGCGGCATGTTGACGTCGGAAATGATCAGGTGGATTTTCCTGCCGTCCAGTATCTCCAGCGCTTCCAGGCCATTGCCGGCTTCCAGCACCTCGTAGCCTGCGCCGGCCAGGGTCATCCTCACCACTTGCCGCAGCGTGGTGGAGTCATCGACGATCAATATCGTTTTGGCCATCTGCCGTTTCCCTCTCTATTCAGAAGAAGGTGATGTCGTTTGGACCTTGCGCCTTGTCGTGGTGCTCGCGGTTATGCAGCGCGCGCTGCTCGTGCGTGGTGTAGCTGGCTTTCAGCGCGCTGAGCCAGGCCTCGGTGTCGGGCGGCTCCGGGAGGTCGTCGCCGCGGTATTCCAGCGACTCGTGCAGCAGGGTCTCCAGCTGCCAGATGTCGTTTTGGACGTGGGACAGAATCTGGTTGACCCGGTCCTGAAACTGCAGATGGATCAGGACTTCCTCTATCGTCGCCTGCAAGTTCAGCGGGGCGTCGGCGGATTCCTGCTTGAGGCGGCAGGCGAGGCAACTGGCGTGGATGTCCGCATCCAGCGATTCCAGCTGCAGCGTCCACTGCCCGATCTGCTCGGCGAACTGCGCACTCAGTTCCGTCGGAACGCGGTTGGATTCGATCAAGCTCCGCGCCAGCGACTGCAACTGATGGCCGGTGGCTTTCAATTGCTCCAGCTGCGGCGTCAGCCGCTTTTGCAGAGGGGGCGGCAGCTGCAGGGACTCCAGCGCGTTTTCCAGCTTGTCCTGAGCCGCGGCCACCGGATGGACCGCGTCCGGCGGAAGCGCGGGCGCGTGGTCGATCTGCCGCAGCAAATGGTCAAAGCGTTCGGTGAGCTGGCTGGCGGCCTGGTCTATCTGTTCGCGCCCCAGGGCCACGTGGCCGGCCCAAAGCGGGAGCAAGGCGTTGACATGTTCGGCCACGCTGCGCCAGTAGCGCGCATGGCGGACATCTTCAATGGGGGGCGGAGCGGCGGGCGCTGGAGCCGGCCATAGCAAGAGCAGGGCAATCAGCAGCGAGCTGAGGCCGACGGCAGGCCAGAAAAGGGGATGGTTGATGAACAAGGCATACTGTATGCCCCCATTGACGGCCAGGCCGATTTCCAGCCGAATCCAGCGCCAGGGTTGAACAGGGGCAGTCATGCATGGGTCCCGTCTTTCGGATGCAGGGTCTACTTACTGTTTGTAGCCTTTGCCGCAGAGGGATGCAAACCGGCTGCCTATTCCTGCAGGCCAAGTAAACGATGAAGGCATATTCCTTGACGAGATAAGCGGTCGGGCAATTCCGTCTTGCAATTCTGTACATTCTATGGTCAGAATCGAAGTTCGATATTTCAACTTTTTTCAATAAGAAGCACGTATGGCACTCATCGTACAGAAGTACGGCGGCACCTCGGTCGGGACAACCGAGCGCATCAAGAATGTGGCCCGCCGCGTCGCCAAGTGGAAGGCTCAGGGACACGATGTGGTGGTGGTGGTTTCCGCGATGAGCGGCGAAACCAACCGCCTGATCGCACTGGCCAAGGATATCCAGGACTATCCGGATCCTCGGGAGCTGGACGTGGTGGTTTCCACCGGCGAGCAAGTCACCATCGGCCTGTTGGCCATGGCATTGAAGGAAATCGGCGTGCCCGCCAAGAGTTATTGCGGCTGGCAGGTGAAGGTGGTGACCGACCAGGCCCACACCAAGGCGCGCATCCAGTCCATCGACGAGGAAGTGATGCGCGGCGACCTGAACGAGGGCCGCGTGGTCATCGTGGCCGGTTTTCAGGGCGTGGATGAGGAAGGCAATATCACCACGCTGGGCCGCGGCGGCTCGGATACCTCCGCCGTGGCGCTGGCTGCCGCGTTGAAAGCGGATGAGTGCCAGATCTACACCGACGTGGACGGCGTCTACACCACCGATCCGCGCGTGGTGCCGGAGGCGCGCCGCCTGAAGACGGTCACTTTCGAAGAAATGATCGAAATGGCGTCGCTCGGCTCCAAGGTATTGCAGATCCGTTCGGTGGAATTCGCCGGCAAGTACAAGGTTCGCTTGCGCGTGCTCTCCAGCTTCGAGGACGAAGGCGAGGGCACCCTGATTACGTTTGAGGAAGATGAGAGCATGGAAAAGGCGGTAGTGGCAGGCATCGCGTTCGATCGCAACGAAGCCCGCATCAATGTGAAGGGCGTGCCGGACAAGCCGGGCATCGCTTACCAGATCCTGGGTCCGATCGCCGACGCCAACATCGAAGTCGACATGATCATCCAGAATGTCGGCGAGAACGGCACCACGGATTTTTCGTTCACCGTGCCGCGCGGCGAATTCAACCGCGCGCTGACCATACTGCGCGAAGTGCAAACCCATATCGGCGCGGCCAAGATCGACGCCGACGACAAGGTGGCCAAGATTTCCATCGTCGGCGTGGGCATGCGCTCGCATTGCGGCATCGCCTCCACCATGTTCCGCACGCTGGCGGAAGAGGGCATCAACATCCAGATGATTTCCACTTCCGAGATCAAGGTGTCGGTGCTGGTGGACGAAAAATACCTGGAACTGGCCGTTCGCGTATTGCATAAGGTTTTCGGACTGGACCAGCCGGCGTAAATAATTTCAGATTTACGCTTGACACAGGGGGCGCCGCTAATTAATATGGCGCTCTCTGAACGGAGAAATGGCCGAGTGGTCGAAGGCACTTCCCTGCTAAGGAAGCATACGGGCTTAAACCTGTATCGAGGGTTCGAATCCCTCTTTCTCCGCCAGATAACGCACCCGTAGCTCAGTTGGATAGAGTATCTGGCTACGAACCAGAGGGTCGGGCGTTCGAATCGCTCCGGGTGCGCCAGCTGTCCCTATAGTTTAGCGGTTAGAACACCGCCCTTTCACGGCGGTAGCCGGGGTTCGATTCCCCGTGGGGACGCCAGGATACAGAAAAGCCCAGCATGGAAACATGCTGGGCTTTTCGCATGTCTTCAGGCCGCTCTTGCCGGCCAGCCATCAAACGGGATGCCGCCTTGGCATCCCGTCCCGCGTTTAGAAACGATGATCCAGCTCCAGCCAGACTTGGCGCCCATAGGGCTTGTAGCTGCCCACCGGGTAGTAGGGCCAGCCGCCGCTGTCGTCCTTTTTGATGAAGTCCTGCACATTGTTGACGATCAGCCCGACGGAGGTTTGCTTGTTCGCCTGGTAGGTCGCGCTGAAGTTGGCCAGCACGGTGGGCGTCAGATAGCCGGTGCCGGCGCCGTTGGGTATCTTGCCGTAGCGCGTCAGCAGCAGCGTGGAGGTCCAATCTCCCCGGCTCCAGGTGGTGGTGAAGTCCAGCTTGTCCGGCCAGTCGGCATTGCTCATATCGCTCAGCTTGTCCTGCGCCGGGTCGGCTGAAAACTGTTGGTAGACATGGGTCAGCACCTTGCTGTACGCAAGCTTGAACAGGAAATCGCCCAGACGAGCGGTGCGCAAGCGATATTTGCCGCTCAGGTCCAGGCCGCTGGTGCGTTCGCTGGCGGCATTGATCGGATTGACGATGACGCTGTTGATCGCGCCTGGATCGACCAGCGCATCGGCGGGATTGCGCACGATGCGGCGCAGCGCGTCCTGGCACAAGGCGGAGTGGATGTCGTAAGCGCCGGAGCGGCAGGCTGACTCATTGCGCAGCAGCGCGTCCGAATCCAGGGTGGTGACCAGATCGTTTATGGCGATGTTCCAGTAGTCCAGCGAAACGTCGGCATCGCGGCTGGGCGACCAGACGAAGCCCAGGCCGTACGACTTGCCGCTTTCCGGCTTTAGATTGGCATTGCCGTTGCTGATGTAGTTGGCGCCGGGCGATGTGTTGGCATACTGGCAGCTGGCAAGCGGCTGGCCGGCCTGGGCGCAGCGCCAGTAGTCGGTGGTGGACGAGTAATAGCCGCGGGTCTGGGTTTGGAACAAATAGCTCATGTCCGGGGCGCGGAAGCTGGTGGCGTAGTTGCCGCGCAATAGCACGGCGCTGGTCGGGCGGTATTCCAGGCCGGCGCCGTAGGTGAACTTCCCTTCGCTGTTGCCGGTGATCTCATAGCGGTCATAGCGGCCGGACAGCGTCAGATTGAGCGGCTTGGCCAGTGGCAGCAGCAATTCGGCGCCGGCGGCCTGGCGCGAGCGCGCGCCGCTGGCGCGGATGGCCGGGCTGGCGTTGTAGAACACGCCCTGGTTCAGCCTTGGCTCGGGATCGTTGCTGAAGCCCTGGCTGCCCCACTCCAGCAAACCAGCCAGCCTGGCGGGGCCGGCCGGCAGCTGAAAGGCGTCGCCATTGGCGCTCAGGCTCAGGGCTTGCAGCCAGGATTTGTTATGGCCGACGCTGTCGCCTATCAGGCTGGAGGCCTGAGCCGCCGTCAGCGGCCGATAAAAGCGGGAAATATCGGGGGCGTAAATGGGGATGCCATTGCCGTCCACGCCTTGTTGCGGGCCGAGGAAATAATCATTGACGCCGGCCAGCAGCATGGGCGTCGTGGAGCGGCTGGTGTAAAGAGAAGCGTTGTATGCCGCTTCGTAGCTCCAGCTGCCGGCCAGCTCGCCGCGCGCGCCCAGAGTGAGATTGGCGGACAGGTCGTCCCACTTTCGGTTGTAGCGGCTGGCGCCGCCCAATTCTTCCGGCGCGAAGCGTTTGTTCCAGATCTCGTAACTGCCGCTGTCCCGATTCAGAAAATAGCCGCCCTGGCCGGCCGCGGCGGTCCAGTTCGGGCCACGAGTATTGTTTTCGGTGCGGTTGAGTCCCAAGGCGGCGTCGCCGAACAGCTCGACATGGGCATCGAGCGGGAGGCTGAGGTTGAGAAAGCCGTTCTGGCTGCGGTTGGCGGTTTGCAGGGTCCAGTAGGACGGCTTGAGCAGCCCGCTGGCGCAATAGCCTTTCTGGGCATTGCCCACGGTTTGCACGCTGCCCGCGAACATCCCGGCAAAGTTGCCGCAAGCGCCGCCGGCATCGAGGTAAGCGCCGCCGGCGATGCGGCGGGACAGGATGGCGGAAGGCGCTTCTCCCCGCGCGGTGGCGTCCGACATGAAGCCGCGCTGACGCGCCCAGATGGGTTGGCGCTGGCTCAGCTCCACGCCGTAGACCAGGCTGAGCGCGTCCCAGCTCCGGCCGCCGGTCAGTTGCAGCCGGGCGTTCTCGCCGCCGTGGCGTTCGGCGCCGCCAACCTTGATATTGACGGCGGCGCCTTCGATTTTCTTCTTCAGGATGATGTTGACCACGCCGGCGATGGCGTCGGAGCCGTAAATGGCGGAGGCGCCGCCGTTGAGGATTTCGATGCGGTCTATCAGCGCCGCCGGGATATTGGCCAGATTGACGAAGTTGACCTGGCCTTCGTAGGCGATGGGGTAGTCGGCCATGCGCCGCCCATTGATCAGGGTCAGCGTATGGTTGGGGCCCAGGCCGCGCAGGCTGATCGCATTGGCCGCCGGAGTGAAGGTATTGCCGAAGTCCGCCCCCTGGGTGAAGCCGGTGTTCTGCGTCAAACTGTCCAGCGCTTCATAGACATTGGCATGGCCTTGCTTCTCGATGTCTTCTCCGCGGATCACGGTGACGCCGGTCGGCCCCTCCTTGGCCGAGCGCGCGATGCGCGAGCCGGTGATGGTGACTTTGCCCAAGGCGTCGGGCGAGGCGGCGTCGGCGGCATGCGCCGCGCCGGCGGACGACAGCAGAGCCAGCAAGGCGGCATTCAGTTTGAAATGATTTTGTGTTTTCACGGAATCCAGCCGGGCGAGTCCGGCCCTTTTTCAATTTCGGAAAACACAATTTATCACTTTGTCATTTTTTTGTTATCTCATAATTTCCGCAAAACTAATGACTTAGGAATGTATGGATCAGTTAGAAAGTCAATATCAGCCGCGCGCCGCCGGACAGGCTGCGCGCGTAGCGAACGGTGCCGCCGTTGTTGTTGACCAATTGGCGCACCAGGGCCAGGCCGATGCCGCGGCCCTTGGCCTTGGTGGAGTAGAACGGCGTGAAGATCTGGTCGACCTTGTCGTCGGGCACGCCGGGGCCGTTGTCGCTGACTTCCAGTCTTAGCCGGCCGCCGCGCGCCAGGTTGGCGCTGACGGTCAGCCTGGCATCCTCCTGCTGGGCGGTGGCTTCATAGGCGTTTTTGATCAGGTTGATCAAGGCCTGCTCCAATTGCCCGCCGTCGGCCTTTAGCTCCAGCGACAGCGGCTCCACGCTGAATACGGCTTGGCCGCCGCGCGCGCGCCAGGCGGGGGCGGTCAGCGCCTGCAGCCGTTCAAACAACTCGCTCAGGTCCACAATTTCCGGGCTGGGCTCGGGCACCGCCGACAGGCTGCGGTAGCTGGTGACAAAGTCGGCCAAGCTGTCGGCGCGGCGGCTGATGGCGGCAAAGGCCAGCTCCAGCTCTTCGCGCAGTTCCATGGGCAGCGCCGGCGCGTCTTCCAGCATGCCCGCGGCGCTGCGCGACAGCGAGGCTACCGGCGTCAGCGAATTCATGATCTCGTGCGTCAGCACATGCACCAGCTGTTGCCAGGCGCGCAGCGTTTCCGCTTCCAGTTCGCTTTCCAGCGGCAGCAGCGCCAGCAGACGCTCCGGCTTCCCTTCTATGACCAGGCTGCTGGCCGAGGCCAGCGCCCGTTCCACGCCGCGCTCGGTCTCGAAGCGTATCCAGCGCCGCTCGCCGGCTTGTTCCTGCAGCTGGCGATAGAGCGCCGCCGGGTCGCAGCTATTGCCCGGCGCGGTCAGTTTTCTGGCTCGCGCGTTAAGCGGCTCCGCTCGCTCGCCGCTGAGCCGGAATAGCGCGACCGGCGCGTGCTCCAGCCGGATTTCCGGCGGGTGCACGGTCGAGGCGGGCGGCGGGGGCGGGCTGGATGCCGCGCGCTCCCAGCGTTCCAGGCGGCGCAGGCGTCCGCTGCTGCGCCATTGCCAGGCGAGCAGCAGCAGGCCGCAGCATAGGCTCAGCGTCAGCAGCCGCGGGGCGTCGCGCCAGCCGGCGCCCAGCGCGGCGGCGCTGGCGAGGCCGACGCTTTGCAGCAGGATCAGGCCGCGCAGGCGCTCAGTTTTGTAAGCCATGCTTTTCCATTCTGCGATACAGCGCGGCGCGGGAGAGGCCCAGTTGTCGCGCCGCATGGCTGATATTGCCGGCGCACTGCGCCAGCGCCTGGCGGATGGCCTGCTTTTCCTGGTCGTCCAGCTTCAGCGCGGCGGCGGCGGGCGGAGACGCGTCCGGCGCGCGCCCCTCGTCCAGGCCAAAATCATGGGCATGGTAGGCGGAGGCCTGGGCGAGGATCACCGCGCGCTCGCAAGCATGGCGCAGCGCGCGGACGTTGCCGGGCCAGTCGTGTCCTTGCAGGCGGTCCAAGGCGGCTTCGCTCAAGGCCAGCGCGGGCTTGCCGTATTGCGCTGCGTAATGGCTCAGGTAGTGGCGCGCCAGCAACGGGATGTCCTCGGGCCGCTCCCGCAGCGGCGGCACCCGCAGCACGATGGTATTGAGGCGGAACAGCAAGTCGCGGCGGAAGCATTGCGGATCGTGCAGCTGGATTTCCGGCAGATTGGTGGCGCTGACCACGCGCACGTCCAGCGCCTGCGGTTGGTCCGATCCCAGCGGCGTGACCTGGCGCCGCTCGAGCGCGGTCAGCAGCTTGGCCTGGCTGGCCAGCGGCAGGTTGCCGATCTCGTCCAGGAACAGCGTGCCGCCGGCGGCGCTCTGGAAGCGGCCGGCCCGGTCGCTGCGCGCGTCGGTGAAGGCGCCCTTGCGGTGGCCGAACAGCTCGCTGTCGAAGGTGGACTCCGGCACGGCGCCCATGTCCACGCTCTGGAACGGCCCGTCGCGGCGCAGCGAGGCGTGGTGGATGGCGCGCGCCACCAGTTCCTTGCCCACGCCGTTTTCGCCCAGGATCAGCACATTGGCCTCGGTGGGGGCGACGCTGGCGATCAGCGCGCGCAAGCCGCGCATGGCCAGGGAATCGCCAAGCAGCTCATCGCCAGCCCCGGTGCGCTCATGGGGAAGCGGCGCCAGCGCGCGCAAGGCGCCGGCCACCGTTTGCAGCAGCTTGTCGTTGTCCCAGGGCTTGGTGATGAAGTCGCTGGCGCCTTGCTTCAGCGCGGCGACGGCCAGCGGCACGTCGGCATAGGCGGTCAGCGCGAACACCTGCGGCGGCCGCGGCAGCGCGCGCAGCCGCGCCAGCATGGCCAGGCCTTCGGCGCCGTCTATGGCGCCGGGGCTGTAATTGAGGTCCAGCAACACAATGTCCGCCCGGCGCTGGCGTTGCCAGGCATCGAACAGCTGCGGGTGAGGCAGGTGGGCAAAGTCAGCGTCCAGTTTGCGCAGCAGCATGCGGGCGGCCAGCGCGACGTCTTCATCGTCCTCAATCAGCAAAATCACGGGGCGGCTCATCGGACCAACTTTAAATTAGTACAAAGGCATGATGTTGCGATGCCGCGCGCGTCTTGGCAAGCGCCGCGTGTCCGCCGGGCGGACATTGTCCGGAATCGGACGGCGGGCGCTGTCCGATTCCGGACAGTTTGTCAAAGCTGCGCATATTTTCCCTGTTAATTCAATTGTTTAATATCTGGCACGGGGATTGCTATCCATTGGACATAAGTAAAGCGAGGTGAAAACATGAACGGCAAATCCCCCCTGATACTGTGCGCGACGCTGGCCTTGGCCATGCTGATGGCGGTAGCGCTGCGCGACGCGCCTTTGTCCTTGGCCTGCCACGTGGGGCGGAGCGGCATGCATGTGGCGGCCAATCTGGCCGTGCTGCGCATGGAGCTGCATTTTTCCTGGCTGCCGGGAGCGGCGGCATGAGCGAGGCGCGCGCGGAGGCGCCGGTCAGCGGCGCGGCCATGGACGAGGTGGTGGCGCGCAAGCGCTGGAGCCGCGGCCGGCTGGCTGGCTTGGCGGCGCTGCTGTTGGCCTTGGGCGGCGCGGCGGCATGGTGGGCCTGGCAGCCGACTGGCCTGCGCGTGGCGGCCGGTGAGCTGCAGATTGCGACCGTAGCCCAGGGCAGTTTCAGCGATGAAGTGATCCTGCGCGCCACGGTGCAGCCGGCGCAGTCCGTGTTGCTGGACCTGGTGGAGGGCGGCCGGGTGGACGAGGTGTTGGCGCGAGACGGCGACAAGGTCAAGGCCGGCCAGGTGCTGATGAAACTGTCTAATCCGCAGCGCCAGCTGGACCTCTTGGCGCGCAAGTCCGATCTGGCGCAGCAATACGCCAACCTGTCTTCCACCCGCGAGCAGCTGGAAGCGACGCGCAGCGATTATCGGCGCCGCCTCAGCGACCTGGCGCTGAAACTGAAGCAGCAAGAGCGCCAATACAAGCGCGACGCGACGCTGGCGGCGCAGGGTTTTATCTCCACCGCCGCGTTGGAGGATTCCCGCGACCGCTTGCAGCAATACCGCGAGGACTATCGCGACGAGCAGCAGAGCCAGGCGCGGGAGCTGGGCATCAAGGAAACCGCGCTGCGTCAGATGCAGCAGGCTCAGGATGAGTTGAACCGCGGCACGCGGATGGCGGCGGACACCTTGGCCGCGCTGTCGCTGCGCGCGCCCATGGACGGCCAGCTGACCAATTTCACCGCCCAGGTGGGCAGCTCGCTGAAGCCGGGCGAGCGGGTGGGCCGGGTGGACAGCCTGGGCCGCTACAAGCTGACGGCGCAGGTGGATGAGTTCTACCTGTCGCGGGTGAGGCGCGGCCAGCGCGCCGCCATCGAGCTGGACGGCGGCCAGACCGTGGGCGCCACGGTCAGCAATATCAATCCGCAGGTGCAGGACGGACATTTCCAGGCGGAGCTGAAGTTCGACGCCCAGCCGTCCACGGCGCTGAACGCGGGGCAGGGGCTGGACGGCAGGCTGATGCTGGGCCGGCCGACGCAGGGCCTGGTGCTGCCCACCGGCGCCTTCGTCAACGATACCGGCGGCAACTGGGCCATGGTGCTGAGCGCCGATGGCGGCCATGCCGAACGCCGCGCCATCCGCATCGGCCGGCGCAGCCAGACCCAGCTGGAAATACTGGAAGGCTTGAAGGCCGGAGACCGCGTCATCGTGTCCTCTTACTCGGCCTTCGGCAAATACACGCGGCTGACGCTGCAGCAACAATGACAAGGGAGCAATAGAGATGATCAAACTGAAGAACATCAGCAAGCTGCATATCGGCGGCGAAGTGCAAACCCGCGCGCTGAACGGCGTAGACCTGGAAATCGAGGCTGGCGAGTACGTGGCGGTGACCGGCCCGTCCGGCTGCGGCAAGTCCACGCTGCTGTCCTTGCTGGGCCTCTTGGACGTGCCCAACGGCGGCGAATACTGGTTCGACGGCCAGAACGTGGCCGGTTGGAGCGAGGCCAGGCTGAACCAGCTGCGCCGCGGCCGCGTGGGCTTCATCTTCCAGAGCTTCAACCTGATCGAAGAGCTGACGGTGCGCGAGAACGTGGCGCTGGCGCTGGAGTATTCCGATGTGCCGACGGCCGAGCGCAAGAAGCGCGTGGACGCCGCGCTGGAGCGGCTGGGCGTGACCCACCGCGCCGGTCATCGTCCGTCGCAGCTGTCCGGCGGCCAGCAGCAGCGTGTGGCCATCGCGCGCGCGCTGGTGTCCCAGCCTTCGCTGCTGCTGGCGGACGAACCCACCGGCAACCTGGACAGCGCCCATGGCGACGAGGTGATGAAGATGCTGCGCGAGATCAACGCCGACGGCACCACCGTGGTCATGGTCACCCACTCGCCGTCGCATGCCGCCCAGGCCTCGCGCACCATCAATATGCTGGACGGCCGCGTGGTGGTAGACGCGACTCAACTGTGAGGCAGAGGGCATGAATCCGATAGTGAAGGACTTTCGCGTCGGCTGGCGCTGGTTGCTCAAGGAGCCGGGCTGGTCTGCGCTGGTGATTGCCGGCCTGGCGGTGGGCTTCGCTTGCTGCTTCCTGCTGCTGGGCTATGCGCGCTATTCGCTGCAATACAACCAGCATCTGCAAAATCGGGAGCGCGTCTACCAGTTGGAGTCGCGCTTCAATCTGCCGGGCATGGACGACAAATGGCTCAACTTAGCGCCCTTTCCGGCAGCTCAGGCGATGCGGGATGGCGGGCTGGTGGAGCGGACCAGCCTTGCCTGGGACGTCCAGCAGCCGGTGCGGGTGGGGCAGTCCGTCAGCATGCAGGTGGTGACGCTGGCGGATCCCGATTTCGCCCAGCTGTTTGAGATCAAGACGCTGGCCGGCGATCTGGCGGCGGCGCTGAGCCGGCCGGATCAGGTGGCGCTGACCGATGACAAGGCCAGGCAATTGTTCGGCAGCGTCGCTGTGGTGGGCAAAGCCTTGCGCGTGAACGGCCAGAATGTCGCGGTGGCGGCCGTGGTGGCGGCGCCGCCGTCCACCTCCACTCAGCGTTATGCCATTCTGGCCGCGCGCCGCTTCGTGGCGATGGACGACAAAATGTCGCGGGCCATGCTGGAGAATTGGGGTGGCGTGTCCGGCAAGGTGTATTTCCGGCCGCGCGCCGGCGTTACCCGCGAGCAGGTATTGGCGAATCTGCAGCAAACTTTCGAACATTCCGCTTTTTCGCGCGGCTTGCCGCCGGAGTTCCGGCAAATGCTGAAGAACCGGCCCATGGTGGTGTATGGCGCGGCGGCCTTGGCCGACGTGTATCTGGACCCCAGGCTGGATGCCGGGGGGGGCGGGAGCGATAGCGAGCATGCCAGGCTGAGCGAAGTATGGGGGCTGGCCGCCATCGGTTTGTTGATCCTGCTGCTGGCGGCGATCAATTACGTCAACCTGACCACGGTGCGCACCATACGACGCCAGCGCGAAATCGGCGTGCGCAAGGTATTGGGCGCCAGCGTGGGCCGCGTGGCGGGACAATTTCTGCTGGAGTCCGTGTTGGTGTCGCTGCTGGCGATGACGCTGGGCTTGTTGCTGGCGTGGCTGCTGTTGCCAGGCTTCGCCTTCCTGATGCAAAGGGAGCTGGACGGGATGTTCACGCTGGGCAGCGTGGCGCTGGCCTTGCTGGCGGCCGTGCTGGTGGGCGGCCTGGCGGGCGCCTATCCGGCCTGGGTGGCGTCCCGGGTGCGGGCCACCCAAGCGCTGGCCGGGCGCGATCAACAGGAAACGACGCGCGGCGTCTGGCTGCGCCGGGGCTTGACGGTGACGCAGTTCGCCGCCGCCATGGCGCTGAGCGGCGTGACCTTGGCCATTGCCTGGCAGGCCTGGTACGGCAGCCGCCTGGACACCGGTTTCCAGGTGGACGGCTTGCTGACTCTGGAGACGGGCAGCAGCGGCCATGCCAGAGAAGCGCTGCGCGCCGCGGTGGCGGCCTTGCCAGGCGTCAGCGGGGCGGCGCTGAGCGGCAATAATCTGGCCGATGGTTCCATGAACATCACCAGCATCAAGCAGGGCGGGCGTTCGATCAATCTGGAGGTGCGCAGCATAGGCTGCGCCTATCTGGAGACTTACGGCGTCAGGCTGCTGGCCGGGCATATGTTGCCGGGCTGCGCGAGTCCGCAGGAGGGTGCCAGACGCGAGTGCGTGCTGAGCGAGTCGGCCGCGCGCGATCTGGGTTATGCCATGCCGCAGCAGGCGGTGGGCAGAAAGCTGAGCGCGGAGGGCGCCGGCGATGGATGCGTGGTGGCGGGCGTGGTGTCGGATATTCGCCTGCAGTCGGCGCGCGAGAAGGCGCGTTCTTGGATGTATGTGGCGGCTGGCGGCTCCGCGGACGTGCTGTCGGTCCGTTTCCGGGGTGAGGAAGCGGCAATGCGCGCAAGCATAGCCGGCCTGTGGCCGCGTTATTTCCCCGACTACCCCTTGAAGATGGAAAGCGCGCGTTACCGTCTGGACCAGCGTTACGCTGGCGACGCCAAGCAAGCGGGGTTGCTGGCAGCGGCTGCGGGCGTGGCTTTGTTGATCGCTTCCTTCGGCATCTATGTGCTCGCGGCCTATTCCGTGCAGCGCATGGCGCGGGAGGTGGTGCTGCGCAAGCTGCACGGCGCCGGCGCCGGCGCCATCGCCCGCTTGGTGGGACGCGAGTTCTTGTGGGTGCTGTTGGCGGGCGCCGCCATCGGCCTGCTGCCGGCCTGGCTCTACATCCGCCAGTATCTGGCGGGATTCGTCGAACGCGCGCCGGTGGGCGGCTGGACCCTGCTGCTGTCCTTGTCGCTGTGCCTGCTGGTGGCGGCGCTGGCGGTGTGGAAGCACCTGGCGGCGGCATTGCGCTTGCGCCCGGTGCTGGCTTTGCGCGGATAAATAGAAGAACCATGCCGGTCCGTGTCCGCACGGGCCGGCGGCTGATGAACAAGGGGAGTGTCATGTCTTATTTCCGTTGGGAGGACTTTCGCGTGGGCTGGCGCTGGTTGCTCAAGGAGCCGGGTTGGTCGGCGCTGGTGATCGGCGGCTTGGCCATAGGCTTTGCCTGCTGTGTCCTGCTGCTGGGCTATGTGCATTATTCGATGCAGTTTGACCGCCATATCGCCGGCCGCGAGCGGGTGTACTTGCTCAAGATCAGGCCGAATATGGACGGCGTGCGTAATCAGTGGCAACCGGAGGCGCCGGTGATCGCCGCCCAGGTTTTGCGCGAGCAAGGCTTGGCGCAGCGGGCCAGCATGGCCTATGGTTTCCAGGCCCCTGTGCGCGTAGGCCGCCAGGTGGCCAATCGCTGGGTCACCTTGGTGGACCCGGACTATGCCCAGCTATTCGAGGTGAAAACCCTGGCCGGCGATTTGCAAAGGGCGCTGACGCGGCCGGATAGCGTCGCCGTGACCGACGAGGAGGCGCAGTCCATGTTCGGCACCGCCCAGGCGGTGGGCAGGCGCTTCACCGTGGGCGGCAAGGCTTTGACCGTGGCGGCCATCGTCGCCGCGCCGCCGGCCACCGCTACCCAGCGCTACGCGATCCTGGGCGGCAGGAACAGCCGGATGGCGCCGGATTCGCTTTATGCCCAGTTCTACACCAATTGGTTCTCCTGGGGCGCGTCGGTGTATTTTCAGCTCAAACCCGGCCATGACGCGGCCGAGGTTGGGCCTCTGCTGGTCCAGGCGATGAAACAGTCGCCTGACTATCGCGATCCCGGCCTGCAGGCCATCCTGGCCAAGATGGGCGGCAGGGACTGGCTTGAGTTTTCGGCGATTCAACTGGCCGATGTCTACCTGGACCCGGACCTGGATCAAAGCGCGGACCCGGATCGGCACGGCAATCGGACCATGCTGTGGGGCTGCGCCGGCATCGGCCTGCTGATCCTGCTGCTGGCGGCGATCAACTACGTCAACCTGGCGACCGTGCGCGCCATCCGCCGCCAGCGTGAAATCGGCGTGCGCAAGGTATTGGGGGCCGGTGTGGGGCGCGTGGCCGGGCAATTCATCGCCGAGTCGGTGTTGATCGCGCTGGCGGCTGCCGCGCTGGGGCTGCTGCTGGCCTGGCTGCTGTTGCCGGCATTCTCTTTCCTGCTGCAGCGCGATCTGGGCAGCCTCATCGGTTGGCAGGCTTGCTTGCTGACCTTGGCGTTCGCCGCGCTGGTCGGCGCGCTGAGCGGCCTGTACCCGGCCTGGGTGGCGGCCGGCGTGCGCGCCACTCAGGCCCTGGCCGGGCGCGATCAGCAGGAAACGCGGCAGGGCGTCTGGCTGCGGCGCGGCTTGACCGTGGCGCAATTCGGCATCGCCATGGGCCTGGTGGGCGTGACCCTGGCCGTGGCCTGGCAAACTTGGCATGGCACGCGGCTGCCGTCAGGCTTTTCGCGCGATGGCCTGCTGTTTGTGGAGGCCGGGGATGCCAATGCGCATGATCAGCAGCAGCGCTTCGCCCTGCGCGCGGCGCTGCTGCGGCAGCCTGGCGTGTTGGCGCTGAGCTATGGCGACGGCCTGCCGGCGGGCGAGCGCAATAACTCCAATAATTTCCGTTTGGCGGGCGGCGGCGCCATGCAGAACATGCGCTACCGCATGATGGATTGCGGCTTCCT
This sequence comes from Chromobacterium paludis, assembly GCF_008275125.1. Lineage (NCBI taxonomy): Bacteria > Pseudomonadati > Pseudomonadota > Betaproteobacteria > Neisseriales > Chromobacteriaceae > Chromobacterium > Chromobacterium paludis. Next base: position 162,374 of record NZ_CP043473.1, read on the forward strand.
CGCGGCATATCGTCTGCCCGTGTTGGCCGGGCGCAGCACGACGGTGTGCGATGGCAATGGCACCGCGACAGCCGGCGTGGGGCTGATTGTCTCCGCGTCGGCGGCGCGGCGCTTGGGCTTCGCTACGCCGCAGCAGGCGGTGGGGCATGTGCTGGAGTCGGAAACTTTCCTTGGCGGCAAGGAGGCGATCGGCGCCGTGGTGGCCGACATCGCCGAGCAGACTTCGCGCGAGCGGCCTATTCCAATGTTGTATCTCGGAGTCAGCGCGCGCAACGTCTATGCCAGCACGCTGGCCATCCGCTACCACGGCAGCGAATCCGCCATGCGGCAAGCGCTGGCCGAGTTGTGGCCGCGCTACTTTCCCGATTATCCCTTGCGGCCGATCAGCGCGCGCCAGCAGCTGGATCAGCGTTATGGCCAGGACATCCGCACGGCGCAGCTGCTAGCCATCGCCTCCGCCGTCGCCATGCTGATCGCCGCCTTCGGCATCTATGTGCTATCCGCCTATTCGGTGCAACGCATGGCGCGCGAGGTGGTGTTGCGCAAGCTGTATGGCGCCGACGGCTGGGCGATCACGCGTTTGATCAGCCGGGAGTTCCTGCTGGTGTTGCTGGCCAGCGCTCTGCTGGCCCTGCCGCCGGCCTGGCTGTTCATCCGCCACTACCTGGACGGTTTCGTCGTCAGGGCGCCGATAGGCGGCTGGACGCTGTTGCTGGCATTGGCCTTGTGCCTGCTGGCGGCAGGCCTGGCGGTGTGGCGGCACTTGCTGGCGGCGTTGCGCCTGCGGCCGGATCTGGCCTTGCGCGGATAAGGAGGGGCGGCGCTGGCCGCCTTTTTGGCGCGGAAATGCAAAAAGCCCAGCATGTTGCCATGCTGGGCTTTTTTGAATCCTGGCGTCCCCACGGGGAATCGAACCCCGGCTACCGCCGTGAAAGGGCGGTGTTCTAACCGCTAAACTATAGGGACAGCTGGCGCATCCGGAGCGATTCGAACGCCCGACCCTCTGGTTCGTAGCCAGATACTCTATCCAACTGAGCTACGGATGCGTATTGTGGCGTCCCCACGGGGAATCGAACCCCGGCTACCGCCGTGAAAGGGCGGTGTTCTAACCGCTAAACTATAGGGACATGCCTGGCGCACCCGGAGCGATTCGAACGCCCGACCCTCTGGTTCGTAGCCAGATACTCTATCCAACTGAGCTACGGGTGCGCTGTTTCTCGAGACGTTGTGTCTTGCGAGAGGACGGATAATATAGAGGGCGAATCGGGCTGTCAACACTTCATAGGATTTTTTTTGCAAAGCCGGTAAACTCGGCGACTATCCCTGTCGCGGCAGGCCAACAATTTCATCTGTTTGGCATGGCGCGTCGTCGCAAGATAGGAAAGCGAAGCGAGAGTGAATCCCCTTTTTGCACAGCCCTGCGCCATCGTCGATCTGGAAACCACCGGCGGCAATATCGCGCGCGACCGCATCACCGAAGTGGGCCTGGTGCTGGTGGACGGTGAGCGCGTCGAACGCCTGTCCTGGCTGGTCAACCCCGGCCAGCCCATTCCCGAATTCATCGAAAACATGACCGGCATCAGCAATGCCATGGTGGCAGAAGCGCCGCCATTCTCCGACTTGGCCGAGGAACTGTTGGCCAGGCTGCAAGGCCGGCTCTTGTTGGCGCACAACGCCCGTTTCGACTATGGCTTTCTGAAGAATGAATTCCGCCGCCTGGGCCACCGCTTCCAAGCGCGCGCCTTGTGCACGGTCAAGTTGTCGCGGCGGCTGTATCCGCAGCATTTCAAGCACAGCCTGGACAGCCTGATCGCCCGCCACGGCATCGTCATGCCGGATCGCCACCGCGCGCTGGCCGACGCCGACGCGGTCTATCAGTTTCTGCGCATCGCCGTGGGCGAGCTGGGGGCCGATAAAGTGGCCGCTGAGGCGGCGCAGCTGCTGTCCCAGCCGGCCGAGTTGTCCAGCCTGCCGGCCGAGCTGCAGCAGCAGATAGAAGACATGCCTGACTCCGCCGGCGTCTACGCCTTGTTCGACGCGAACGGCCGCGCCTTGTACGTGGGCCGCGCGCCCAATCTGTATCGCAAGGCGCTGGGTCATTTCGCCGAACGCAAGCCGGGCCGCCACGATGTGAAGATCGACGAGCCGGTGGCGCGAGTGGAATGGCGCGAGAGCCTGAGCGAGTTCGGCGCGCATCTGACCGAGCTGCAGTGGCTGCAGCGCTTGCAGCCGCTGCACAATCCACGCGCCAGGATGATGGGCGAAGTGTGCACGCTGCAATTGCAGATGGGCGCCGATGCTTATCTGCGCCCGGCGCCGGTTTCGGCGCGCGACATCGACTTCACCCGCACCGCTGACCTGTACGGCATGTTCCGCCACGCGCGCGAGGCGCGCAAGGCGCTGGCGCAGATCGCGCTGGCCCAGGGCCTGTGCCAGTCCGTGCTGGGGGTGGAGCAGGTGACCAGCCGCAAGGGCATGCCCTGCGCGGCCTACCAGATCCGCCGTTGCCGCGGCGCCTGCGTGGGCGAGGAGGGGGCGGACAGCCACAATCAGCGCTTATCGGCCGCGCTGCAGCGGCTGCGCGTCAAGCCATGGCCGTTCGAGGGCGCGGTGGCGGTAGTGGAGCGCGACGAGGTGTGCGGCGACGTGGTGGAGCATGTGTTCGACCGCTGGTGCTATCTGGGCAGCCGCCGCAACGGCGGCGAGCTGGAAGGCGAGCCGGCTTTTGATCTGGACTACTACAAGCTGCTGGAGAGCGAGCTGCGCAAGCCGGACAGGGAATTGCGCCAGCTCTGAGCCCCGTTGCGGCAAAGAAAAAGGGCAAGCCCAGGCTTGCCCTTTTTCACGCCGTCGAAACGGGTGATGGCGATTTTATTCATGCATCGCCAAATACCCCCGCAACCGGCTCTCGATGATGCGCGGGTTTTCGCCGTTGGCGATGGCCACCACGCCTTCCACCACCAGCTCCTTCATGGCGATCTCGGCCGCCACCAGGTGCTTGAGCTTGTTGGCCATGGGCAGGAAGAACAGGTTGGCCGAACCCACGCCATAGACGGTGGCGACGAAGGCCACCGCGATGCCGCCGCCCAGCTTGGCCGGGTCGGACAGATTCTCCATCACGTGGATCAGGCCCAGCACCGCGCCCAGAATGCCCATGGTGGGCGCGTAGCCGCCGGCCGACTCCCAAATGCGCGCGGCCTGTTTGCGCGCGTGCTCGAACATGCTGATTTCCACGTCCATCACCGCGCGCAGCGTCTCCGGCTCGGTGCCGTCCACCAGCATTTGCAGCGCCTTCTTGGTGAAAGGATCTTTTTGCTGGGCAATGGTGCCTTCCAGCGACAGCAGGCCGCCCTTGCGCGAGGCCTGGCTCCAGCTGACCACTTCGCGGATCATTTTTTCGTGGTCGAAATTGGGCGGGCGGAATACCCAGCGCAGCATGCGCAGGCCGGCCATGAACTGTTTGGGCGTGCTTTGCAGCATCACGGCGCTGGTGGTGCCGCCGATGACGATCATGAAGGCGGTCAGCTGCAGCAGCGAACCGATATTGCCCCCTTCGATGGCCTGGCCGGCAATGATGGCGGTCAGGCCCAATATGACAGCGATTAAACTGATCTTGTCCACAATGTTTCCGTTGTCGATCTGGTCTGGGACGCGGGCTTTCCGCGACGGTGTTTACAGCCAGTCTTTCAGTTTGGCGCGCAGCCGGGCGACGGCCTGGCTGTGCAGCTGGCAGACGCGGGACTCGGTGACGCCGAGCACCGCGCCGATTTCCTTCAGGTTGAGTTCCTGTTCGTAATACAGCGCCATCACCAGTTGATCGCGTTCCGGCAGCAGCTTGATCGCGTCCACCAGCTGCTGGCGAAAGCTGTCGTCGGCCAGCGCGGCCAGCGGGTCCGGCGAATCCTCATCCGCGATATTGGCGACGGGATTATGGCTACTCTCGTCGTCGCCCGTATTAAAGTCTTCGAAATGCAGCAGCGTGGTGCCCTTGCAGTCGCCCAGCATCTCCTGGTACTGCTCCAGCTCCAGGCCCATTTCCGCCGCGATTTCCGACTCCAGCGGCGCGCGGCCGAACTGGTGTTCCAGCCGGGCAATGGCTTCTTCGATCTGGCGCGAGTTGCGGCGCGCCTGGCGCGGCAGCCAGTCCTCGCGCCGCAGTTCGTCCAGCATGGCGCCGCGAATGCGCTGGCTGGCGAAGGTTTCGAACAGCACGCCCTGGGCCGGGTCGAATTGGCGCGAAGCCTCGATCAGGCCGATCATGCCGACCTGGATCAGATCGCCCAGGTCCACCGAGGCCGGCAGGCGGGCGATCATCAGGCTGGCCAGCTTGCGCACCAGCGGCGCATGGGCCTCCACGTCGATCTCGACGCTGGGGGCCGCTGCGGCGTAGCCCGATCGGCGGAAAGACGGCAAGGTCATAAGGGTTTGGCTCCATCCGCCTCGGCCCAGTCGCGTGAGGCGGCAATCAGCAAGTCCATGTATCCGGTGCTGTCGCGCGCGGTTTCCGGCGCGTCCCACTGCAGCAATACCGCGGCCAGCTGCGAGAAGGCGGCCGCGGCTTCGCTGTCCGGGAACGCCTCCATCAGCGGACGGTGCAGCGTCTGGCTGCGCCGCACGGTATTGTCCTGCGGCACGAAACCCACCCAGCGCAGCGAGACGGTCAGGAATTCGCTGGTGACCGCCGACAGCCGGGTGAACAGCTCGCGCGCCTCGTTCAGGTGGCGCGCGCGGTTGATCAGCACGTTGAAGCGCTGGCGCCCGTACAGGCTGGCCAGACGCTTGATATTAGCGTAGGCCGTGGTCAGGGAGTCGGCTGCCGGTGTTAATACCAAAACCAGATTATCGGCCACGCTGGCCGGTATCGGGTCTTGCCCGGGATTGGGCGCGTCCACCAGCAGCGCCGAGGCGTCGCGCTCCAGCGCGCCGAACTCGCTGCCCAGCCGCAGCCACAGCTGGGCGGAGAACAAGGCGCGCTGTTCCGGCTGGGCGTGGAGATTGATCAACTGCACGCCCTGGCGCGACATCACCATCATCTCGTCCAACCCGCCCGCGCTGGTCAGCTGGCTTTCCAGCGTCGCCGTGGCGGGCACGCCCAGGCGGCGGGTCTGCACTTGGCCCTGGCAGCAGTCTACCACCAGCGGGCGCAGGCCGGCGTAGGCCAGGCCCAGCGACAGTTCGGTGACGATGGTGCTGGCGCCGGAGTGCGGGGAGCCGATGAAGGCGAAGCTGGGCGCGCGCTTGTGCTGCGCGGCGAGCAAACGGAGACTGGCGGCCTGATCCTGCATCGCGCTTACAACCAACCGGATTGCGCCGCGTGCATGATGGGCAGCTCGTCGGCCTGCAGCGCGAACGGCGAGCCGATCTGCTGCGCGCGCATCGCGCGGTCGACCAGGAAGGCGGCGTTGGCCGAGTGCAAGTCTTCCGGCACGCGCTGGCCGTTGGTGATGTAGAACAGCTTGAGGCGGTTGCGGATGATCACGTCCAGGCTGGGGCCCTGGGCCACCGCCTCGTCTATCTTGGACAGGATGCAGCCGGCCAGGCCTTCGCCGCGGTAGCGGCGCACCACGTCTTCCAGCGTGTGGCCGTCGGTGTTGGCGGCCAGCAGCAGCAGCCGCTCGATGGGGCGGCCGGCGGTGCGCAGCATGTCGATCTGCGCCAGCACGCGCGCGTCGCGCTGGCCCATGCCCACGGTGTCGATGAACACGATGTGGCGGTTGGACAGGTCGGCCAGCGTCAGCTGCAAATCGCCCTCGTTCTGGATGGAGAACACCGGCACGCCCAGTATCTTGCCGTAGATGCGCAATTGGTCCTGGGCGCCGATCCGGTAGCTGTCGGTGGTGATCAGCGCCACGTGCTGGGCGCCGAAGCGCATGGTGGCGCGCGCCGCCAGTTTGGCCACCGTGGTGGTTTTGCCGACGCCGGTGGGGCCGACCAGCGCGAAGATGCCGCCGCGGTCCATCACCTCGCGGTCCGCGTCGGCGCATTTCAGATTGTGCACCAAGGCCGAGCGCGCCCATTTGACGGCCACTTCGGCCTGGTACTGCGCCGGCATTTTCTCGATCAGCTGGCGGATCAGCTGGGCGGAGAAGCCCATGGCCAAGAGGTGCTTGAACAGCTCGATGCGGTTGGGCGCCTTGCCCTCCATGTCAGACCAGGCGAAGCTGGCCAGCTGGCTTTGCAGCAGGCTCCTGAGCAGCTTGATCTCGTCGCCTATCAGCCTCAGCTCCTGCGCCATCTGCTCCGGCTCTTCGCCGTTGTGCAGGGCGGGCGGCGCGGCGTGCGGTCGCGCCGCCGCGGCCGGAGGCGGCGATGGGCGCTGCGGCTGGGCCGGGGCGGCCATTTGCGGCGGTATCGGCTGCTGGGCGTATTGCGGCGCCATGGCGGGGGCGGGCTGCGGCGTGGCGGCATAGACCGGCTCCAGCCGGGGCGGAATGGCCTCCACGCGTGGCGGGGCCGGGCTTTCCAGCGGTTCCACCGGCATGGCGTAGGTGCGGGCGATGGCGCGGTTGACCGCGTTGCCGTTGGCTTGCGGGATGGGGGCGGGCTGCTGCGGGCGGGCGACGGCGGGCGGCGCGTTGCGCGGCGGATGCTTGCTGCTGGACGGGGACAGCGTGCTGGCCAGGTTGGCGACGTCGGCGTCGGCCACGGCCATGATCTCCACCCCGCCGCCCATGGTGGGACGATTGGACAAAATGAGGGCGTCCGCCCCCAGTTCTTCGCGAACTTGCCGGAGTGCGTCTCGAGTGGTCTTCCCGAAGAACTTTTTCACCACCATTGTCGATTAGCCCTTAGCCCTTGCTGCCGCCTATTACCGCAATTATACGAATGGATTTATTGTCCGGAATCTCATTATGCGAAATCACACGCAGCTGCGGCAATGCCCGACGCAGGAAACGCGCCAGCAGCGGGCGCAGGCCGGGGGCCGTCAGCAGCACCGGATTGTACCCTTGAATCTCCACTTGTTCCGTTTGTTGCGCGGCGCTGGACAGCAGATTTTCCGCCAAACCCGGCTCCAGGCCGCCGCCGGCCTTGGATTGCACCGCCTGCATCAGCACGTTTTCCAGCTGCGGCTCCAACGTCATCAGCGGTAGCTCGGCCTCGCCGGGGAACAGCTGCTGCACGATGACGCGGGACAGGGCGGTGCGCACCGCGCTGGTCAGCTCGTCTATATCCTGGTTCAGCGGGATGTGATCGGCCAGGGTTTCGATGATGGTGCGGAAGTCGCGGATGTGGATGCCGTCGGTCAGCAGCTGCTGCAGCACTTTCTGCAGAATGCCCACCGGCACCACCTTGGGCACCAGGTCTTCGATCAGCTTGGGCGACTCCTTGGCCTGGTGGTCGATCAGCGCCTGCACTTCTTCGCGGCCCAGCAGTTCCGCCGCGTGGGTTTGCAGCAGGTTGGAGATATGGGTGGCCACCACGGTGCTGGCGTCCACCACGGTGTAGCCCAGGCTCTGGGCCTCTTCGCGTTTGCCGGCGTCTATCCATACCGCCGGCAGGCCGAAGGCCGGGTCCGTGGTGGCGGTGCCGGCGATTTCCTGGCTGACGCGGCCGGGATTGATGGCCAGGAACTGGCCCATGAAGGCTTCGCCCTGGCCCACTTCCACGCCCTTGAGCAGGATGCGGTAAGCGCTGGGCTTGATTTCGAGATTGTCGCGGATGTGCACCGGCGGCACCAGGAAGCCCAGGTCCTGGGCGATTTTCTTGCGGATGCCGCGGATGCGGCGCAGCAGCTCCCCGTCCTGGGTGCGGTCCACCAGCGGAATCAGCCGGTAACCCACCTCCATGCCCAGCTGGTCCACATGCTGCACATCGTGCCAGCCCACCTCGGCGCCTTGCTGTTCCGGCTGCGCCTGCGGCTGCGCCGCTTGCTGCAGCGCCGCCAGCTTCTCGCGCTTGGCCTTCTGCTCCATGCTGCGGGCCAGCGCCAGCAGGGCGCCGGCAATCAGCAGGAAGGAGAAGTGGGGCATATTGGGGATCAGGCCTATCATGCCGATCACCGCCGAGGTGATGTACAAGACCTGCGGCTTGGTGAACAGCTGGGTCAGGAACTGTTCCGACATGTCCTGGTCGGTGCCGACGCGCGTCACCACGATACCGGCGGCGGTGGAGATGATCAGCGCCGGAATCTGCGCCACCAGGCCGTCGCCAATGCTGAGCAGGGTGTAGGTTTCCGCGGCCTGGCCCACCGGCAGGTCGTGCTGCACCACGCCCACGATCAGGCCGCCGATGACGTTGATCAGGATGATCAGGATGCCGGCCATGGCGTCGCCGCGCACGTATTTGGAGGCACCGTCCATGGCGCCGAAGAAGTTGGCTTCCTCTGAAATGGTGGCGCGGCGTTTGCGCGCCTCGTCCTCGCCTATCAGGCCGGCGTTGAGGTCGGCGTCGATGGCCATCTGCTTGCCGGGCATGGCATCCAAGGTGAAGCGGGCCGACACTTCGGCAATCCGGCCGGCGCCCTTGGTGATCACCACGAAGTTGATGATGGTGATGATGACGAACACCACGATGCCGATGGCGACGTTGCCGCCCACCAGGAAGTGGGAGAACGATTCGATCACCTTGCCGGCGGCGTCCGGGCCGGTGTGGCCTTCCAGCAGCACCACGCGGCTGGAGGCGACGTTCAAGGACAGCCGCAGCATGGTGGTGATCAGCAGTACGGAGGGGAAGGACGAGAAGTCCAGCGGCCGGCGCACATTGATGCCAACCAGCAGCACGATCACCGATACCGCGATGTTGAAGGTGAAGAAGATGTCCAGCAGCACCGGCGGCAGTGGCAGGATCATCATCGACAGGATGAGGATGATCAGCAGCGGCCCGGCAAGCTGGAAGATCTTCAGATTTCGCAGTATTTGGAGGATGGCGTCCATGCTGGCTTATCGGCTTTCTTCTGGCGCCGAATCTTGCGGACGTTTGCTGTACGGGTCAAGCTCGTCAGGCACATCCAGCTGATCCGGGAACACCGGGGCCACGCCGCCCACGGACTGGTATTGCTGCAGCTGGAACACATAGGCCAGCACCTGGGCCGCCGCCGCGTACAGCGCGGCCGGAATCTCCTCGCCCATCTCGGCATTGAAATACAAGGCGCGGGCGAAGCGCGGCGAACGCATCACCGGCACGCGGCTGTCCTTGCCGGTGTCGATGATTTTCTCGGCCAGTTTCAGCGAGCCCTTGGCCACCACCTGCGGCGCGCGCATGTTTTCATCGTATTTCAGCGCCACGGCGAAGTGAGTCGGGTTGGTGACGATCACGTTGGCCTTGGGCACTTCCTGCATCATGCGTCGGCGCGCGGCCTCGCGTTGCAGCTGGCGGATGCGGCCCTTCACCTCGGGCGAGCCTTCGGCCTCCTTGAATTCCTGCTTGATCTCTTCCTTGGTCATGCGCAGCTTCTTGTAGTAGCTCCACAGCTGGTAGGGCACGTCGATGGCCACCAGCAGGATCATCGCCGCGGTGACGATGAAGAAGGTGCGGATGATCATGTCGGACATCTTCAGAATGCTGGCATCCAGCGGCATGGCGATCAGGCCTATCACCTCCTCGCGCTCTTTCCAGATATACCAGGTGGCGATGCCGCCTATCAGCAAGCTCTTCAAGATGGCCTTCAGCGCCTCGGTGGCGGCATTCAGCGAGAATATGCGCTTGATGCCGGGCAGAGGGTTCATTTTGCCGAAATTGGGCTCCACCGCCTTGAACGTCAGGTTCCAGCCGCCCACCAGCATGGGCGTGAATACCGCCACCAGCGCCAGGCCGCCGAATATCGGGGCCAACTGCCACAGCGCGCCGAAAATCGCCTCGCGGAAGTGCAACAGCGCGGTTTCGGTGTTGTGCACGGAGGCTTGGTCGAATGTCAGCAGCTGGCGCATGGTTTCGCGCAGGAAAACGGCGATGCGGCCGCCAAAAACCATCAGCAGCGAGACGCCGGTCATGGTGATGGCGAAGGTCGACAGCTCGCGCGAGCGAGGGATATTGCCGTCCTCCCGCGCCATCGACAATCGTTTGTCTGACGCGGGTTCGGTACGTTCGAGGTCGGAATCTTCTGCCATGGCCCTGTTTCAGCTTTATGCTTTGATAATGCTTTTGTCTTGATTTTGAAGTGAATGTTAGCGCATGCCGAGCTAGTCCGACCAGTGCGCCCGCGTATATAATTGACCCTTTTGGTTTTGACCGCCTGCCTGGGCAAGAGAAAACGACATGCGACAATACCTCGACCTGATGCGCCATGTGCTGGAACATGGCCACGACAAGGCCGACCGCACCGGCACCGGCACGCGTTCCGTGTTTGGCTACCAGATGCGCTTCAATCTGCAAGACGGTTTTCCGCTGGTCACCACCAAGAAATGCCATCTGCGCTCCATCATCCATGAATTGCTGTGGTTCCTGTCTGGCGACACCAATATCCGGTATCTGAAGGAAAACGGCGTGTCGATCTGGGACGAGTGGGCCGATGAAAACGGCGACCTGGGCCCGGTCTATGGCTACCAGTGGCGCAGCTGGCCGGCGCCGGACGGCCGCCACATCGACCAGATCGCCAATGTGGTGGACATGATCCAGAAGAACCCGGACTCGCGCCGGTTGATCGTGTCGGCCTGGAACCCGGCCCTGGTGGACGAGATGGCCCTGCCGCCCTGCCACAGCCTGTTCCAGTTCTACGTCAGCGGCGGTAAGCTGTCCTGCCAGCTCTACCAGCGCTCGGCCGACATCTTCCTGGGCGTGCCTTTCAACATCGCCAGCTACGCCCTGCTGACCATGATGGTGGCCCAGGTGTGCGGCTTGCAGCCGGGCGAGTTCATCCACACCCTGGGCGACGCGCATCTGTACCGCAATCACATGGAACAGGTCCAGCTGCAACTCACGCGCGAACCGCGCGCCTTGCCGACCATGAAGCTGAATCCGGAGGTGAAAGACTTGTTCGCGTTCACGTTCGAAGACTTCGCGCTGGAGGGCTATGACCCGCATCCGGCCATCAAGGCGCCGGTGGCCGTATGAGCCAGAAGCCTATCCTGACCCTGGTGGCCGCCATGGCCTCCAACCGCACCATAGGCATCAACAACACGCTGCCCTGGCATCTGCCGGAAGATCTCAAGCACTTCAAGGCGGTGACGCTGGGCAAGCCGGTGATCATGGGCCGCAAGACCTGGGACTCCATCGGCCGGCCGCTGCCGGGCCGCCGCAATATCGTGGTGACGCGCCAAGCGGATTGGCGGGCCGATGGCGCGGAGGCGGCGCACTCGCTGCAGCAGGCGCTGGACCTGGCCGGCGACGTGGAGGAGGTGTGCCTGATAGGCGGCGCCGACCTGTATCGCCAGGCGCTGGAGGTGGCCGACAGGCTGTGTCTGACGCGCATTGACAAGGACTTCAGCGGCGACGCTCATTTCCCCGCTTTCGCGGTGTTTCCGGAGATTTCAAACGGGGAGTGGCAGGAGGTGAGCCGTGAGGAAAATGTCTCGAAGGATGGCCTGAGCTACGCCTTCATTGATTACCAGCGCGCCTGAGCGGGACGCCATGAGTCAAAAAGGCTGCCGCTGGCAGCCTTTTTCATGGGTAGGCGAGGGCTCAGGCGCGGCCTTCCAGCGCCTCCGCCGCGCTTTGCGCCAGCTGGCTGTAGTCGCGGCCAAACTCGGAGACCATCTGTTTCAGCCTGGCGGTATCGCGCGCGATCAGGGTTTTCAGCAGGCTTTCCAGGAACAGGTGGGTGCGTTCGATCTGGGTCTGTCCGGCGCGCAGGATGGCGTACAGGCAGCGCTGGGTCAGCGGCAGCATGTCGTTCAGCGTGTCGGTCAGGTAGCGGTTGTTGGCGTGGCGGTACAGCGCGGACAAAAATTCAATGCCGAATTCATAGAAGGCCTGCAGGTCATCGCGGCGCTTCGCTTCTTCCAATTGCGACATCAATTCAATGAAGCGCGCCAGGTCGTCGTTCTGCCAGCCGGCGGCCAGGTTCTGCGCCACCCGGTCCAGCAGCAGGAACCACAGCTCGAAGAAATCGCGCACGTCGCGCGCGCTGATGCTGGCCACCACGGCGCCGCGGCGCGGAAAAATGTCCACCAGGTGGCGGCGCTGCAAAATCAGCAAGGCCTCGCGCACCGAGCCGCGGCTGACCTCGAGTTCAGCGGCGATGCGCAGCTCCTGTATCCTCTCGCCCGGCCTCATTTCGCCCTGGATGATCTGTTTGCCTAGATATTGGGCGATCTGCTCGGTCAACAGGTCGTTGGCCTTGAAAGTCATGCGTCATCTCCGGAATGGAATGTTATCGTTCTCATACGTATTGTAAGACATCGCAGTGCCGGATTGTCCGGCAATATTCTGTCCGTTTGCCAGTTTGTATCCATGCATGCCGGCCGCGTGGCGCCGACATATCAGGCGGCTGATGCATATCATGTGCCTGTTTTCACGGGGTGGACATGATATCAATCAGAACATTAAAACGCATGTTTTGTATTTGTGTTGACCGTCCGGCTTGGCAGCTTCTGCTTGTTTTTTGAAAAAATGAGGGAGGGGCTTGCTGCTAGGGGGAGAATGCGCCGTCCGGCGGGGCCGAACGGCGCGTCGGCGCGACCTTATTCTGCGGCGCGGCGGGTGGCCATCAGATAGTTGACGTCGGTATCGTCGTTCAAGGAATAGATGCGGGTGATGGGGTTGTAAGCCATGCCGCTGAGACCCTGCAGGCCCAGGCCGGCGTGCCGCACCATGCGGCTCAGCTCGGACGGCTTGAGGAAACGCGCGTATTCATGCGTGCCGCGCGGCAGCATGTTCAGCACGTACTCGGCGCCCACCACGGCCAAGAGATAGGCCTTCGCGTTGCGGTTCAGCGTGGAGAAAAACACCCAGCCGCCAGGCTTCACCAGCGTGGCGCAGGCGCGCACCACGCTTTGGGGATCGGGGACATGCTCCAGCATCTCCATGCAGGTCACCACGTCGAAGCTGGCCGGCATTTCCGCCGCTAGCTCTTCCACCGGCACGCAGCGGTAGTCTATGGGCACGCCGGACTCCAGGCTGTGCAGCTGCGCCACTTTCAGCGATTTCTTGGCCAGGTCGATGCCGGTGACCTGCGCGCCTTTCAGCGCCATGCTTTCCGCCAGGATGCCGCCGCCGCAGCCCACGTCCAGCACCTTCTTGCCGGCGAGGCCCGCGTGGCGGTCGATGTAGTCCAGGCGCAGCGGGTTGATCTCGTGCAGCGGCTTGAATTCGCTGTCCTTGTCCCACCACTTGTGCGCCAGCTGGCTGAATTTGTCGATTTCGAGTTCGTCTACGTTGCTCATGCTTTACTTTGCCAGGATGCGGTTGCGCCAGTCGTCGGCGCGGGCTTTCAGATTGCCTTCGTCCAGGGTCTGCAGCTTGCGGCCGGCCAGCAGCGCGCGGCCCTTGACCCAAACGTGGCTGACCTGCTCGCGGCCGGCGGCGTACACCACGTGCGAGATCGGGTCGAAGGCCGGGGCGGTTTCCAGTTCGGACAGGTCGATGGCGATCAGGTCAGCGTCCTTGCCCGCCTTGACCGAGCCGGTCTTGCCGTCTATGCCCAGCGCGCGCGCGCCGTTCAGCGTGGCCATGCGGATGGCCGTGGCGGCCGGCACGGTGGTCGGGTCCAGCGTGCCCACCTTGGCCAGCAGGGCGGCCAGGCGGGTTTCCGCCAGCATGTCCAGCTTGTTGTTGGACGCGGCGCCGTCGGTGCCGATGCCCACGGCGATGCCGGCGTCCAGCATCTTGCCGATGGGGGCGATGCCGGAGGCCAGCTTCATATTGGAAGCCGGATTGTGGGCGGAGGACACGCCGTACTTGGCCACCAGTTCGATTTCGGCGTCATTCAGGTGAACCATGTGGGCGGCCACCAGGCGCGGCGACAGCAGGCCCAGCTGTTGCAGGCGGGCCAGCGGGCGCTGGCCGTGTTCCTTGACGCTGTTGCTGACTTCTTCGGCGGTCTCATGGATGTGGCAGTGGATCAGCATGTCTTCCTGCTCCGCCAGCGTCACCACCTTGCGGAAGGTGTCGTCCGATACGGTGTAGGGCGCGTGCGGGGCCAGGGTGAAGGTGACCAGGTCTTCGCCCAGGAACTGGCTGCGTTCGGCCATGCCCTTGGCGAGGTAGTCGTCGGCGTTGGCCGCGTAGTTGGTCGGGAATTCCAGGATGGAACAGCCGACGAAGGTGCGCATGCCGGAAGCCAGGCCGGCGCGCGCCATCGCGGCATTGTAGAAATACATATCGTTGATGGTGGTGGTGCCGCCGCGGATCATTTCGCCCATGGCCAAGAGCGCGCCGTCGAACACGAAGTCGTCGCGCACATGCTTGCCTTCGGCCGGCCAGATGTAATTGGTCAGCCAGTCCATCAGCGCCTTGTCGTCGGCCAGGCCGCGCAGCAGCGTCATCGCCGAGTGGCCGTGCAGGTTGATGAGGCCCGGCATCAGCACGTGGTCGGGCAGCTCCAGCCTTTCGTCGGCCTCCAGCGCGGCGGCGTCGGCAGCCGGCAGGATGGCGGCTATTTTGCCGCCGCGGATGGCGACGGCGTGGTTTTCCAGGACTTCGCCGTCCGTTTCCACGGTGATGATCCAGCGGGCGGAGATAATCTTTTCATAACGTGACTGCGGCATGGTGACATCCTGAATGCGTTGTCAAAAGTGTCGTGGATTGTAGGCCCTGCGGGATGGACTAGGCAATGAGCTGCCGCCAAGGGCGCTGGAGATGGCGCATATGTGCTTGAAAATGACGATTGCGGATGACTGCTGAATATGGCTAGGAAAAGCCGGCCTTTGCCGGTGTATACTGCTGATTGCACGCTCAAAACTATTTCCGGGTAGGATCTCCGAAACTTCGCCGAAGCAAAGACTAGCGCGACATGGCTCAACAAGCAGACGATAAAACCCCTGCCAGCACTGGCCTGAATCTGAGGGACGTGTTTCTCATTGCCGTAATACTCGGCTTGCTGATCCCCGCATCCATCATCAGCTATCTCAGTTTCAATATCCAAAAGGATAACCTGACTGCCCAGCTCGATACCGATCAGCGCCGCCTGCTCGACATCGTGGCGCTGGGCATGCAGGAGCCTTTGTGGAACCTCAGCCGCCAGGCAGGCAACCCCCTGATTTCCTCGGTGATGGAAGATCCGCGCGTGATCTCCATCCGCGTCACCGACACCCAGTCCAATCAAGTGTTTCTGTCCGCGGTGCATAGCGAGCGCCGCATCGGCAGCGTGTCCTATGTCGAAAAGCCGGTCATCTACCGCGGCGAGGCCATCGGCCAGGTGACGATGGAGTTCGACAACGAGAACCTGGCCATCGCGCTCAGCAATCAGGTCAAGAACATCCTGATGATACTGGCGGCGCAGCTGATGTTGTCCATCATGCTGATCATGAGCATCCTGCACTCGCGCTTCCTCAGGCCGATGCGGCTGCTGACCGAGCAATCGCAGCTGCTGGCCGAACTGAAGCTGGACGCGCCGTTCAAGTGGACGCGCCGCGACGAGCTGGGCCGCCTGGGCACCCACCTGGAGGGGACGCGCTCGGAGCTGAAGCGGCTGGTGGACGAGCTGCGCGCCAAGACCCTGGCGCTGGAGGCGGACATCGCGCGCCGCCGCGAGGTGGAGGACGCGCTGCGCCGCTCGGAGAACAAATACCGCGAGCTGTTCTGGTCCAATCTGGACGGCATCGTCATCAGCTCGCTGGACGGCCAGGTGATAGACGCCAACCCGGCCTTCCTCAATCTGATGTGCTATAGCCTGGACCAGCTCAAGCAGCAGAATTTCTGGAGCCTGGTGGCGGAGGAGAGCGAGGCGCTGGAACGCTTCAATCTGGACAACAAGGTGCTGCGCTTCGGCTATTGCGACGAGTTCGAGGCCACCTATCTGAACCGTTTCAGCAATCAGGTGCCGGTCAGCGTCAAGACCGTGGCGATGCGCGACGCTTTCGGCCGCATCAACGCAGTGTGGCGCATGGTGCGCGACATCTCGGAAAAGCGCGCGGCCGAGGAGCGGGTGCAACTGGCGGCCAAGGTATTCGAGAATACCGTGGAAGGCATCATGATCACCGATGCCGACAAGCGCATCCGCAGCGTCAACCGCGCCTTCACCGAGATCACCGGCTACACCCAGCACGAGGTGCTGGGACAGAAAACCAGCATCCTGTCGTCCGGCCGCCATGACGAACCGTTCTACCTGCAGATGTGGGAGGCCATCAATGAGTACGGCTCCTGGCAGGGCGAGCTGTGGAACCGGCGCAAGAACGGCGAGGTGTACCCGGAATGGCTGGCCATCAACGCCGTGCGCAACAGCCTGGGCGAGATCACGCATTACGTGGCCATTTTCAGCGATCTGACCGAGCGCAAGGCCGCGGACGACCGCATCCAGTTCCTGGCCCACTTCGACGTGCTTACCAGCCTGCCCAACCGCGTGCACATGCAGGACCGCGTCGAGCTGGCCATCCACAACGCGGTGCGCGACAACCAGCGGCTGGCCTTGCTGCTGCTGGATCTGGACCGTTTCAAAACCGTCAATGAATCGCTGGGCCACTCGGCCGGCGACACGCTGCTGCAGGTGGCGTCGGACCGCATCAAGGCCGTGCTGGGGCCGGGAGAGATGCTGGCGCGCCAGGGCGGCGACGAATTCATCGTGCTGCTGCCGGTGATTTCCGATCCGGGCGAGGCCGCGCTGGCGGCGGAGCGCGTGCGCGACGTGTTCGCCAATCCGATCGAACTGCACAACCATGTGATCACCATCACGCCGTCCATCGGCATCAGCGTGTATCCGGACGACGGCCGCGACTACGAAACCCTGGTGCGCAACGCCGACGCGGCGATGTACCACGCCAAATCGTCGGGCCGCAACAGCTACAAGTTCTACACGGCAGACTTGAACGCCCGCGCGCGCGAAATCCTGGCCATTGAGAGCCAGCTGCGCTTCGCCCTGGAGCGCGACGAGTTCGTGCTGCACTACCAGCCGCAAGTGGACATGAAGACGGGCCGCATCATCGGCGCGGAGGCTTTGATACGCTGGAACCACCCTTCGCTGGGCTTGCTGGGGCCGGTGCGCTTCATCCAGGTGGCGGAGGAGCGGGGCTTCATCGTGCAGATAGGCAACTGGGTGATGGCGGAGGCCACGCGCCAGCTGGTGGCCTGGCGCCAGGCCGGCTTGCCGGAGCTGACGCTGGCGATCAACCTGTCGGCGCTGCAGTTCCGCCAGCCGGACCTGGCCGAGCAGGTGCAACAGGTCTTGTCCTCCAATGGCCTGCCCGGCCATGCGCTGGACATCGAGGTGACCGAGAGCATCATCATGGAGGATGCCCAGGCCACGATACAGGCGATAGACAATATGAAGAACATGGGGCTGCGGCTGTCCATCGACGACTTCGGCACCGGTTATTCCAGCCTGTCCTATCTGAAGCGCTTCAAGGCGGACAAGCTGAAGATCGACCGCTCCTTCGTGCGCGACATCCCGCAGGACGCCGACGACAGCGCCATCGCCCGCGCCATCATCAATATGGCCAAGAACCTGAACATGCAGGTGGTGGCCGAGGGCGTGGAGACGATGGAGCAGTGGCAGTTCCTGGAGCAGGAGGGCTGCGACTTCGTGCAGGGCTATCTGATCGCCAAGCCGCTGCCGGCCGATGATTTCGCCGCCTTGCTCAAGCGGGAAAGCCTGTTGCCGCAGGTTTGAGTCCAGCGTTTGGCATGCGAAAGGCCCGCGCGATGGCGCGGGCCTTTTGATTGCGCGGCTTAGCGCGGGAAGCGCGCGGCGCAGGCATCAATGGTCATGCCAGTCCCGGTGTTCGCCATGCCAGCCCTCGTGGCGGCCATTGTCGTGATGGTATTCGCGATAGTGCGGCGCGTAGACCTGTTTATACCATTCATCGCGCACGAAATAGACCTGGCGGCCGCAGGCGCCATAGCGGCCGCAATAGCGCTCCCAATGCTTGATATGGCCGGGCGGCACGCGCAGATAGAGCGGCGGCATGACCGCCACCGCAGGCTGAACCACTACCGCTTGCGGATAAACGAGTTGCGGCGCCGGGAGGCCGCCGATGTCGATCTGGCCGTAGAAGCCGGGTTCGCCGACGCGAATGGAGACGGCGGCCTGGCTGGGCAGGCTGAACAGGGAGGCGGCGAGCAGCGCCGCGGCAGTCATCACGTGTTTCATGGCAGTCTTCCTTTATTGCGAACGCGTATTGCGTATGCCCGCACTATGGCGCGGGTTTGTTGCGCAAGGGTAAAGAAAAGATAGCTGCTGATTGCTATTTGTATCTGTTCATAACCGTAACCATGTGTACAGTTGCCAGCCCAGTCTTGGCCGCTTGGCGTCCAGCAGTCCAGGCCTGAGCGCGCCAGCTATGTGGACCGCCGGTTTGCGTTGCGGGGGTGAGGTTTATCCCGCGTGAGATTGCGGACAAACGGTTGGCCGCCAAGGGCAGTAAAAGAAAACCCGCCGCATGGGCGGCGGGTTTGAGGCGGGCCTGAGCGCGCTTAGTAGCTGGAGTTGTCCGAGCTGTAGTCGTTAGCGTCGTAGTTGTCCGAGCCGGAGTTGTCGGCGCTGTAGTTGTCCGAACTGTTATCCGCGCTGTAGCTATCGGCGCCGGCATTGCTGGCGCTGTAGTCGCCGTCGCCGCCATAGCCGCCGGAGCTGGTCTGCTCGGTGTAGTCCGAGCCGCCGGCCGCATCGGAGCTGTAGTAATTGTTGACGGTGATGTGCTGCTCAGGCTGCTGGGCGTGGTGCTGATAGCCGCCATTGTCGTAGTCACCGCCGCCGAAGCCGCCGCTGTCGCCGCCATAATTGCCGTCGCCGCCGTAATCGCCGCCGTGGTTGCCATGGCCGCCATGGTTAGGCTGGTTTTGATGGCTGTCGCTGCTGAACAGGCTCTCAATGCCGTCGGCCAGCAGCGTGCCGGCCGCCACGCCCGCAGCCGCAGTGGCTACCGTTCCCAGGAAACTGCCAACGCCGCCGCCAAACAAGCCTTGCTTGGCCGGCTGCTGCACCGCTTGTTGATACACCGGCGCGGGTTGCTGGTAAACGGGGGCGGGCTGTTGATAGACCGGCGCCGCTTGCTGATAAACCGGCGCGGCGGGCGGATACGCCGGGGCCGGAGCGACCGGACGCGGCGCCGGCGCGGGCGCCGGAGCGAAGGCGGGCGCTGCCGCGCCGAAGCCTGCGGGCGCGCCGGCGTTCGGGTCCAGGAAGGTGCCGGGCGCGCCAACCGGCGGCTGCTGCGCGCGCAGCGCTTGCATCTGGCTTTGCAACTGCGCCATCTGGCCCTTCAGCGCGTTGAGCGCCTGCTCTTGTTGCATGCAGCGCAGCACCAGCAGGTAGGCGGCATCCGGTTGCTGGGACACAGCCTGCATGATGCTGGCGTGGGCCTGCGGGTCCTTGGCGACGCCTTGGGTTTGCACCAGTTGGCCGAGGAAACCTTGCAGAGCCTGGTTTTCTTGCGGAGTCATATAGTCCTTTCACGGGGCGGAACGGGCATGGACACCGGAGCGGCGCCTGCCAAATAAACTCATATGAATTTTGTAAATAGATTGTATATCGATTTGGTATTGGCGGGGAGAGGGGCGCGCCGAGCGGCAAGCTTTGGGAACAGCGGCGGTTGCAGCTTGGTGGCTGACGGTGCGGGAAGCGCGGATCTGGTTGGGCGGCTCGGGCCGGTTGGCGTAAGGCGATGGCGCCATGCGTTCAAGCCCGCGCAGGGCAAGGGCGCCTTAGGCATGCCGAGGCCAACCGCGCCGCGGCAAGCCAGAATAGCTTGGTGTAAGCGAGGGCTTGCATAAGCATCGGCGGCATCGTCGTCGGCTGCTTGCCGTAGCCAATCAAAACAGCCTGCCGCTGGGAAGCGGGCAGGCTGTTGGTGTTTATGGCGCAGGGCTTACAGCACGCGGGTAAGCAGCGTCAGCGATTCGCCCATGCGCTTGTCCAGCGGCGCTAGCAACTCGGTGATGCGGCTGGAAGGCAGGCGCACGTCGTCGCCCAGGCAAGCGAGCAAGTCGATTACGGATTGCAAACCCAACTGGCCGTGGGCGAGGTGGCAGATGGACTTCACCACCGCCTGCTCGATGTCCTGGCACAGATGCGCCACGCGCGCGGCCGGCTCTCTGACCTTGGTTTGGTCCTTGCCGGCCAATTGCTCTTGCAAGGCGGCAAAGGCTTCATGCAGCCGGGTCATGGCCAGCAGGCTGGGCGGGTGCGTGGGGACTTGATTGTGCAGCAGCCAGCGGCTGCGGGCGGGGTGACGATTTTTCAGGGAAACGGCAAGGTGAGGCGAACTACGGGTGATGCTAGGCATGGCAAAACCCTCCTGGATAGGTGCTTAACCCTGCCAACCCCAACGCCAAGTAGGGGTGGCAGGCACATGGCGGGATTGGCGTACCGATCCAGGAGCGGCGCATCATAGATGCTCCCACCATGGCCCGCCATAGAGGACGTGCAATGGTGTACGGACGCGACAAGGCCCAGCCTTGCACAGAAGTCCGCCTGAATGCGGGACGCCAATCCCGGTGCCGCTATTGAACGGCACGAATGAGATTATCCGGAGTGAAGGCTTGCGAGGCAAGGGAATAGGGTGGAAAACCGGCTGTATTTTGAAGCAGTAAGTAGAATCCGCTGCGCGGATGATGATTGGGATTGCCGGGGCTGTCCGGCGGCAGGGAGGGGATATTTGCCTGGCCAAATATCCCCTCCACCCCTAAAGGCCACCCTGCAAGCCTGGCCTTCGGCTTCCCGCCGGTTCCCGTCAGGCCCGAGGCGCGGCTGAACTCGTCCCGCGCTAACGTCGCGGGACTCAAACAGGCAGCCGCTTAAGACCTCGGGCCTGCCACCCGACGGCAGGCTTGAAGGGAAGGGGGCGCGTTGGAAAGGTCCTGTTTCTTTCCAAACCAAGTGATGAAGTTGCGTTGCCAGCATTAGCTGGTGGCTTGTTCTATCGTTTGTTCACTTCGCCAATGTACCAGTATTCAGAAACGTATGGATTTCCATTGTCATCGATATTGGTACGTAGCACACCTAGCTCAAAGAAACTCTCGGGAATGGATAAGTTCCATTCTTTGGCTAGGCTTCTACCTTGGATTATTTCTTTTTCTCCAAGGTAACTTTTCCCAGCCGATGTATGTAGGTTGAAGTAACTTTCATCCGAGAAGATGCAAAGCTCACTGATGAACATGTCTGGTAAGGCTATTGTGCACGTAACGCGAAAATCAGTTGCTGTTGATGGTTTCGCAAGGAAAATGTGGTGCGCTGCATTGATAAGGTTTTGAGCGCATTGGGCTTGTAATTGCCTTTTGGCTTGCTTTCCTTGGACAAGGCTTTCATGTACGGGTATTTTGTAATTCCAATATTTGTCCTGCTTTTTCAGACCATCAGGAAAGTATCCATGGAATGATTTTTCCCAGTTGGATAGCGCTCGTAAACGCCTTGGAATGCCGCGTAGCTTTTTATTGCTGATAGAGCTTTGACGTATAGTCATGTTTGTAACTTGGCTGATCGTTATATTGCAATAGGTAGAACCGAACCGACTTGCCCCTATCCCATCAGCGCAAGCCGACTCCGAAGCCCTTTCCAAGGTTTTAAGCCGCCGCCTGTTTGAGCGGGGCGACGTTAGCGCCCCGCGAGTTGGGCGGCGCCTTGGAAAGGGCTTTGGAGGTGGGGTTTCGCAGCGCTGTTGGGTCGCCTTTTCTTTCGTCCATTTCTTTTGGCGAAGCAAAAGAAATGGACCCGTCCAGCCGGGCGGAACCGGCACTTAAATATCTGTCCGCGGAGCGGACGCAAAACAAATCGACATTACGCGGTAAACGTTTGCTCGTATGGCTCAGTCTAGCCGGTGGGCATGAGCGGAACAGTAGAACTCAGCATTATCCGGTGTCTTCCTGTTGACGAAAACCAAGCTGCGTAGCAGCCTGGTCATGCCTAAACTAACTAAATCAAGACCGTGCTATTGCTAAGGCTTTCTCCATTTATCCGGCTTGCCAACATTAGTCGTTCGCACTCGTTCCACATGGATAGCAGCATCCGGGTTTAATGCACGTGCTCTCTCTATAGCTTCTGCTTGCGTTGGTTTCACCGCGCTAGCACGCTCAGAGTTCGGCTTTCTGATGGCATAGTCACCTTCCGGTCGACGTTCGATGAAGAGATTGTTGCTATCCTTCTTTTGGCTCATAGTTCTACTCCATTTCAATGTGTTGGAAATAGATGCAAACCATATCAGCCCCTTGAGCTACGCCATTTATCTGTGTACGCTTAAGTCCCCACGAAAGCATTCACGGATGGCAGCATTCAGCGGCAATCTATGGATCACCAAGGCCGGCGTTAGCCGGCTTTCTGGTTTGTGCACTACCGACCCATTCAACACCATATCTGGTGTATTTTGGTGTCGGCAACACCAATGGTAGCGCTGCAGCTTGCTACCAGCAATCCCCAATCAAGCATTATCCACAGACCCACCTATAATGGTGCCAAATATGGCACTTTTTCTTGATGATGACGCCTGAACAAGAACTCGAGCACTTAAGAACGGCAACAGAACAGGAGATATGCAAATACCTTGCGTCGAAGATCCGGCAAGGCCGGAGGCTGGCGAAGGAGTCTCAGTGCCGGTTCTCTGAGCGAGCAGGCATCCCGCTTAGAACTTTCAAGCGTTTGGAGTCCCATGGGCAAGGGCACCTGGATACTTTCATAAGAGCTTTGAAGGCTCTGAACCGCTGCCAGTACTTACACCTGTTATTCCCCCCACCTCCTGCACCAGAGAGGCCAAGGACACTGCAAGAAAAAATTGAGCAGCTACGAAAGCGCCAAGGATAAACGGTAGTAAACGGCGAACTTGTTCGCTAAGAAATAGGGAGAGAAAAAGGGGAAGGCCATGTTTAAAGACCAAAAAAAGCCGCCCACCTTGCAGTGAGCGGCTTTCTCATCAGCCCAGTGTTTGGACTAAATCTTACTCCGGACGCATATGCGGGAACAAGATCACATCCCGAATAGAAGGCGCATCCGTCAACAACATCACCAAACGGTCGATGCCGATGCCGCACCCGCCGGTCGGCGGCAGGCCGTATTCCATCGCGCGGATGTAGTCCGCGTCGTAGTGCATCGCCTCATCATCGCCCGCATCCTTCTGGGCGACCTGCGCCTGGAAGCGCGCGGCCTGGTCTTCCGGATCGTTCAACTCCGAGTAGCCGTTGGCGTGCTCGCGGCCGACGATGAACAGCTCGAAACGCTCGGTCAGGCCCGGCTGGGTGTCGGAGCCGCGCGCCAGCGGGGAGACTTCCACCGGGTAGTCGATGATGAAGGTCGGGTTCCACAGCAGGGACTCGGCGCATTCTTCGAACAGCGCCAGCTGCAGGCTGCCCAGGCCGGGGGCCGGGGGCAGTTTGCCGCCCAGGCGCTTGATCTCGCCGGCCACCCAGGCGGCGTCGGCCAGCTGGGCGTCGGTGTATTGCGGGTTGTAGTGCTTGATCGCCTCCACGATGGTGAAGCGGTCGAACGGCTTGCCCAGGTCCACTTCCTTGCCTTGGTAGGTCACGGTGGTGGTGCCGCAGGAAACCAGCGCGCATTCGCGGATGATGGTTTCGGTCATCTCCATCATGCGCTGGTAGTCGCTGTACGCTTCGTAGAACTCGATCATGGTGAACTCGGGGTTGTGGCGCGTGCTCATCCCCTCGTTGCGGAAGTTGCGGTTGATCTCGAACACGCGTTCCAGGCCGCCCACCACCAGGCGCTTCAGGTACAGCTCCGGGGCGATGCGCAGGTAGAGCGGCATGTCCAGAGCGTTGTGGTGGGTGACGAAGGGCTTGGCCGACGCGCCGCCCGGAATCGGGTGCATCATCGGGGTTTCCACTTCCAGGTAGCCTTCGCCCACCATTACGTCGCGCACTTTTTGCACGATCTTGGAGCGCTTGACGAAGGTTTCGCGCGTCTCTTCGCTCATGATGAGATCGGCGTAGCGCTGGCGGTACTTGGTTTCCTGGTCGGCGATGCCGTGGAATTTTTCCGGCAACGGACGGATGTTCTTGGACAGCATGCGCACTTCGGTCGCCTGCACGGTCAGTTCGCCGGTTTTGGTCTTGAACAGCACGCCCTTGACGGCGATGATGTCGCCCAGGTCCCAGCGCTTGAAGTCGGCGTAGACGTCTTCGCCCACGTTGTCGCGGGAGATGAAGGCCTGGATGCGGCCGCTCACGTCCTGCAGCGTGGCGAAGCTGGCTTTGCCCATCACACGTTTAAGCATCATGCGGCCGGCGACGGCGACTTCGATTTTTTCGGCTTCCAGCGCTTCCGCTTCTTTAGCGGCGTGGTCGTCCTGCAGCGGTTTGGCGAAGTGGCTGCGTTTGAAGTCGTTGGGGTAGGCGATGCCTTTTTCGCGGATCGCCTGCAGTTTCTGGCGGCGTTCCGCCATGATCTGGTTTTCGTCTTGGCTTTGCGCCTGTGCTTGTTCGTGATCAGACATGATGACTCCGTGCCGGGTTGGGTTCCTTCGGCAAATACACTTTAAAAAAAACGGCAAAGACCGGCCGCGGGCGGCCGGTCTGGTAGGGATTACACGCCCTGTTTCAGGCTGGCTTCGATGAAGCCGTCCAGGTCGCCATCCATGACGCCCTTGATGTTGCCCACTTCATAGCTGGTGCGCAAATCCTTGATGCGGGACTGGTCGAACACGTAGGAGCGGATCTGGTGGCCCCAGCCCACGTCGGTCTTGGTGTCTTCCAGCGCCTGCTTGGCTTCGTTGCGCTTCTTCAGCTCCAGCTCGTACAGCTTGGCGCGCAGCATCTGCCAGGCTTCGTCGCGGTTGCGGTGCTGGGAGCGGTCGTTCTGGCACTGCACCACGATATTGGTCGGGATGTGGGTCAGACGCACGGCGGAGTCGGTTTTGTTGATGTGCTGGCCGCCGGCGCCGGAGGCGCGGTAGGTGTCGGTGCGCACGTCCGCCGGGTTGATGTCGATCTCGAAGCTGTCGTCCACTTCCGGGTAGACGAAGACGGACGAGAACGAGGTGTGGCGGCGGGCGTTGGAGTCGAACGGCGACACGCGCACCAGGCGGTGCACGCCCACTTCGGTGCGCAGCAGGCCGTAGGCGTATTCGCCTTCGATTTTCAGCGTGGCGCTGGTGACGCCGGCCACTTCGCCTTCGGACAGTTCCAGCACGTCCACCTTGAAGCCCTTGCGTTCGGCATAGCGGGTGTACATGCGCACCAGCATGCCGGCCCAGTCCTGGGCTTCGGTGCCGCCGGCGCCGGCTTGGATGTCGATGAAGCAGTTGGTCGGGTCCATCGGGTCGTGGAACATGCGGCGGAACTCCATCTTCGCCACTTTTTCTTCCACGTCTTCCAGATCGGCCTGCACGGCGAGGATGGTGTCGGCGTCTTCCTCGCTCTTGCCCATTTCAAACAGTTCGCGGCTGTCGGCGATGGTGGCGTTGATGCTGTCCAGCACCAGGACCACGTCTTCCAGTTGTTTGCGTTCGCGGCCCAGATCCTGCGCCTTTTTCGGGTCGTTCCAGATATCCGGGTCTTCAGTCAGGCGGGAAACTTCTTCCAGACGGTCTTTTTTGCCGTCGTAGTCAAAGATACCCCCGAATATCGGCGGCGCGGGCGGCCAGGTCTTCGATTTTGGCCGCGATTTGGTTCAAAACTTCAACTTCAATCATGATTTCGCTCCAAATGGCAGTCTGTATTAGTAAATGCAAATGTTTATCAGCGGTTTGACTAAAGACAAAAAGCGCACCATTCGGTGCGCTTCGTCAGGAGTCAGGCTGGGTTTTAGCCAAACAGGTGAGCGATGGCTGCGCGCTCTTCTTCCAGTTCGGCCAGGGTCAGGTCCATGCGCTCGCGGCTGAACGCGTCGATTTCCAGGCCTTCAACACGCTTGTACTCGCCATTTTCGCACACAACCGGCACGCCGTACATCACGCCTTCCGGGATGCCGTAGGAGCCGTCGGACGGGATGCCCATGGTCACCCACTTGCCGTTGCTGCCCAGCACCCAGTCATGGATGTGGTCG
The DNA here is from genome assembly GCF_008275125.1 of Chromobacterium paludis. Lineage (NCBI taxonomy): Bacteria > Pseudomonadati > Pseudomonadota > Betaproteobacteria > Neisseriales > Chromobacteriaceae > Chromobacterium > Chromobacterium paludis. The sequence continues at coordinate 188,325 of NZ_CP043473.1, forward strand.
ATGGCGGCATTGGCGGCGGAGGCGGCGGAGGACAGGCCGCGCGCTTCGATGATGGCGGCGCCGCGCTTGCCCACGGTGGGCAGGAACACGTCGCGGTTCCACACGTCGTCGTTGATCATTTCCTTGACCGATTGACCGTCGATGGTGGCGAAGCGGTAGTCGGCGTACATGGTGGGGGAGTGGTTGCCCCACACGGCCAGCTTCTCGATCGACGAGACCGGCTTGCCGGTCTTGGCGGCGATTTGCGACAGCGCGCGATTGTGGTCAAGACGCAACATGGCGGTAAAGTTTTTCGGATCCAGGTCCGGAGCGGACTTCATCGCGATCCAGGCGTTGGTGTTGGCCGGGTTGCCCACCACCAGAACCTTGACGTCGCGCGCGGCGTGGTCGTTCAACGCCTTGCCCTGAACGGTGAAGATGGCGCCGTTGGCTTCCAGCAGGTCCTTGCGCTCCATGCCCTTGCTGCGCGGGCGGGCGCCCACCAGCAGGGCCACCTTCACGTCCTTGAAGGCCACGTTCGGGTCATCGGTGGCCACCATGTCGGCCAGCAGCGGGAAGGCGCAGTCTTCCAGCTCCATCATCACGCCCTTCAGCGCGGTTTGGGCCTGCGGCAGGTCCAGGAGGTGCAGGATGACGGGTTGATCCTTGCCCAGCATTTCACCACTGGCAATGCGGAACAGCAGGCTGTAGCCGATTTGGCCGGCAGCGCCGGTAACGGCAACGCGAACGGGGGCTTTCATTGGCGGACTCTCCTTTGACGTATCCGATAATGAGCTGCAGATGTTGCTCTGCAGTATAGATGTAACTGGAGTGTATCACGGCTTCCTATGAATTTGGACTATTGGGTCAATGGATTGTTTGTAAACCGGCGTTTGATTCTTATGTCTTATATAAGACTTATCTTTACGCTTGATTTGTTTGGTGTTAAAACACGAACCATGACAGTCGGCACCTTGAAAAGACAGCCGCTCTACGTCCAGGTGAGGCAGTTGCTGATGCAGCGCATAGCCGGCGGCGAGTGGCAGGCGCATGACGCGCTGCCCAGCGAATGGGAGCTGGCCGACGAGCTGGGTGCCAGCCAAGGCACGGTGCGCAAAGCCTTGTCTGAACTGGTGGAGGCCGGGCTGTTGTACCGGCAGCAGGGGCGAGGCACGTATGTGGCCGCCGCGCCGGGCGATTGGGGCGAGGCCAGGCTGCTGACGCCGGGCCTGTTCATGGAGCAGCCGGACGAGCTGGCGCGGGAGTTCCTGGGGCTGTCCCGGTTCAATGCCAGCGAGGACATTGCAGAAGCCTTGCAGTTGCGCCGCCTGGCGCCTTTATTGAGGATTCGCCAGCTGTGGCGCCGCCACGGCGCGCCGGTGGCGCTGGACGACGCGCTGCTGCCGGCGGAGGCGTTTGATGGCATGGACGCGCGCTGGCTGCGCGGTTCTGCCGGCTTGTACGGCACGCTGCAGCAACGCTTCGGCGTGCGCCTGCAAGTGGTGAGCGAGCAGTTTCGCGCGGAAATGCTGCCGCGCGAGGAGGCGAGCCTGCTGGGCGTGACCGGCATGGTGGCCGATGTGCCGGCGCTGTGTTTACTGCGCTTGTCAGCGGATATGGATGGTCGGCCGTTGGAGTGGAGGCAGCGTTACTGCCTGACGCACCAGCTGGCCTATACAGTGAAGCACGGCTAGGCGGCCAGGACTTTGACGCAGATTAAACCGCATGCGGGCAGCGTCCTAGGCTGACATTTGTTAGAATTCCCCGGTCATATTGCATACGGATTGTTTGCAATATGCCAGGCAAGGGCGGACATCGGACCATGGATAAGGTTTCGAGTCTGCCCGGCGGCGCATCCAGGTGGACGCGCCGACTTGTAAACCACTTGGTCACAAAACATCCAAGGAAAGCCTTATGCAGAAGCAAAGACCGAAGCATCTGGACTTGGCCAGGATCAGACTGCCCGTGCCGGGCTTCGTCTCCATCCTGCACCGGGTCAGTGGTGTGGCGTTGTTCTTTTCCCTCCCGCTGTTGATCTATTTGCTGCATGGTTCGCTCAGCTCCGCCGAGTCGTTTGAAACCTACCGCGCCGTCGTTTCCCACCCGCTGATGAAACTGGTCCTGCTGGGTCTGATCTGGGCATACATGCACCACTTCTGTGCCGGCATCCGTTTCCTGTTTCTTGACGTTCACAAGGGCCTTGAGCTTGAGACCGCCCGCGCCACCGCGAAAACCGTGTTGGCCGTCAGCCTGACGCTGACTCTGGTCCTGGGAGGCATCGCGCTATGGTAAACCGCAATGTTGTCGGCGCCGGCTACGGCCTGCGCGATTGGGTGATGCAGCGCGTCACCGCCGCGATCATGGTGATCTACACCGTGGCCATGGCGCTGTTCCTGTTGTCGCTGCCGTCCGGTTATGAAAGCTGGAAAGAGCTGTTCAGCCATACCTGGGTGCAGTTGTTCACCCAGGTTTCGCTGCTGGCGCTGTTCCTGCACGTATGGGTAGGCATCCGCGACGTGTGGATGGACTACGTGAAGCCGGTGGGCATCCGCCTCACGCTGCACGTGTTCACCATCGTCTGGCTGGTTTCCTGTTTCATCTATTCCGTTAAAGTGGTTTGGGGGCTGTAATGGGCGTAGCCATTCGTCATTTTGATGCGGTAGTCGTAGGCGCCGGCGGCGCCGGCATGCGCGCCGCGCTGCAATTGTCGGAAGCCGGTCTGAAGACCGCCGTGCTGTCCAAGGTGTTCCCGACCCGTTCCCACACCGTGGCCGCCCAGGGCGGCGTGTCCGCCTCGCTCGGCAACTCCGAGCCGGACAACTGGCACTGGCATATGTACGACACCGTCAAGGGGTCGGACTGGCTGGGAGACCAGGACGCGATTGAATTCATGTGCCGCGAAGCCCCGAAAGTGGTGGTGGAGCTGGAACACTTCGGCATGCCGTTCGACCGCAACCCGGACGGCACCATTTACCAGCGTCCGTTCGGCGGCCATATGTCGGAATTCGGCGAGGGCAAGCCGGTTCGCCGCGCCTGCGCCGCCGCCGACCGCACCGGCCACGCCATGCTGCACGCGCTGTACCAGCGCAATGTGCGCGCCAACACCCATTTCTTTGTGGAATGGATGGCCCTGGACCTGATCCGCGACGCCGAAGGCCGCGTGCAAGGCGTGGTGGCCATGGAAATGGAAACCTCGGAAATCGTGGTGTTCCAGGCCAAGGCTACCCTGTTCGCCACCGGCGGCGCCGGCCGCATCTTCGCCTCGTCCACCAATGCCTTCATCAATACCGGCGACGGCCTGGGCATGGCCGCCCGCGCCGGCATCCCGCTGGAAGACATGGAGTTCTGGCAGTTCCACCCGACCGGCGTGGCCGGCGCGGGCGTGCTGATCACCGAAGGCGTGCGCGGCGAAGGCGGCATTCTGCGCAACAGCTCCGGCGAGCGCTTCATGGAGCGCTACGCGCCGAACGCCAAGGACCTGGCTTCCCGCGACGTGGTGTCGCGCGCCATGGTGTCCGAGATCAACGAAGGCCGCGGCTGCGGCCCGAACAAGGACCACGTGCTGCTGGACATCACCCACCTCGACCCCGAGGTGATCATGTCCAAGCTGCCGGGCATCCGCGAAATCTCCATCAAGTTCGCCGGCGTGGACCCGATCAAGGCCCCGATTCCGGTGGTGCCGACCTGCCACTACCAGATGGGCGGCATCCCCACCAATTACCACGGCGAAGTGGTGATCCAGGGCCAGCCGGTGCACGGCTTCTACGCCGCCGGCGAAGTGGCCTGCGCGTCGGTGCACGGCGCCAACCGCCTGGGCACCAACTCGCTGCTGGACCTGCTGGTCTTTGGCAAAAGCTCGGCCAACTCCATGATCGACTTCATCAAGCAGCAGCCGGAAGACCTGCCGGAACTGGCCATGGCCGATGTGGAGCGCTCCGTCGCCCGCGTCGCTCGCCTGGACAACCAGACGGGCGGCGTGCAGGTGCATGAGGCGCGCGCCGAAATGCAGCGCGTGATGCAGGCGCACTGCGGCGTGTTCCGCTTCAAGGACATGCTGGCCGAGGGCGTGGACAAGATTCTGGAAGTGGAAAAGATGGTCGCCAAGACCGAAATCGGCGACAAGTCCAAGGTGTTCAACACCGCCCGCATCGAGGCGCTGGAGCTGGAGAACCTGATCGAAGTGGCCAAGGCCACCATGGTTTCCGCCAATGCCCGCACCGAGAGCCGCGGCGCCCACGTGCGCGACGACGCGCCGGACACCCCGGAAACCCCGAACGGCCGCGACGACGTCAACTGGCTCAAGCACACCCTGTGGTTCCGCGACGGCAACCGTCTGGAATACAAGCCGGTGAACATGAAGCCGCTGACCGTGGACACGATCAAGTTGAAGGCCCGCTCCTACTAAGGGTTGAACCAGAGATGACTACCGAAACCGTCAAATTCCGCATCTACCGCTACGACCCGGACAAGGATGCCAAGCCGTACATGCAGGACATCAGCATCGACATGGATGCGACCGAGCACAAGCTCTTGGACGCGCTGGTCAAGCTGAAGACCAAGGACGACACCTTGTCCTTCCGCCGCTCCTGTCGCGAAGGCGTCTGCGGCTCCGACGCGATGAACATCAACGGCAAGAACGGCCTGGCCTGCCTGACCGACTTCCGCGGCCTGAAGCAGCCGATCGAGCTGCGTCCGTTGCCGGGCCTGCCGGTGGTGCGCGACCTGATCGTGGACATGGCGCAGTTCTTCAAGCAGTACCACTCGATCAAGCCGTACGTGATCAACGACACGCCGCCGCCGGAGCGCGAGCGCCGCCAGTCGCCGGAAGACCGCAAGGAGCTGGACGGCCTGTACGAGTGCATTCTGTGCGCGTGCTGCTCCACTTCCTGCCCGTCCTTCTGGTGGAATCCGGACAAGTTCGTCGGCCCGGCCGGCCTGCTGGCCGCCTACCGCTTCATCGCGGACACCCGCGACGAAGCCACCAACGAGCGTCTGGACAATCTGGAAGACCCGTACCGCCTGTTCCGCTGCCACACCATCATGAACTGCGTCGATGTCTGCCCCAAGGGTCTGAACCCGACCAAGGCCATCGGCAAGATCAAGGACCTGATGGTCCGGCGCGCGGTATGACGGGTTACGATCCCATCGAACTGAAGCGGATCCGCTGGCGTTCCCGGCGGGGCCTGCTCGAACTGGACCTGGTGCTGGAGAAATTCTTCGCCGGCCCGTTCGAGCGGCTGTCCCCGGCCGAGATCGACGCCTACCGCAGCCTGCTCGATCTGCCCGACACCGACTTCCTGGATATCGTCAACGGCAAGGCCGATCTCGATGATCCGGAACAAATGGCCATCGTCGCGATCCTGCGATCGCTGTGACGGCCCTCACCACACTACAACAACGAAATGACTGGGAGTATTGCTGTGGAAACTAATCGCAAAGTCACGCTCAGCTACAACGAGGGTAAAGAAACGCTGGACCTGCCGGTGCTGCAAGGCACGCTGGGCCCCGATGTCGTGGACATCCGCGCCTTCGGCAAGACAGGCATGTTCACCTTCGACCCGGGCTTCCTGGCCACCGCCAGCTGCGAATCCGGCATCACCTTCATCGACGGCGACCTGGGCCAGCTGTACTACCGCGGCTACCCGATCGAGCAACTGGCCGAGAAGAGCGACTACCTGGAAGTATGCTACCTGCTGCTGAACGGCGAACTGCCGACCGCAGAGCAGCGCAAGGATTTCGACCGCGGCATCATGCGCCACAACATGCTGCACGACCAGCTGATGAGCCTGTTCAAGGGTTTCCGCCGCGACGCGCACCCGATGGCCGTGATGGTGGGCGTGGTGGGCGCGCTGTCCGCCTTCTACCATGACTCGCTGGACATCTCCAATCCGGAGCACCGCCGCATCTCGGCCCACCGCCTGATCGCCAAGCTGCCGACCATCGCCGCCCAAGCCTACCGCTACAACAAGGGCCTGCCGTTCTCGTATCCGAAGAACGGCCTGAGCTACGCGGAAAACTTCCTGCACATGATGTTCTCCACCCCGTGCGAAGAGTACAAGGTGAACCCGGTGCTGGCCCGCGCGCTGGACCGCATCTTCACCCTGCACGCCGACCACGAGCAGAACGCTTCCACCTCCACCGTGCGTCTGGCCGGCTCCTCCGGCGCCAACCCGTTCGCGTGCATCGCGGCCGGCATCGCCTGCCTGTGGGGCCCGTCCCACGGCGGCGCCAATGAAGCCGTGCTGAAGATGCTGGACGAAATCGGCGCCGTGGAAAACGTGGCCGACTTCATGCAGGGCGTGAAGGACAAGCGCTACAAGCTGATGGGCTTCGGCCACCGCGTGTACAAGAACATGGACCCGCGCGCCGCCATCATGAAGACCACCTGCGACGAAGTGCTGAACGAGCTGGGCCTGCACAACGATCCGAAGTTCAAGCTGGCCATGGAACTGGAAAAGATCGCCCTGAACGATCCGTACTTCATCGAGCGCAAGCTGTACCCGAACGTGGACTTCTACTCCGGCATCGTGCTGTCCGCCATCGGCATCCCGGTTTCCATGTTCACCCCGATCTTCGCGCTGGCCCGCACCGTGGGCTGGATCGCGCACTGGAACGAGATGATCGGCGATCCGGGCATGAAGATCGGCCGTCCGCGCCAGCTGTACACCGGCGCGCCGCGACGCGACTTTGTGGAAACCGCCAAGCGCTGATTTGACTGAATCGGGGTTGGTTGGAGCGGGGGCTCCGGCCAACCCTTTTTCAGAGCGCTGCGGCAAGGCCGCCTTGCCACAGTGCTTTGAAATATTGCTGCAACGTCCAAGACAAAGGGTAGCCCGACCATGATGCAATCCATGTACAGCCATTCCTACCTGTTCGGCGGGAATGCCCCGTTCATCGAGGAGCTGTACGAACAGTACCTCGCTGACGCCAACGCCGTGCCGCAGGAGTGGCGCGACTATTTCGACAAGCTGGCCCAGTCTCCGGGCGCCGCTGAGCGCGACGTGCCGCACCAGCCCATCCAGGAATCGTTCATCCAGCTGGCTAAGAAGCCGGTGATCGGCCAGCGCGGCGCCGCCGCCACCGACTGGGGGGCGATGCAAAAGCAGGTGGGCGTGCTGAAGCTGATCTCCGCCTACCGCGTGCTGGGCGCGCGCCAGGCCAATCTGGACCCGCTGAAGCGCATGGACCAGGAGATCGTGCGCGAGCTGGACCCGGCCACCCACAGCCTGACCGACGCCGACATGGCCGTGCAGTTCAATGTCGGCTCCCTGGTGGGCCCGCAGAAGCTGCCGCTGTCCGACATCCTGTCCCGCCTGAAGCAGACCTACTGCGGCAATATCGGCGTGGAGTACATGCACATCACCCAGTCCGATGAGAAGCACTGGGTGCAGCAGCGCTTCGAGGGCGACCTGTCCACCCCGCGCTACGATGCCGACAAGAAAAAGCGCATCCTCAAGCAGATCACCGCGGCCGAGACGCTGGAACGCTATCTGCACACCAAGTACGTGGGCCAGAAGCGCTTCTCGCTGGAAGGCGGCGAATCCGCCATCGCGGCGCTGGACCACCTGATCCAGAACGCCACCGAGCAAGGCGTGCAGGAGCTGATCATCGGCATGGCCCACCGCGGCCGCCTGAACGTGCTGGTCAACACCCTGGGCAAGCAGCCGCGCGACCTGTTCGCCGAATTCGAAGGCAAGGCCGCCCAGCAGATGGCCTCCGGCGACGTGAAGTACCACATGGGCTTCTCGTCCGACATCCCGACCGCCAACGGCCCGATGCACGTGTCGCTGGCATTCAACCCGTCCCACCTGGAAATCGTCAACCCGGTGGTGGAAGGCTCGGTGCGAGCGCGCCAGGAGCGCCGCAAGGACGCGGAACGCAAGACCGCGGTGCCGGTGCTGATCCACGGCGACTCGGCCTTCGGCGGCCTGGGCGTCAACCAGGGCACCTTCAACCTGTCGCAGACCCGCGGCTACGGCACCGGCGGCACCATCCACATCGTCATCAACAACCAGGTGGGCTTCACCACCTCGGACACGCGCGACATCCGCTCCACGATGTATTGCACCGACGTGGCCAAGATGATCGAGGCGCCCATCCTGCACGTGAACGGCGATGATCCGGAAGCCGTGTGCTACGTGATGCAGGCCGCGCTGGATTACCGCATGACCTTCAAGAAGGACGTGGTGATCGACCTGGTGTGCTACCGCAAACTGGGCCACAACGAGGGCGACGACCCGTTCCTGACCCAGCCGATGATGTACAAGAAGATCGCCAAGCACCAAGGCGTGCGCGCCATGTACGCCGAGCGTCTGGTGCAGGAAGGCGTGCTGAAGGCAGAGGAAGCCGACGCGCTGATCCAGGCCTACCGCGACGCGCTGGACAAGGGCGAACACGTGGAGCAGACCACGCTGTCCAACTACAAGCGCGAACACGCGCTGGACTTCAGCCAATATCTGGGCACCCACTGGGCGCACCCCACCGACACCTCGATGCCGCAGGCCGACATCCAGCGCCTGACCGAGAAGTTCACCACGCTGCCGGAAGGCTTCAAGCTGCACCCGACCGTGCAAAAGGTATTGGCCGCGCGCAAGGCGATGGCCGCCGGCGAGCAGAACGTGGACTGGGGCATGGCCGAGACGCTGGCCTACGCCTCGCTGGTGACCAACGGCTTCGGCGTGCGCATCTCCGGCGAAGACTCCGGCCGCGGCACCTTCAGCCACCGCCACGCCGTGCTGCACGATCAGAACCGCGAGCGCTGGGACCAGGGCACCTATGTGCCGCTGCGCAATATGTCCGACAACCAGGCCGACTTCCTGGTGATCGACTCCATCCTGAACGAAGAAGCGGTGCTGGCCTATGAATACGGCTACGCCTGCTCCGCTCCGGACCAGCTGGTGATCTGGGAAGCCCAGTTCGGCGACTTCGCCAACGGCGCCCAGGTGGCCATCGACCAGTTCATTTCCTCCGGCGAAACCAAGTGGGGCCGCCTGTGCGGTCTGACCACCATCCTGCCGCACGGCTACGACGGCCAGGGTCCGGAGCACTCCTCCGCCCGCCTGGAGCGCTGGCTGCAACTGTGCGCCGAGCACAATATGCAGGTGGTGATGCCGTCCGAAGCCGGCCAGATGTTCCACCTGCTGCGCCGCCAAGTGCTGCGTCCGTACCGCAAGCCGCTGGTGATCTTCCTGTCCAAGCGCCTGCTGCGCTTCAAGGACTCCATGAGCCCGATCGCGGACCTGACCAATGGCAGCTTCCGACCGGTGATCGGCGATGCCGTGGTCAAGGATGGCAAGAAGGTCAAGCGCGTGGTGCTGTGCGCCGGTCAGGTGTATTACGACCTCGCCGCCGGCCGCAAGGAACGCGGCCTGGAGGACGACATCGCCATCGTGCGCATCGAGCAGCTGTATCCGTTCCCGACCGAGCAGGTGGCCGCCGAGCTGGCGCGCTTCCCGCAGGCCAAGGAGGTGATGTGGGTGCAGGAAGAACCGCGCAACCAGGGCGCCTGGTACCAGATCCGCCATCGTCTGGAAGGCCTGCTGTCGTCCAAGCAGCAGCTGTCCTTCGCCGGCCGTCCGTCGTCCGCTTCGCCGGCCGTCGGCTATATGAGCAAGCACGTCGCCCAACTGAAGGCCTTCGTCGAAGAAGCGATGACGGTTTCCCGCTGAGCCAACGAGAGAACAGGGGCGGCATCGCGGCCGCCCCGCCATGGAGAAGAACATGCTGATTGAAGTCCAAGTCCCGCAACTGCCCGAGTCCGTATCCGAAGCCACGCTGATGAGCTGGCACAAGAAGGTTGGCGAGTTCGTCAAGCGCGACGAGAACCTGATCGACCTGGAAACCGACAAGGTGGTGCTGGAACTGCCGGCGCCGCAAGCCGGCGTGCTGGTTGAGATCGTGCAGCAGGACGGCGCCACCGTGACCTCCGGCCAGCTGATCGCCAAGATCGACACCGCCGCCAAGGCAGGCGACGCCGCTCCGGCCGCCGCAGCCGCCCCGGCGCCCGCCGCCGCTCCGGTTCAGGCCGCTCCGTCCGCCGCCGCCATGCCGTCCGCCGCCAAGCTGGCCGCCGAAACCGGCGTGGACCTGTCCAAGGTGGCCGGTTCCGGCCGCGACGGCCGCGTGTTGAAGGAAGACGTGCAAGCCGCCGCCAAGCCGGCCGCGCCGTCGCAAGCCGGCCCGGTGATCGCGCCGGCCGCCAACGCCGGCGTCGCCCTGGCCTCCACCCCGGCCGCCATCAATGTGGCCGGCATGCTGTCCGGCCGTCCGGAACAGCGCGTGCCGATGTCCCGCCTGCGCCAGCGCGTGGCCGAGCGTCTGGTGATGAGCCAGCAGACCAACGCCATCCTCACCACCTTCAATGAAATCAATATGAAGCCGGTGATGGACCTGCGCGCCAAGTACAAGGACAAGTTCGAGAAAGAGCATGGCATCAAGCTGGGCTTCATGGGCTTCTTCGTCAAGGCCGTGGTCGCCGCGCTGAAGAAATACCCCATCGTCAACGCCTCCGTGGACGGCAACGACATCATCTATCACGGCTACTTCGACATCGGCGTGGCCGTGGGCAGCCCGCGCGGCCTGGTGGTGCCGGTGATCCGCAACGCGGACCAACTGTCCCTGGCCGAGATCGAGAAGCAGATCGCCGACTTCGGCAAGCGCGCCCAGGAAGGCAAGCTGACCGTGGAAGAACTGACCGGCGGCACTTACACCATCTCCAATGGCGGCACCTTCGGCTCCATGATGTCCACCCCCATCATCAACCCGCCGCAATCCGCGATCCTGGGCATGCACGCCACCAAGGAGCGCGCCGTGGTTGAGAACGGTCAAGTGGTGGTGCGTCCGATGATGTATCTTGCCCAGTCCTACGACCACCGCATCATCGACGGTCGCGAAGCGGTGCTGAGCCTGGTGGCGATCAAGGACGCCATCGAAGATCCGGCTCGCCTGCTGCTCGACCTGTAATGAAGCCCCAGGCCGGCGCAAGCCGGCCTGTCTGAATCTGCATGAACGGAGCGCACATGAATTTGCCGGATTGGGTTTACGCCATCGCCTCGGTTTTGGCCGGCGTGGCATTGCTTTTCCTCACCTGGAAGAAACGCCAGCAGGGAATACGCGAAGACCGTTACAGCTTGTTCGGCAAGATCATCATCGCGCTGTTCATGATCGCTTTCGGGGCCTTGCTGTTCAAAGTCGGCAAGGCCTGACCCCAAGGGAAAACCATGAGCCAACAGTTTGATGTGGTAGTGATAGGCGGCGGCCCCGGCGGCTACGTCGCAGCCATCCGCGCGGCCCAGCTGGGCTTCAGCGCGGCTTGCGTGGACGCGTTCAAAAACCCGGAAGGCAAGCCTTCCCTGGGCGGCACCTGCCTGAACGTGGGCTGCATTCCGTCCAAGGCCCTGCTGCAGTCGTCGGAAAACTTCCACGCCGTTCAGCATGACTACGCCAAGCACGGCATCACCGTTTCGGGCGCCAAGATGGACGTGGGCCAGATGCTGGCCCGCAAGACCGACATCATCAACAAGAACGCCGCCGGCATCGGCTTCCTGTTCAAGAAGAACAAGGTCGCCAACATCCACGGCCTGGCCGCCTTCAAGGGCCGCCAGGGCGACAAGTGGGTGATCGAAGTCACCGACAACGGCGCGGTGGTGGACACCCTGGAAGCCGGCCACGTGATCGTGGCCACCGGCTCCAGCCCGCGCGCGCTGCCGGGCCTGGCTACCGACAACCAACTGGTGCTGGACAACGAAGGCGCGCTGGCGCTGACCGCCGTGCCTAAGCGCCTGGGCGTGATCGGCGCCGGCGTGATCGGCCTGGAAATGGGTTCGGTGTGGAAGCGCCTGGGCGCGGAAGTGACCATCCTGGAAGCCGCGCCGACCTTCCTGGCCGCCGCCGACCAGCAGATCGCCAAGGAAGCGTTCAAGACGCTGACCAAGGACACCGGCCTGGACATCAAGCTGGGCGTGAAGATCGGCGAAGTGAAGGCCGGCAAGAAGAGCGTCGCCGTCAACTACGAATTGAACGGCGAAGCGGTGAAGGCCGAGTTCGACAAGCTGATCGTCTCCATCGGCCGCGTGCCGAATACCCAGGGCCTGGGCGCCGATGTGGTGGGCCTGGCCCTGGACGAGCGCGGCTTTGTCGCCGTGGACGACCACTGCCGCACCAATCTGCCCAATGTGTGGGCGATCGGCGACGTGGTGCGCGGCCCGATGCTGGCGCACAAGGCGTCGGAAGAAGGCGTGGCCGTGGCCGAACGCATCGCCGGCCAGAAGCCGCACGTGGATTTCGGCGTGATTCCGTGGGTGATCTACACCTCGCCGGAAATCGCCTGGGTCGGCAAGACCGAAGAGCAGCTGAAGGCCGAAGGCGTCGAGTACAAGAAGGGCACGTCGGGCTTCGGCGCCAACGGCCGCGCGCTGGGCCTGGGCCAGGCGCAGGGCATGGTCAAGATCCTGGCGGACGCCAAGACCGACCGCATCCTGGGCCTGCACATGATCGGCCCGATGGTGTCCGAGCTGGTCAGCGAAGGCGTGGTAAGCATGGAGTTCAAGGCCGCCAGCGAAGACCTGGCGCGCATCATCCACGCCCACCCGTCGCTGTCGGAAGTGATCCACGAAGCCGCCCTCGCCGCCGACAAGCGCGCGTTGCACGGTTGAGTGAACATGGGTCGTGTACAATGCGCACGACCCGACCGGTAACGGACCGCTTTTCCAGCCGGGGGGCTGGAGCGGTCCGCGCCAACAAGGTTTGGCAAGCGATCAAGGAATAGAGGCAGAGGCGCATGCCCGCCATCATTTCCCCGAAAGGAAACCATAGATGAACCTGCATGAATACCAAGCGAAAGAGCTGCTGAGCCGTTACGGCCTGCCGGTGCAACAAGGCATTCTGGCCACGTCGCCGGAAGAAGCGGCTGCCGCTTACGACAAGCTGGGCGGCAAATTCGCCGTCGTCAAGGCCCAGGTGCACGCCGGCGGCCGCGGCAAGGCCGGTGGCGTGAAAGTGGTGAAAAGCCGCGAAGAAGCCGCCGAAGTCGCCAAGACCCTGATCGGCACCAACCTGGTGACCTACCAGACCGACGCCGCCGGCCAACCGGTGAACAGCGTCCTGGTGTGCGAAGACATGTACCCGGTGCAGCGCGAACTGTACCTGGGCGCCGTGGTGGACCGCGGCAGCCAGCGCGTCGTGTTCATGGTTTCCACCGAAGGCGGCGTGGAAATCGAGAAGGTGGCCGAAGAGACCCCGGAAAAGATCATCAAGATCGAAGTGGACCCGCTGGTCGGCATGCAGCCGTTCCAGGCGCGCGACGCCGCTTTCGCGCTGGGCCTGTCCGGCGCGCAGATCGCCGCGTTCAGCAAGCTGATGCTGGGCTCCTATAAGGCCTTCGTCGAGAACGACTTCGCCCTGTTCGAAGTGAACCCGCTGGCGCTGCGCGAAAACGGCGAACTGGCCTGCGTGGACGGCAAGATCAACCTGGATTCCAACGCCCTGTACCGCCACCCGGAACTGCTGGCCCAGCGCGACAAGAGCCAGGAGAACGAGCGCGAAGTGAAGGCTTCCGAGTTCGACCTGAACTACGTGGCCCTGGAAGGCAATATCGGCTGCATGGTGAACGGCGCCGGCCTGGCGATGGCCACCATGGACATCATCAAGCTGAAGGGCGGCCAACCGGCCAACTTCCTGGACGTGGGCGGCGGCGCCACCAAGGAACGCGTGATCGAAGCGTTCAAGCTGATCCTGGCCGACACCTCGGTGCAAGGCGTGCTGATCAACATCTTCGGCGGCATCGTCCGCTGCGACATGATCGCCGAAGCCATCATCGCCGCCGTGAAGGAAGTGAACGTGACCGTGCCGGTCGTGGTTCGTCTGGAAGGCAACAACGCCGAGCTGGGCGCCAAGATCCTGGACGAATCCGGCCTGAAACTGACTTCCGCCCAGGGTCTGAACGACGCTGCCGAGAAGATCGTCGCCGCCGTCAAGGCCGTGGCCTGAGACCCGCACTGAGCTGAGGAATACAAAATGAGCGTATTGGTAAACAAAGACACCAAAGTGCTGGTGCAAGGCTTCACCGGCAAGAACGGCACCTTCCACGCCGAACAGGCGCTGAAGGTGGGCACCAAGGTCGTAGGCGGCGTGACTCCGGGCAAGGGCGGTTCCGAGCACCTGGGCCTGCCGGTGTTCAACACCATGAAGGACGCCGTGCGTCAAACCCAGGCCGACGCCTCGGTGATCTACGTGCCCGCAGCCTTCGCCAAGGATTCCATCCTGGAAGCCATCGACAGCGGCGTGAAGCTGATCGTCTGCATCACCGAAGGCGTGCCGACACTGGACATGCTGTACGTGAAGAAGGCCGTGGACGAAGCCGGCATCCGCCTGATCGGCCCGAACTGCCCCGGCATCATCACCCCGGGCGAGTGCAAGATCGGCATCATGCCGTGGCACATCCACAACCCGGGCCGCATCGGCATCGTGTCCCGTTCCGGCACCCTGACCTATGAAGCCGTGGCGCAAACCACCGCGCTGGGCCTGGGCCAGTCCACCTGCATCGGCATCGGCGGTGACCCGATCCCGGGCACCAGCCACATCGACGCCCTGAAGCTGTTCCAGGATGATCCGGACACCGACGCCATCGTGATGATCGGCGAAATCGGCGGTTCCGCCGAGGAAGAAGCGGCCGAGTTCGCCAAGTCCTACGTGACCAAGCCGGTAGTCGGCTACATCGCCGGCGTCACCGCGCCGAAGGGCAAGCGCATGGGCCACGCCGGCGCCATCATCTCCGGCGGCAAGGGCACGGCGGAAGAGAAATTCAAGGCCTTCGAGAAGGCCGGCATCGCCTACACCCGCAGCCCGGCCGAAATCGGCAAGACCATGTTCGAACTGCTGAAGAGCAAGGGCATGATCTAAGTCCGGATCCCCGGTCTAGACGAAAACACCCCGCGAGCGATCGCGGGGTGTTTTTATTTGAACGGCGGAAAACAGGCCGTGTCAGGCGAAACGCGCGCAGGCGCGTTCGAACGGCAGCTGGAAGCGCGGGCTGACGTAGGGCGCCAGCAGGAACATCAGGCTGCGGCAGCCGGACTGGATCAGTTTTTCCAGCTCCGCCGCGTTGGCGTTCTGCTTGATGGTGTTGACCCAGCCGGTCTGCACCATCTGGAAGTGCTGCACCAGATGCGGCAGCTGCTGGTCGTCCACCTGGATCATGCCTTGTTCGCGCAGGCGGGAGAACAGCTGGCCCAGCTTGCTGTTGAGCTGGCCGCGCGACAACGCCTGGTGTTCCTCTTCCAGCTCCGGGTTGACGCAGAACAGGCTGGGCAGGCTCTTGGGCAGGAAGCGGAAGCTCCAGACGTGGCGCAGCGTTTTTTCCATGGCCATGATCATGGCCTCGATGGAGTTGCTGTGATTCAGCGCGGCGGACAGCTGCTCCGCCATGCCTTTGACGTAGCGCTGGTACAGCTCGACGATGATCTCTTCCTTGTTGCGGAAGTGGTAGTAGAGCTTGCCGGTGCTGATGTTCATCCGCGCCGCGATGTGGTTGGTGGTGATGACCCGCTCGCCCTCCTGGTTGAACAGGTGCAGGCTGGCCTCGACGATCTTGTTGAAAGTGTCCGATTGCGTGCCGCTCTTGCGCATGACGATTTCTTCCTGATGAAACATGGTACGGGCAGGGCTGGCGCGCGCATTCAATCCGATGCGCGCAGGGCGATGAGACAGCCGGCCAGAACCAGCGCGATCCACATTTCCAGACGGAAAAAGTCCAGACAGGACATTAGCGCGGTCTGCCGGGCCAGCTCGCCAGCCAGCACTCCAAGCCGCTGATTATCGCTCAAATGCGGCAATTGTTCTCGCAGAAGACGCAAAGCGTCTTGGAATTGTTGCGCATCCCATGAGAAACGCTCGGCCAAACGGTTGTAATGCAGCGCATTGCGCGCTTGCATGAAGACCCCGGCCAGGGCGACGCCGGCCGAGATCGACACCTGGCGCACGATGTTCTTGGTTTGATAGGCGCGGCCAAACGCCGCCGGCGCGATGGCGCGGAAGGTGCCTTGCGCCACCGCCATGATGAAAAGCGACATGAAGCCGCCGTTCAGCAGCAGGATGGCGGCGAGGCGCCCTAGCGTGGCCTCGCCGTTGACGCCGCTCATCAGCCAGCCGTAGGCCGTCAGCAGGACGCAACTGGCCAGCAAGGTCTGCCGCAGCGTCGGGGCCATTCCCCGCAGCAGCAGCTTGGCGTAGCCCAGCGCGAACAGCATGCCGGCCAGGAAGCTGACCGATAGCAGGAGGCCGCTGGTGGGCAGGTCGAAGCCCAAGGCCTGCACCGCCAGCGTCGGCAAAATATAACTATTGGCCGAAACCAGCAGGTAGCAGCAACTGTAGCCCAGCAGCCCCATGCGATAGCCGGGCCGGCGCAGCAGGCGCCAGCGGCGGCGGTCGGAGGCGTGGCGGCGGTGTTGCGCGAGGAAGGCGAAATAGCAGGCCAGCGCGGCGGCGGCCGCGGCCAGCAGCCAGGCTTGATGCGCAAATAATTGGTAAGGCGTTTGCTGGATCAGCCATTGCAGCAAGAAGGCCGTGGCTAAAAGCAAGACGAAGGCCGCGCTGGGGTAATGCGCCGGCCTGGGCGCGGGCGGACGCAGCGGCAAACGGCCGGCGGCCCACCATGCAGGCGGCAGGAAGGGCAGCATGCCCCAGCACAAAGCGCGCCAGCCATAGGCTTGCAGCAGCCAGCCGCCCAGCAGCGGTCCCAGCGCGCTGCCCAGCAGCAAGGCCTGGCCGAAGGCCACCAGGCCCAGGCCGCGCTTGTCCGGCGGCAGCTGAGCCACTTCCAGGCGCGCCGCCGTGAAGAAAGCGGCGCCGCCCAAGCCCTGCACGGCGCGGCCGATGATGAAGGCATGGTGCGAGCCGGCGCCGCCGGCGATCAGCGCGCCCAGGCCGAACAGGAGCAGCGAGGCCTGCAAGTGGCGGCGCGAGCCGAAGCGCTCCACGCACCACTGGTGGTTGAACAAGGCCAGTATGGCGAACAGGGCATAGGCCATCGCGGCCAGGCTGAATTCCTCCGGCCCGGCGCCGATGCCGCCCATCACCTGGGAGGAGGCGAAATTGAGCAGACCGTTTTGCAGGAATTCCAGCCAGGCGATCAGCGCGATCGCCAACAGGCGGGCGCGGCCGTCGTAAGGGGACTCGGTGGGCATGGCGGCGCTTCCGGGAGTGGGGGATGCCGGCAGTGTAGAAAACGCTTAAGATTTAATAAAATCGATTGTTTTCATTGGATGTATTACTGTGAATGATATTGATGCTTTGCGGCTGCGCCGGCTCGATCTGAACAGCCTGGCGGCGCTGCATGCCTTGCTCAGCACGCGCAGCGTCAGCCAAAGCGCCGAGCGGCTCTGCCTGGGACAGCCGGCGGTCAGCCATATCTTGAAGCGTCTGCGCGAGCAGTGCGGCGATCCGTTGCTGTGCCGCGATGGCCGGCGCATGGCGCTGACGCCGTATGCCGAAGCCCTGCTGCCGCGGCTGGAGGCCTGGCTGGCGCAGGCGCAAACCCTGCTCGCGCCGAGCGCCTTCGATCCCTCGCAACTGGAAGGCGTTTACCGGCTGGCCATGCCCGATATATTGGAGGCGGCCTTGCTGCCGGGTTTGATCGAGGCTTTGCAAGCGCAGGCGCCGCGCTTGCGCTTGGAGGTGTTGGCCATGCCGGCGTCCGAGGTGCCGGCGGCCCTGGACGAGCGGCGCATAGACGGCGCGGTTGGCCATTTTCCGCAGTTGCCGGCCCGACTGAGCCGGCGCCTGCTGTTCCGCAGCCGTTTTGTCTGCGTCCACCATGCTGAGCGGCTGAACCTGCCCGCGCGGCTGGATGCGCAGCGCCTGGCCGAACCGCCGCATCTCTATACCTCTTATGTCGGCAGCGAAGACAGCATGGTGGACGATTACCTGCGCGCGCATGGGCGGGAGCGGCGGGTGATCGCCTCCACGGCCAGTTTGCTGGCCATCCCGCTGCTGCTGGCGCGGCTGCCGGCGGTGGCGGTGTTGCCGGAATTGCTCGCGCGCTTGCTGCGCAGAGGCGATGACGGGCTGCGTTGGAGAAGCTTGGAGGAGGGGAATTTGGCCATTGCCGTCGAGCACGTCTGGCATCCGCGGCGCGATGCCGATCCCTTGCTGATTTTCATGGACGACTTGCTGCAGAAGCAGGCGGGAGCCTGGCAAGCCTGAAGGCAATGGCGCAGCGTGAGGAAATTTTAGAATAAATTATCAATAATATTTGAATGTATTGTGATTTTTAACGATGCGCGGCGGCCAGCATGCCGGATAATAGGCCTTTTATCAGCATCGGCTTATCATTATGCGCTCCATACGGCACAAACTCATGCTGTTGACGGCGGCCTCCATCCTGGTGGCCACGCTCAGCGTCACCCTCCTGGCCTGCTTCAATATCCGCAATCACGCTTACGACGAGGCCAAGCGTGAAGTCACTCAGGTGCAGCAACTGCAGGGCGGCCTGGTGTCCGAGTGGCTGACGGTGCGCAAGAAGCTGATCGGCGCCAGTCTGGAGCGCGCCGGCGACCCGCAGGTCAGCTACTACCTGCAGCAGATCGCCAAGGGCGGCGGCTTCAACATCCTCTACGCCGGCCACGGCGACAGCGGCGAGATGTTCTACTCCGTGCCTGGCCGCGCCAAGCCCAGCGCCGAGTACCAGCCGGCGCAGCGCCCCTGGTACCAACAGGCCAAGGCGGCCGGCGGCGTGATCGTGACCGATCCCTATAAGGATTCCGAGCCGGAAACCAAGGACAAGCTGGTCATCACCATCGCCGACAAGGCGCCGGGCCAGGAGATCGTCGTCGGCGGCGACATCCTGATCGACAAGCTGGTGAAGTCGGTGCTGGACATCAAGCTGGCCGGCGACGGCCACGCCTTCCTGCTGACCCGCCAGGGCAAGGTCATCGCCTATCCCAAGCCGGGCCAGGAGCTGAAGCCCATCGCCGAGCTGATTCCGGGCTTGGATGACGCCCGCTTCCAGCAACTGGTGGCCAGCGGCGAAGTGGCGCCGCTGGATATCGACGGCAAGACTTTCCTGGTGGTCTTGCGCCAGGTGGAGGGCACCGACTGGGTGCTGGCGGTGGCGGCCGATGAGGCGGCGGTGCTGGCGCCGGTGACGCAGCTGTTCTGGCTGATCGCCGGCGGCGTGATCGTGGTGCTGCTGCTGCTGGTGGGCTTGAGCTCGGGTTATCTGGCCCGTTTGCTGCGCGGCCTGATCCAGGTGCGCGACGCCATGCATGAAATCTCCCAGGGCGAGGGCGACCTGACGCGCCGCATCGAGGTGCATGGAGAAGACGAAGTGGCGCAAACCGCCAAGGCCTTCAATCAGTTCGTTGGCCGGCTCAACGGCATGTTCCGCGAGCTGCGCGGCGAGGCCGAGCAACTGGCCGGCGGCGTCATCCAGGTGGGCGGCGCGGTGAAGCAGGTGGCCGACGATTCGCACCGCCTGGCGGACATCTCCAGCGCCAATGCCGCGGCCATCGAAGAGGTGACGGTCAGCATCTCGCATATCGCCGAGGCCACGCGCGAAACCGACGCGCTGGCGCGCCATACCGGCGAGCACTCGCGCGAGAGCGCCGGAGACATGCAGCGCATCAGCGCTGAAATGGAGCATACCAGCCAGTCGGTCGGCGAGCTGTCCGGCCTGTTGGCGGCGCTGGAGCAGCGTTCGCAGGAAATCTCCAAGATCACCAACGTCATCAGCGACATCGCCGACCAGACCAATCTGCTGGCCTTGAACGCGGCGATAGAAGCGGCGCGAGCCGGCGAGCAGGGCCGCGGCTTCGCCGTGGTGGCGGACGAAGTGCGCAAGCTGGCCGAGCGCACCGGCAAGGCGACGGTGGAAATCAGCGAAATGGTGGAAAACATCCTCAGCGAAACCGGCAAGGCGGTCGGCAATATGCATCGCACCGTCGGCGCGGTGGATACCAGCGTGGAGCTGACCAGCCAGGCGCGCGGCCGGCTGATGGCCATAGGCGAGGCGATGCAGCAGGTGATAGACAAGATAGGCGATGTGGCGCTGTCCACCAGCGAGCAGCACAACGCCACCACGGCGATGGCGCAGAGTACGGAGTCCATCAATAACCAGATCCTGGACTCCGACGCCGCGCTGCAAGGCGCGATGCGGACGCTGGAAGACTTGCGGCTGGTGGCCGGCAAGATGCAGGACGCGTTCGGACGCTTCAAGCTATAACGAGTGGTGGCGATTGTCGCGCAATGGCGATGCCTACGGCGTATGCGAGGCAGTCTTTGTAGGATGCACAGCTATTTTGTTTGGTGTGGTCGCGCGACTTGTAAGTTCCATTTACAATTTCGCCGTTTTGAAACCGCGGCCCGCCGGCCTTGAGCGGGCGGCCGTCCCTCGACGATGAGAAGCGGAGCGCCATGAAATCCATACGAAGCAAGATCGCCCTGCTGCTGGCCCTGGCCATATTGGTGGCCACCTGCGCCACGGCGGTCAGCGCCTATCTGAAATTCCGCAGCAATCTGTCCGAAGGCATCGATGCCCAGCTCGATCTGGCCATCAGCGGGCAGCAGCGTTTCGTTTCCAATTGGCTGGAGCAGCGCCGACAGATCATCGCCAGCGCGGTGCGCCACGGCGGCGAAGCCGATCCCACCCTGTATCTGCAGCAGCTGGCCGAAGCCGGCGGCTATATCCAGATTTTCGTCGGCGACGGCGACACCAAGGGCATGGTCTATTCCATCCCCGGCAAACAGAAGCCCAGCGCCAGCTACGATCCGGCCTCGCGCGGCTGGTTCCAAACCGCCAAGGCCAAGGGCGGCGTGATCGTGACGCCGCCGTACAAGCCGGCCAGCGCGTCCATCAATGATCTGGTGATCACCATCGCCCAGGCGCTGCCGGCCGGCAACAAGGTGGTCGGCGGCGACATCGCCATCGGCCAGCTGGTCAAGTCGGTATTGTCGGTGTCGCTGCCGGGCAATGGCTTCGTCTTCCTGATGGGCAAAGACGGCAAGCTGATCGCCTATCCCAAGCCGGACACCGCGCTGAAGCCGCTGTCCGAACTGATGCCTGGCATGGACGAGGCGCGCATCGCCAGCCTGCTGGGCCAGCGCGAGCCGGCCGAAGTGGAGCTGGACGGCAGCCGCCGCCTGCTGCGGCTAAGCCCGGTGGAGGGCAGCGACTGGGTGCTGGGCGTGGTGGTGGACAGCGAGCTGCGCGACGCGCCGCTGCGCCAGATGATGGTGGACATGATTGTCGCGCTGGCGGTGGTGCTGGCGTTGGCCCTGCTGCTGTCCGGCGCCTATCTGAGCCGCTTGCTGCAAGGCCTGCTGCAGGTGCGCGACGCGCTGCGCGAGATCTCGCAGGGCGAGGGCGATCTGACGCGCCGCATCCCGGCGGACGGCGAGGATGAAGTGGCGCAGATGGCGGGCGCCTTCAACCAGTTCGTCGATCGTTTGAACGGCATGTTCCGCGAGCTGCGCGGCGAGGCCGAGCAACTGGCGCAGGGCGTGATCTCGGTCAGCGCCGTGGTGGCCACGGTGGCGGAGGATTCTCACGCCCTGGCCGATATCTCCAGCTCCAACGCGGCGGCGATCGAGGAGGTCACGGTCAGCATCTCGCACATCGCCGATGCCACGCGCGAAACCGACGAACTGGCGCGCGACACCGGCGCGCATTCCCAGGCCAGCGCCGAGGAGCTGCAGCGCATCAGCGGCGAGATGGCGCGCACCAGCCAGTCGGTCGGCGAGCTGTCCGGCCTGCTGACCGGGCTGGAGCAGCGTTCGCAGGAAATTTCCAAGATCACCGGCGTGATCCGCGACATCGCCGATCAGACCAATCTGTTGGCGCTGAACGCGGCCATCGAGGCGGCGCGCGCCGGCGAGCAGGGCCGCGGCTTCGCGGTGGTGGCGGACGAAGTGCGCAAGCTGGCCGAGCGCACCGGCAGCGCCACGGTGGAAATCGGCAATATGGTGCAGAACATTCTCAGCGAAACCGGCAAGGCCGTGGGCAATATGGAGCGAACCATCCAGTCGGTGGACAGCAGCGCCACGCAGACCGAGCAGGCCCGCGCGCGCTTGGAGGACATCACGCGCGCCATGCGCCAGGTGGTGGACAAGATAGGCGATGTCGCGCTGTCCACGGGGGAACAGCATAACGCCACCACGGCGATGGCGCAGAGCACGGAGTCGATCAACAACAAGATCCTGGATTCCGACTCCGCCTTGCAGGACGCCCAGCAGACCTTGCGCACCCTGGACGGCGTGGCGCGCCAGATGCAGCAGGCCTTCAGTCGCTTCAAATTGTAAACAGCCTGTCGCCGCCCCTCTCAACGCCAGCCTTCGCGCTGGCGTTTTTGTTTGGGGAACGGGAAAATGGAGGCAGGATGATGAATCGACTGCACAAAGGCCGAGAATGAACAGACTGATATTGCCGACGCTGCTGCTGGCCCTGGCCGGCTGCTCCATGATCCCGACCCAGCAGGGTTATGCGCAGAAGGTGTACCGCTGGCAAGGCCGCGACGTCAATGAGCTGCTAGCCGAGTGGGGGCCGCCGAGCAAGAGCATGAAGATGCCGAACGGCAACATGCTGTACAGCTATGTCAAGGAAAGCACCGAGCAGCAGCCGCTGACGCAGAACACGCGCTACGAGCCGGGCACCAAGCTGACGGTGACGGACAAGGACGGCCAGAGCCGCGTGGTGGAGACGCCGGGGCGCTGGGTCAGCGACGGCATGACGGGCGGCGGCTCCGTGCACTATCAGTGCAATACCAACTTCGTGGTGGACAAGAAAACCCAGGAAGTGCTGAGCGTCAGCTTCGACGGCAACAACTGTCTGGCGCTGCCGCGGCAGTAAGCGTCGCGGACAACGCCAGCCTGGATCAAGGGGCGCGGAAGCCGAGCGTGCCGGTCATGCGGCCAGGCGGCACTCCGAGCCTGTTTATGATCCGTTGCGCGTCCTCGACGGGTTGCAGGCTTATTTGCCCAGCTGGGGCAGCTGCCACTCGCCATGGCTGCTGAAGGGCAGGGTGGCGAGGCCATTCAGGTCTTTGAGCTGCCCTTTGATCTCGTAGCCCAGCTTGCGTCCAGGCAATTGCTGCCAGTTGGCCAGCTGACGAATCCAGGCTGCCAGCGAGGTATGCACCTGCAGCGGCACCAGGCCCTCGCCATTGGCCGGGATGGAAATGGGCTGATTGCTGAGGCCGCCGCCCAGTTTTTCCCCTCCCACCATCAGGTCGAAGTCCATGCCGCTGGCTTGCAGCGGTATGGCGTTGGGATTGGCGATGCGCAGGGTGACGGTGAAATTCTGCTCGAACAGCGTGCTCTTGCCCGGTTCGATATTGCTGAGACTGACTTGAGGCTTCTTGAGGCCCATGCTGCTGCAGGCGGTGAGCAGCAGCGCGAGCAGGGCGGGGACAATCCATTTCATGGCCAAACCTTCCTAGGCGGGACGATGCGGCATTTTACTGCCTGCCCATGTCTGCTTGTGTAAACCTCGTGTGCGAAATTGTTAGCATGCCAGCGCGCCAAAGCAACAGGCCATCGCTGGATGGCCTGTTGCTTTGGCGGCTGCGAAAAACGCCTCTTCGGCGTCGGACGCGTCGTTCCGGGCGGCGAGTGGGGCGCGGGTTTCCTCGCGCCAGTCTTCCAGTTCCGCCCACAGGGCTTGTTTTTGCGACTGGCGCTGTCCGGAGCGGCTGGCCGCATGCGCGCCGCCCTTCTTCATGATGGCTGCGCAAGCCAGTGGATTGCGCGGTTTGATCGTGTGCATGGTGTGTTCTCGATAAATGCGCCGCATGGCGCGAGCGGCGATTGTCCGTCTGGCCGCCGCGCCCGTCAACCAGGCAGCAGAAAGCCGCCAGTAGGCGGCTTTCTTCGGAACCGGGCAGGCCTCACACCATCAGGCTGGCCACCTTGGTGGTGATGATGTCCACCGCCGGGTCATTGGCGCCGTGCGGCAGGATCACGTCGGCGAAGCGCTTGGTCGGCTCGATGAACTGGTTGTGCATCGGGCGCACGGTGGTCAGGTATTGTTCGATCACGTTTTCCATGGTGCGGCCGCGTTCGGCGATGTCGCGCTTGAGGCGGCGGATGAAGCGCACGTCGGAATCGGTGTCGACGAAGATCTTCAGCGACATCATCTCGCGCAGGGCCGCGTCGTACAGCGGGAACAGGCCTTCGATCACGATCACCGGCGCCGGCTGCACGGTAATGGTCTGATGGGAGCGCGTGTGGTTGGCGAAGTCGTATACCGGCATCTCGATGGCGCGGCCGTTGCGCAGGTCGTCGATATGGGCGATCAACAGCGGCCAGTCGAAGGCCTGCGGATGGTCGTAGTTGGTGCCCAGACGCTGTTCGAAGGTCAGGTGGCTCTGATCGCGGTAGTAGTAGTCCTGAATGATGACGGCCGCCATCTCGGAACCAATGGTTTCCAGCACCTTGTTGGTAACCGTGGTCTTGCCGCTGCCGCTGCCGCCTGCAACGCCGATGATGAACGGGGTGCTCATGTCAGGATGTCCTTAAGGTAATAAAAATATAAAAAACGCGCCATTCTAATGACTTATGGCGCGTAGTTCCACCCGATTTGCGACACCGAATGATCTGGATCGCTTAGGCGGGGCGTCGGGTTTCATGTTCCGCGGCCCGATACCATTCCTGCATGGCCGGCAAGGACAGGATATGGCGCATGTAGGCGGCGGAAGTGGGCGGCAGCGCGACGTTGTAAGTCTGGAAACGGCTGCAGATGGGGGCGAAGAAGGCATCGGCGATGGTGAAGCGGCCAAGCAGGAAATCGCCATCGCCCGCGTGGCGCTCGCGCTGCGTCTCCCACACGGAGACGATGCGCGTGATGTCGGCCTCCACGGCGGGCGAGCTTTCATAGCCGTTCTGGCGCAAGGACAGGTCCATGGACAGGTTTTGCCGCAGGGCGGCGAAGCCGGAGTGGACCTCCGCGACGATGGCGCGGGCGACGGCGCGTTGCTTCAGGTCGTCCGGCCACAGGCCGGCGGCGGGGAAGCATTCGGCCAAGTATTCGCAGATGGCCAGCGAATCCCAGATTCTGAGCTTGTCATCCACCAGCACCGGCAGCTTGCCGGCCGGGTTGACGGCCAGGATGCGCGTCTTGCTGTCGGGAAGGTAGAGGTCGATCCGCTGTTCCTTGAATGGCTCATTGAGCTGTTTCAGCACCAGCCAGGGACGCAGCGACCAGGAGGAGTAATTCTTGTTGCCGATGACCAGAGTGAACATGGCGGCTCCGAGAGGGGGCGCGGCGAAGGCCGGCGCGTTTTTCGATGATAAACCCCCTGTGGCCTATTTTCACCCGCGGACATGACAAAGGCCCCTTGCGGGGCCTTGTTCGAAGCTGGCGGTTTACTCCGCTTCGTCTATCCAGGCTTGCTGTATCGCCTCCAGCACGCGCTCTCCGCCGCGGCTGTGATCGTCGTCGAAACCGGGCAGCGCGACTACCCAGTTGTGCAGGTCGACAAAGCGCACGGTCTTCGGGTCCACGTCCGGGTGGGCGTCGGCCAGTTCGATGGCGATGTCGTTAACGTCGGTCCATTTCATAGATGTCTCCTGAGCGGGAGCAGGTCATGAAATCCAGCGCAGCGTCAGCGGCGAGGCGCGCCGCCGCAGACAGTACACATAGTACGGCAAGGCGGCGCAACGCTGCCGCTGGGATTTCAGGGCCTGCTCCTTAATGGTGTTCGCGGGCGTGGTTGATGGTGTACTTGGGGATTTCAATCACCAAGTCCTCATCGGCGACGATAGCCTGGCAGGACAGGCGCGATTGCGCCTCCAGGCCCCAGGCTTTGTCCAGCAGGTCTTCTTCCAGCTCGTCGGCCTCGTTCAGCGAGTTGCCGCCTTCGCGCACGATGCAGTGGCAGGTGGTGCAGGCGCAGGACATCTCACAGGCGTGCTCGATTTCGATATCGTGGGCGAGCAGGGCGTCGCAGATGCTTTGGCCGGTTTCGGCGTTGTCAATCACGGCGCCTTCCGGACACAGGTCCGGGTGGGGCAAAACGATGATGCGCGGCATGGCGTATCCTTACAGATCGGTAATCTTGTGGCCCTTCAGCGCGCGCTGGATGTTGCGGTCCATGCGGCGGGCGGCGAAGGTTTCGGTGGCGTGGTTCAGCGCGGCGCTGGCCTCGTTGACGCGGCGGGTGACGGCTTCCGCGATGGCGGCGTCGACGGCGCTGACGGCGGCTTCCACTTCGGCGCGCTCGGCGTCATTCAGCAGGTCGCCGTCCTGGGCCAACGCGTTGCGGGTGGCGTCGCGCAGGCTTTCGGCGTCGACGATGGCCTCGCGCAGCTTGCGCGCCTCGATGTCTTCTTGCACATGGCTCATCGACTCGGTCAGCATGCGGCTGATCTCGTCGTCGGACAGGCCGTAGGATGGCTTGACCTCGATGCTGGCCTCCACGCCGGAGGTCTGCTCGCGCGCGGTGACGGACAAGAGGCCGTCGGCGTCCACCTGGAAGGTGATGCGGATGCGCGCGGCGCCGGCCACCATCGGCGGGATGCCGGAGAGCACGAATTTGGCCAGGCTGCGGCAATCGGAGACCAGCTCGCGCTCGCCCTGCAGCACGTGGATGGCCATGGCGGTCTGGCCGTCCTTGAAGGTGGTGAAGTCCTGCGCGCGCGCCACCGGAATGGTGCTGTTGCGCGGGATGATCTTCTCGGTCAGGCCGCCCATGGTCTCGATGCCCAGCGACAGCGGCAGCACGTCCAGCAACAGCCACTCGTCGTCCTGCTTGTTGCCGGCCAGCACATTGGCCTGGATGGCGGCGCCCAGCGCCACCACCTTGTCCGGGTCCAGATTGGTCAGCGGCGCGCGGCCGAAGTAATCGGCCACGGCCTTTTGCACATGCGGCATGCGGGTGGCGCCGCCCACCATCACCACGCCCTGGATGTCCTCGGGCGTGATCTTGGCGTCGCGCAGGGCCTTGCGCACCGGCGTCAGCGTCTTGTCCACCAGGGTCTTGGTGATGGCGTGCAAGGTGGCTTGGTCCAGCTCCAGATCCAGCGACTGGCCGTCGGTCAGGATGGCGGTGATGCGGGTGCTGGCGTGGTCGGTCAGCGCTTCTTTGGCTTCACGGGCGCGGGTGTGCAACAGGCGCATGTCGTGAGCGGACAGGCCGGACAGGCCGGCCTGTTCCAGCATCCAGCAGAACACGCGGTGATCGAAGTCGTCGCCGCCCAGCGCGGAGTCGCCGCTGGTGGCCAGCACTTCGAACACGCCGCGGGTCAGTTTCAGGATGGACACGTCCAGCGTGCCGCCGCCCAGGTCGTAGACCACGTAAGTGCCCTCGCTGCCGTTGTCCAGGCCATAGGCGATGGCGGCGGCGGTGGGTTCGTTCAACAGGCGCAGCACATTGAGGCCGGCCAGACGGGCGGCGTCTTTGGTGGCCTGGCGCTGGGCGTCGTCGAAATAGGCCGGCACGGTGATCACGGCGCCGGTCAGCTCGCCGCCCAGGCTCGCTTCGGCGCGGTCTTTCAGCGCGCGCAGGATGTCGGCCGACACTTCCACCGGGCTCTTGGCGCCGGCGCTGGTCAGCAGCTGCACCATGCCCGGCGCGTCGACAAAGCGGTAGGGCAGGCTGCCGGCGTCTTTGATGTCGCTGACGCCGCGGCCCATGAAACGCTTGACCGAGACGATGGTGTTGTGCGGATCGCGGTTTTGTTCCTTCTGCGCCTCGTAGCCGACGGCCAGCGCGCCGCTTTCGCCGTAGCGCACCACGGAGGGCAGCAGGCTGCGGCCATGCTCGTCCGGCAGCACCACGGCGGCGCCGCTGCGAACGGTAGCCACCAGCGAGTTGGTGGTGCCCAGGTCTATGCCCACGGCCAAGCGGTGTTGGTGGGGAGCGGCGGAGAGGCCGGGTTCGGCGATTTGCAGTAGAGCCATGTCAGTTCAAGTCAATGTAAGTGGCTAGCCCTCTCAACGCCAAGTGGCGGAGAGGATGGCGAATACGATGTAAAGACCCAAAATCAGTCCCGGCGCGCTCAAGGCCAGATTGAACCAGTGCCGAGCTCGGGTGACGCGCGAGTCGGCGCTGTCATCCGTCCCGTTTTTCCAGCCGAGGCGAGACAGCCGGTAAGCATTCCAACTGGCGATCGGCAGCGCGAGCAGACCAAGCATAAACGCGCCTCCCAACAGTGAATTGCCGCAGCCGGGGCCATCTTCGCCCCGGTGGACGTTTGGCAGCAACATCAATATCTGAAGCAGCAGGTAGCCGATGCCCGGTGCCCATGCCCAGATTTGCTGCCGCAAAGCCTGTCGATATGTCGAGGCGAGCATGCTAGTCCAGTAGGCTTTCGATGGCGTCGCCGATTTCCTGGTCCAGCTTGTCCATGAAACGCAATTTTCTCACCAGAACGGCGGCGGCGTCTAAGTCGGCGCGCGCGTCCAGGGCGGCCTCCAGCTCGGCTTGCATGTCCTGGACTTCGGCGCGCAGCCGGCGCGATAGCGCTTCCAGCGCGTCCACGCTGCTGCGGGCATCGTCTATGCTTTCGCGCCATTCCATCTGCGCCATCAGGAAGTCGCCCGGCATGCGGGTGTTGTTCTCTTCCTGGGTGTCCACGCCGGCCAATTGCAGCAGGTAGCGGGCGCGGCTCAGCGGCGACTTCAGCGTTTGGTAGGCTTCGTTGACGCGGGTGGCCAGCATCAAGGCGCTGCGCTTTTCGGCGTCGGGACTGGCGGCGTAGCGATCGGGATGGACCTGGGCCGCGGCGGCGCGCCAGGCGGCGTCCAGTTGCGCGGCATCCTGGGCGTAGCGGCGCGGCAGGCCGAACAGGGCGAAGAAGTCCTGGGTGAAGTCGTGGTTCATCGTGCTTCCGAGCTAAGGGCCGTGAAAAACGCGGGGCGGAGCATCAGCGCTTGCGCGTCAACGCTCCGCCCCGCGGCGGCGGCGATCAGACGTTGAAGCTCTCGCCGCAGCCGCACTCGTTCTTGACGTTGGGGTTGTTGAACTTGAACCCCTCGTTCAGGCCTTCCTTGACGTAGTCGAGCTCGGTGCCGTCCAGATAGGCCAGGCTCTTGGCGTCGGTGTAGATGGCCACGCCGTGGCTTTCGAAACGAACGTCCTCGATATTTTCAACGTCGACGAACTCCAGCTTGTAGGCCATGCCGGAACAGCCGGAAGTCTTCACGCCCAGGCGGACGCCCAGGCCCTTGCCGCGCTTGGCGAGAAAGGCGCCTACGTGTTGCGCGGCGCGTTCGGAAAGAGTCAGTGCCATGACAGAGCCCCGTCTTTTATTTGCCGTGCTTTTGTTTGTAGTCTTCCACCGCGGCCTTGATCGCGTCTTCGGCCAGGATGGAGCAGTGGATTTTGACCGGCGGCAGCGCCAGCTCTTCGGCGATGGCGGTGTTCTTGATCGCCAGCGCTTCATCCAGCGACTTGCCCTTCACCCACTCGGTCACCAGGGACGAGGAAGCGATGGCGGAGCCGCAGCCGTAGGTCTTGAACTTGGCGTCTTCGATCACGCCGTCCGCGCCCACCTTGATTTGCAGCTTCATCACGTCGCCACAGGCCGGGGCGCCGACCATGCCGGTGCCGATGCTGTCGTCGCCCTTGTCGAAGGAACCGACGTTGCGCGGGTTTTCGTAGTGATCCAGTACTTTTTCGCTGTATGCCATGTCTATCTCCTGCGGGCCGCGGCGGCTTGCTTCCTCCGCGGCCGGTAATCGGTTATCGGCTCAGTGGGCCGCCCATTGCACGCTGTTCAGGTCCACGCCGTCCTTGTACATCTCCCACAGCGGGGACAGCTCGCGCAGCTTGCCGATCTTGGACTTCAGCAGCTCGATGGCGAAGTCGATCTCTTCCTCGGTGGTGAAGCGGCCCAGGGTGAAGCGGATGGAGCTGTGTGCCATTTCGTCGTTGCGGCCCAGCGCGCGCAGCACGTAGGACGGCTCCAGCGAGGCGGAGGTGCAGGCGGAGCCGCTGGACACGGCCAAGTCCTTGATGGCCATGATCAGGCTCTCGCCCTCGACGAAGTTGAAGCTGACATTGAGGTTGTGCGGCACGCGCTGATCGACGTCGCCGTTGATGTACACCTCTTCCATGTCCTGGATGCCGCGCCACAGGCGGTCGCGCAGCATGCGGATGCGCTCGCATTCGCTGTCCATTTCCTCGCGGGCGATGCGGAAGGCCTCGCCCATGCCGACGATCTGGTGCGTGGGCAGGGTGCCGGAGCGGAAGCCGCGCTCATGGCCGCCGCCGTGCATCTGCGCTTCCAGGCGCACGCGCGGCTTGCGGCGCACGTACAGCGCGCCGATGCCCTTGGGGCCGTAAGCCTTGTGCGCGGACAGGCTCATCAGGTCCACCTTCAGGGTGTTCAGGTCGATCTTGACCTTGCCCGGCGCCTGGGTGGCGTCGACGTGGAAGATGATGCCTTTTTCGCGGCAGATTTCGCCGATTTGCGGAATGTCCTGGATGACGCCGATTTCATTGTTGACGTACATCACGGAGACCAGGATGGTATCCGGACGGATGGCGGCCTTGAACGCTTCGATGTCGAGCAGGCCATTTTCCTGCACGTCCATATAGGTCACTTCGAAGCCCTGGCGCTCCAGTTCGCGACAGGTGTCCAGCACCGCCTTGTGTTCGGTCTTGACGGTGATGATGTGCTTGCCCTTGCTCTTGTAGAACTGGGCGGCGCCCTTGATCGCCAGGTTGTCGGACTCGGTGGCGCCGGAGGTCCAGACGATTTCCTTGGGATCGGCCCCGATCAGCTTGGCCACTTCGGCGCGCGCGTTCTCCACGGCTTCTTCCGCCTCCCAGCCGAAACTGTGGCTGCGCGAGGCGGGGTTGCCGAACTTGCCGGTCAGATAGGGAATCATCTTTTCGGCGACGCGCGGGTCCACCGGCGTGGTGGCCGAGTAATCCAGATAGATCGGTAGCTTGAGCTGGCTCATACATTATCTCCGCGAGATTTTCAGGTGTTTACAGGGCGCTGCGTGCCGCGGCTTGCTTGCCGCCATCGCGTTTGTCCTGCACCACGCTGGTTTCCTTGGCGTGCTCTTCCTGCTTGTGCTGTTGCTCAACCAGGCTGGCGAGGCTCACCTTGGACAGGTAATCGAAAATGGTGACGTTGAGGTTGGTCCACAAGTCATGGGTCATGCAGCGCTGAGTGCCGCGGCAGTTCTCGCGGCCGCCGCATTGGGTGGCATCCACCGGCTCGTCCACGGCGACGATGATGTCGGCCACCGAGATGTCCTGCGTGTCCTTGGCCAGCGTGTAGCCGCCGCCGGGGCCGCGCACGCTGTCCACCAGTTCGGCGCGGCGCAGCTTGCCGAACAGCTGCTCGAGGTAAGACAGAGAGATGTTCTGGCGTTCGCTGATGCCGGCGAGGGTGACCGGGCCCCGCCCCTCGCGCATGGCGAGATCCAGCATGGCGGTGACGGCGAAGCGTCCTTTGGTGGTGAGGCGCATGGTGTCTGTTCCGGTGGTGGGAGGTTTCAGCCGATTATACCCAATATCCGAGTATTTTAGTCAAGTATTTGCCGGCTGATTTTGGCTTCCGGAACGTCAAAGTCGATAATTTTACTAGGTTTAAGCGTTTCGGGGCTATGGATTTTTACTTTTTGCGCAGGCGCTTGTGTAAAATCGCTGCAATATCGGGCAGACAGTTTCGAGCGAAGACGACCTTGGGCGTTCGTCTCGGGCTGCCTCCCTGTTCACCCTCAGGGGGAGAGTGAGGACACATCAACAATGCATAAGGTTGTCATCAGCGGCACGGGGCTGTTCACCCCGCCGCATGTCGTGAGCAATGCGGAACTGGTCGAGGCTTTCAATACCTTCGTGCGCCAACACAACGAGGCGCATCAGGCCGAGATCGCGGCCGGCTCGATGGAGCCGCTGGCGGAGTCCAGCGCCGAATTCATCGAAAAGGCTTCGGGCATCAAACAGCGCTTCCTGATGGATAAGGCCGGCGTGCTGGATCCGGCGAGGATGACGCCTTCTCTGCCGGAGCGTCCCAACGAGGCGCTGTCGCTGCAGGCCGAGATGGCCGTGACGGCGGCGCGCCAGGCGCTGGAGGCGGCGGCCAGGTCGGCGGCTGACATCGACATGGTGATCGTGGCCTGCTCCAATATGCAGCGCCCGTATCCGGCCATGGCCATCGAGGTGCAGCAGGCGCTGGGCATCCAGGGCTTCGCCTTCGACATGAACGTGGCCTGCTCCTCCGCCACCTTCGGCATTCAGACCGCCGTCAATGCCATCGCCAGCGGCCAGGCGCGCGCGGTGCTGATGGTGAACCCGGAAATCTGTTCCGCCCACCTCAATTTCCGCGACCGCGACAGCCATTTCATCTTTGGCGACGCCTGCACG
The DNA here is from genome assembly GCF_008275125.1 of Chromobacterium paludis. NCBI lineage: Bacteria > Pseudomonadati > Pseudomonadota > Betaproteobacteria > Neisseriales > Chromobacteriaceae > Chromobacterium > Chromobacterium paludis. Next base: position 220,613 of record NZ_CP043473.1, read on the forward strand.
GCCGTGGTGCTGGAGCGAGCCGACGCGGCCGTTTCCGCGCAGCGTTTCGAAGTGCTGGGCTGCAAGCTGGCCACCGTGTTCTCCAACAACATCCGCAACAACTTCGGCTTCCTGAACCGCTGCGACGAGGCCGGCATCGGCCAGCCGGACAAGCTGTTCATCCAGCAGGGGCGCAAGGTGTTCAAGGAGGTGTGTCCGATGGTGGGCGAGCATATCGTCGCTCATCTGGAGTCGCTGGGCATCGCGCCGGACGGCGTGCGCCGCTTCTGGCTGCATCAGGCCAATCTGGCGATGAACCAGCTGATCGCCCGCCGCGTGCTGGGCCGTGAGGCCGACTTGGAGGAGGCGCCGGTGATTCTGGACCGTTATGCCAACACCAGTTCCGCCGGTTCGGTTATTGCCTTCCATCTGCACTCCAGCGACCTTGCGGCGGGGGATGTCGGCGTCATCAGTTCTTTCGGGGCGGGCTATTCCGTCGGCTCCGTGGCGCTGCGCAGGCTGTAAGAGCCTGTTGTCATGGGCGTCAGCCGCCAGCGGCCGCGCCATAAAAAAATCAGGAGGGCGCTTGTCAAAAGCGCCCTCTGTGCATAATGTATCCCCACTGCCGAGTCGCGGACTTTGGCTCCAATAGCAAAAAAGACCCAATTGATGGTCTGTACAAAGGGAAGGGAAACATTTATGCACGCTTTCAAAAAGCTGCTGGTGCTTGGCGCGTTTGCGGGTTCCTCCATTGCGGCTCACGCCGCTGGCACGCTGGTGTTCTGCTCCGAGGGCAGCCCGGCCGGCTTCGACCCGGGCCAATACACCTCCGGCACCGACTTCGACGCTTCCGCCGAAACCATCTTCAACCGTCTGGTGCAATTCCAGCGCGGCGGCACCAAGGTGATCCCGGCGCTGGCAGACAAGTGGGAAGTCTCCCCTGATGGCCTGAACTACACCTTCCATCTGCGCAAGGGCGTCAAGTTCCAGACTACCGACTACTTCAAGCCGACGCGCGAATTCAACGCCGACGACGTGGTGTTCACCTTCGATCGCATGCTGAATAAGAACAATGCGTTCCGCAAGGCCTACCCGACCGAGTTCCCGTACTTCACCGACATGGGCATGGACGAGAACATCACCAAGGTGGAGAAGGTGGATCCGTACACCGTCAAGTTCACGCTGAAGAAGATCGACGCGGCCTTCCTGCAGAACCTGGCGATGAGCTTTGCCTCCATCCAGTCGGCAGAATACGCTGACAAGCTGCTGAAGGAAGGCAAGCCGCAGCTGATCAATCAGCAACCGGTCGGCACCGGCCCGTTCATCTTCAAGCGTTACCAGAAGGACGCGCAGATCCGCTACGTCGCCAACAAAGACTACTGGAACAAGGCTGACGGCCCCAAGGTGGACAACCTGGTGTTCGCCATCACCACCGACGCCTCGGTGCGCTACCAGAAGCTGAAGGCCGGCGAGTGCCAGATCACCGCGTATCCGCGTCCGACCGACGTGGCCGCGATGAAGGCCGATCCCAAGCTGAAGGTGATCTCGCAAGCCGGTTTCAACCTGGGCTACCTCGCATACAACGTCAAGCATAAGCCGCTGGACAAGCTGGAAGTGCGCGAGGCGCTGGACATGGCCATCAACAAGAAGGCCATTCTGCAAGCCGTGTACCAAGGCGCCGGCCAAGCCGCCACCAACCCGATGCCGCCGACCCAATGGTCTTATAACAAGAACCTGAAGGACGCGCCGTACGACGTGACCAAGGCCAAGGCTCTGCTGGCCAAGGCTGGCTACCCGAACGGTTTCGACATCACGCTGTGGGCGATGCCGGTGCAGCGTCCGTACAACCCCAACGCCAAGCTGATGGCGGAGATGATCCAGGCCGACTGGGCCAAGATCGGCGTCAAGGCCAAGATCACCTCCTATGAGTGGGGCGAGTACCTGAAGCGCGCCAAGGCGGGCGAGCACGACACCATGCTGATTGGCTGGACCGGCGACAACGGCGATCCGGACAACTGGCTGGGCGTGCTGTTCGGCTGCGACGCGATGAACGGCAACAACTTCTCCAAGTTCTGCTACAAGCCGTTCGAAGACCTGATCCAGAAGGGCAAGGCCACCACCAATGTGGCCGAGCGCACCAAGCTGTACATGAAGGCGCAGGAGATCGTGAAGCAACAGGTGCCGATGACCACCATCGCGCACTCCACCGTCAATCAGCCTATGCTGAAGTCGGTGCAGGGCTTCAAGGTCAGCCCCTTCGGCCTGAACTCCTTCTACGGCGTCAGCGTCAAGTAAGGTCAGCCTGAATCGGGCATGACCATGGCGGCGGGGCTGAGGCCCCGCCGCTTGCAACAAGTGCCGTTTTCCGCAGCGTTCCGTTAGAGAGCGCGCGGGGCCGGCATGGCAGCTTCTGCACGGGAATCAAGGAATAAACAAGTAGCAAGGCTAGGGCGAACAGCCGGCATGATGCCGGTTTGACCTGCGTCAATCAGCCAAGGCGGGGAGACTGATATCTTTTCTCTTGCCGGGGCTGGCGACTGCAGCTAATGCTGGTGGGTGGTTTAGTTGCCTGTCTGCCGCCCGGCACCCTATCCTCATCCGTCGCGCAAAGCGGCGGCGTTGTTTCCTGATGGTTTTCCCGCGCCGATTTCCTGCACGCCATGTCTCTTAGAAGTCAAATGGCGCGCGCGATTCTGGCATCGCGTCCGCGCCTGGGAGAATCAAATCCATGTTTTCATTCATCTTGCGCCGGCTGGGTCTTCTGGTGCCTACCTTTTTCGGCATCACTTTGCTGACCTTCGGCCTCATCCGCATGATCCCCGGCGACCCGGTGGAGGTGATGGTGGGCGAGCGCGCGCTTGACCCGGCCATGCACGCCGCGGCCTTGCACCGCTTGGGCCTAGACAAGCCCCTGTACGCCCAGTACTTCGACTATGTCGTCAACTTGCTGCACGGCAATCTGGGCCAGTCCCTGGTGACGCGCACCAATGTCTGGGTCGAGTTCAAGACCCTGTTCCCGGCCACGCTGGAGCTGGCCTTGTCCGCCCTGCTGTTCGCCACCGTCTGGGGCTTGCTGGCCGGCGTGTTGGCCGCCATCAAGCGCGGATCGATATTCGATCACGGCGTGATGGGCATTTCGCTGACCGGCTTCTCCATGCCCATCTTCTGGTGGGGCCTGATCCTGATCATGTTCTTCTCGGTCAAGCTGGGCTGGACGCCGGTGTCCGGCCGCATGGACCTGATGTTCGACATCCCGCCGCGCACCGGCTTCATGCTGATCGACAGCTGGCTGGCCGAATCGGCCGACCCGGTGGGCAATGCCGGCGCCTTCAAGAGCGCGCTGAGCCACCTGATCCTGCCGTCCATCGTACTGGGCACCATTCCGCTGGCGGTGATCGCGCGGATGACGCGTTCGTCCATGTTGGAAGTGCTGCGCGAGGACTACGTCCGCACCGCGCGCGCCAAGGGTCTGTCTCCGGCCCGCGTCATCTTCATCCACACCCTGCGCAACGCGCTGATCCCGGTGCTGACCGTCATCGGCCTGCAGGTGGGCACGCTGATGGGCGGCGCGGTGTTGACCGAGACCATCTTCTCCTGGCCCGGCGTGGGCAAATGGCTGATCGACGCCATTTCCCGCCGCGACTACCCGGTGGTGCAGAACGGCATCCTGATGGTGGCCACGCTGGTGATCGTCACCAACTTCATCGTCGACATCCTGTACGGCATCGCCAATCCGCGCATCCGTCACGCCAAGTAAGCAGGGACGCAATATGAGCCAAAACAATGCAAACGCGGCCGCGCAGACGGCCGATCTGGCGCTGTCCTACCCGTCTCCGCTGAAGGAGTTCTGGCAGGGCTTTTCCCACAACAAGGGCGCGGTGGCCGGCCTGGTCTTCGTGGTCTTCATCGTCGCCTGCGCGCTATTGGCGCCGGTGCTCGCGCCGTACAACCCCATCGTGCAGTACCGCGACCACATGTTGACGCCCCCGGCCTGGGAAGCGGCCGGCAGCGTCAAGTTCCTGTTCGGCACCGATGAGCTGGGCCGCGACATCCTGTCGCGCCTGATCTACGGCGCGCGGCTGTCACTGTTCATCGGCCTGATGTCGGTGTTGATGGCGCTGATTCCAGGCGTGATCCTGGGCCTGCTGTCCGCCTTCTTCCCCAAGGTGCTGGGCGCTTCCATCATGCGTCTGATGGACATCATGATGGCGCTGCCGTCCCTGCTGCTGGCCGTGGCCATCATGGCCATTCTGGGGCCGGGCCTGACCAATGCGATGATCGCCATCGCCACCGTGTCCTTGCCGGCGTATGTGCGGCTGACCCGCGCCTCCGCCATGACCGAGCTGAACCGCGACTACGTGGTGGCCTCGCGCGTGGCCGGCGCCGGCCTGGGCCGGCTGATGTTCGTCACCGTGCTGCCCAACTGCATGGCGCCGCTGATCGTGCACGCCACCATGAGCTTTTCCTCCGCCATCCTGGAAATCGCCGCCCTGGGCTTCCTGGGCCTGGGCGTGCAGCCGCCGACCGCCGAGTGGGGCACCATGCTGGCCTCGGCCCGCGACTACATCGAGAGCGCCTGGTGGGTGGTGACCATGCCCGGTCTGACCATTCTGCTGTCGGTGCTGGCGATCAACCTGATGGGCGACGGCCTGCGCGACGCGCTGGACCCCAAGCTGAAGCGCGCCGCCTGAGGATAAGAATATGAGTCTGTTGCAAATCAAGAATCTGTCCGTGGAATTCGGCTCGGAAAAGAATCCGTTCCGCGCCGTGGAAGGGCTGGAGCTGTCGGTCGCCCAGGGCGAGATCGTCGGCATCGTCGGCGAGTCCGGCTCCGGCAAGTCCGTCACCATGATGGCGATGATGGGCCTGCTGGAAGGCCAGGGCCGCATCGTGGCCGACGAGCTGAGCTTCGACGGCAAGGACTTGCTGTCCATCTCGGCGCGCGGCCGCCGCAAGATCGTCGGCAAAGACATCTCCATGATCTTCCAGGACCCGATGACGGCGCTGAATCCCAGCTATACCGTCGGCTACCAGATCATGGAAGTGCTGAAAGTGCATCAGGGCCTGCGCGGCGCGGCCTTGAAGGCGCGCGCGCTGGAGCTGATGCAGCTGGTGGAGATCCCGGCGGCGGCGACGCGTCTGAACGCCTACCCGCACCAGTTGTCCGGCGGCATGAGCCAGCGCGTGGCCATCGCCATGGCCATCGCCTGCAATCCCAAGCTCTTGATCGCCGACGAGCCGACCACCGCGCTGGACGTGACGATTCAGGCGCAGATCATGGAGCTGCTGGTGTCGCTGCAGAAGAGCCAGAACATGGCGCTGATCCTGATCACGCACGACCTGGCCGTGGTGGCCGAGGTAGCGCAGCGCTTGGTGGTGATGTACGCCGGCCAAGTGGCGGAAATGGGCACGGTGCCGGAAATCTTCCGCCATCCGGTCCATCCCTATACCGAGGCGCTGCTGTCCTCCATTCCGGAGCACAGCAAGGGCGCGCATCGCCTGTCCACGCTGCCCGGCATCGTGCCCGGCCAGTACGACCGGCCGACCGGCTGTCTCTTGTCCCCGCGCTGTCCGTACGCGCAGGACAACTGCCGCGGCCAGCGGCCTGGATTGACCGCGCACGAGCATGGCGCGGTGCGTTGCCACTACCCGTTGCTGGCCAAGGAGAAGCAGCATGGCTAAGGTTTTGCAGGCGGGAGATCTGACCCGTTATTACGATGTGGCCCAGGGCCTGTTCAAGCCCAAGGCGCAGGTGAAGGCGCTGGCCGGCGTGTCGTTCGAGCTGGAGGCCGGCCGCACGCTGGCGGTGGTGGGCGAATCCGGCTGCGGCAAGAGCACGCTGGCGCGCCAGCTGACCCTGATCGAGCAGCCCACTTCCGGTTCGCTGATTCTGGACGGCCAGGACGCGGCCAAGGCTAGCGCGGCCGAGTTGAAGGCGATGCGGCGCAAGGTGCAGATGGTGTTCCAGAACCCCTATGGCTCCTTGAACCCGCGCCAGAAGATAGGCGACCAGCTGTCCGAGCCGCTGCTGATCAACACCGATCTGTCTGCCAAGGCGCGCGAGGAAAAAGTGCGCGCCATGATGACGCGCGTCGGCCTGCGTCCCGAGCACTATTTCCGCTATCCGCACATGTTCTCCGGCGGCCAGCGTCAGCGCATCGCCATCGCGCGCGCCATGATGCTGAACCCGAAGATCGTGGTGGCGGACGAGCCGACCTCGGCGTTGGACGTGTCGATTCAGGCGCAGGTGCTGAACCTGTTCATGGATCTGCAAGAGGAGTTCAACACCGCCTATGTGTTCATCTCGCACAATCTGGCGGTGGTGGAGCACGTGGCCAACGACCTGATGGTGATGTATCTGGGCCGCGCGGTGGAAGTGGGCGATAAGAACCGCGTCTACGAGCGTCCATTGCATCCCTACACCCAGGCGCTGTTGTCGGCCACGCCGTCCATCCATCCGGAAGACCGCCGCATCAAGATCAAGATCGAGGGCGAACTGCCCAGCCCGCTCAATCCGCCGTCCGGCTGCGCTTTCCACAAGCGCTGCCCGCACGCCAACGAGCGCTGCAAGGCGGAAGTGCCGCAATTGCGCGAGCTGGACAGCCGCATGGTGGCCTGCCACCGCGCCGAAGAGATCAACGTCTAAGCCAAACATGGCGCCATGCCAGCCCGCGCAGCCGATGCGCGGGCTTTTTATTTGCCCCTCGTTCCTGATGGCTACACTGAAAGCCCAAGCTCCAGGAGCGATTGATGAACGTATATCCGTATCTGAATTTCAATGGCCAGGCGGAAGAGGCTTTGCACTTCTATCGCGAGGCGCTGGATGGCGAGATCGCCATGCTGATGCGCTACGCCGACGCGCCGCCGGATGTGGAGTTTGGCGGCATAGATCCCAACCGGATCATGCACGCCAGGCTGGCGTTCGGCGCCAATGTCTTGATGATCTCCGATAGCGACCGGCCGGCGCCGCCCAGCCAGCAAGTGGTGCTGTCCATCAATCTGGAGGCCGATACGGCGCAGGCGGAGAGGGTTTTCGCGGCGCTCAGCGCGGGCGGGCAGGTGACGATGCCGTTGCACAAGACGTTTTGGGGCGCGCTTTTTGCTTGCTTTAGTGATAGATTCGGCGTCAACTGGATGATCAACTGTCAATTATGATGATTTTTTGACAGGCTTGGCGGCGCGCCGTTTTTTGACGCGTCGCACAAAAAATCCTTTACCACCCCGCCTCCGCAAGATACATTCGCCATGGAACACGCACTCAAAGCCCGAGGAAAACGCCAATTGAAACGAGCCGTCTATGCCGGTAGCTTTGACCCGGTGACCAATGGCCACTTGTGGATGATACGCGAGGCGGTGGAATTATTTGACGAATTGATCGTCGCCGTCGGCGTGAATCCGGATAAACATTGCACGTTTAGCGTGGAAGAGCGCGTAGCCTTGCTGCGCGAGGTCACCGCCGGCTCCAGCAAGCTGCGGGTCGATGTCTTCGAAAATCAGTTCCTGGTGAATTACGCGCAGAGCGTCGGCGCCAACTACATCGTGCGCGGCATCCGCACCGCCAGCGACTACGAGTACGAGCGCACCATGCGCTACATCAACTCGGACCTGCATCCGGACATCACCACGCTGTTCCTGTTGCCGCCGCGCGAATACGCCGAGGTGTCGTCCACCATGGTCAAGGGCCTAGTGGGGCCGCGCGGCTGGGAGGCCGTGATCCGCCAATACCTGCCGGAGCCGGTGTATCGCAAGATGCTGGAGATGTATTCCTCGGAATAGGCCTTATAATGCAGGTTTGGAATGTCACGTCGCGCCAGATTCGTCTGGCGCGTTTGTTTTGCCGCATCGAGGATAGCCATGCAGGATGTCAGCGCCTTCGCCAACCGTCTGGCCAAGAACTACAAGCATTACGCCAAATGGGCGCGCCGCCAGGGCCTGGACGCCTGGCGTGTTTACGACAAGGACGTGCCGCAGTTTCCTTTCGCCGTCGACATCTATGGCGAACGCGTGCATCTGCAAGAGTACGACACCGGCTGGGAAATGGACGATGACGCATACCGCGAGTGGATAGACGCGGTGGCGGAGGCCATCGCGCAAGTGACCAGCATCCCGACCGCCGCCGTGACCTTGAAGAACCGACGCCGCCAGAAGGGCGTCAGCCAGTACGAGAAAGAGGGCGAGACCGGCCAGGACTTCATCGTCGAGGAGTTCGGCCAGCGTTTCATCGTCAATCTGGAGCAGTATCTGGACACCGGCCTGTTTCTGGATCACCGCAATACCCGTAAGCGCGTGCGCGAGGAGGCGGCCGGCAAGCGCTTTCTGAATCTGTTCGCTTACACCGGCAGCTTCACCGTCTATGCCGGCGCCGGCGGCGCGGTGTCGTCGGAGACGGTGGACATGTCCAATACCTATCAGGACTGGTCGCGCCGCAACTTTGAGCTGAACGGCCTGGACCTGGCCAAGCACCAATTGGTGCGCGCCGACGTGTTCCAGTATCTGGAAGAGGCGGTTGACGCCGGCAAGCAGTTCGACCTGATCGTGATGGATCCGCCCACCTTCTCCAACTCCAAGAAGATGCGCGACATCCTGGACGTGCAGCGCGACCACGTCTGGCTGATAGACTACGCGATGGCGCTGCTGGCGCCGGGTGGGTGGCTGTACTTCTCCAACAATCTGCGCACTTTCCAGCTGGATGAGCGTCTGCAGGAGGATTACCAGATCCGCGATATCAGCGCGCAGTCGGTGCCGGAGGACTTCCGCAACCGCAAGATCCACCAGTGTTGGCGCATCAGCCGCGGCTGAGGGCGGCTGTTTGTAAACCGTTTTTACTCGAACTTACCCGGCATTCTTACCCTCCCATAACAAAGCGCGCTTCCGCATGGAGCCGCCGACCAGCCAGCCGGCGGCCTTTAGGCTGCCTCGCCGCGTGCGCGGCGGGATGCGGAGCGCCCCATGCCTTCCTGCTTCATCGGTCTGTCTGCGTCGCGGCGCGGACGCGTTTTCGCTCGAAAACGACTATGGGAGAACCGATGATTCAACTCGATTTTTACGGCACGCTGGTGGCCGCCTCGCTCGTTCTATTGCTGGGACGCAAGCTGGTTGCCCATAGCGGCGCGCTGCGTGCCTACAATATTCCGGAACCAGTGGCCGGCGGCCTGGTGGTGGCCGCCGCGCTGCTGGCCTGGCGCCAGTTCTCCGGCGTGGAAGTGCGTTTCGACACGTCTTTGCAGACGCCTCTGATGCTGGCTTTCTTCGCCGCCATCGGGCTGAGCGCCAATCTGTCCAGCCTGAAGCAGGGCGGCAAGACAGTAGCCATTTTCCTGGGCGTGGTGGTGGGACTGCTGCTGGTGCAGAACACCTTGGGCGTGGCCGTGGCCAGCGCCTTGGGGCTGGACCCTCTTATGGGCCTGCTGGCCGGTTCCATCACCCTGTCCGGCGGCCATGGCACCGGCGCGGCGTGGAGCGGCACTTTCGCCGATCAATACGGCCTGGCGTCGGCCGCCGAGTTGGCCATGGCCTGCGCCACTTTCGGCCTGGTGTTGGGCGGTTTGATCGGCGGGCCGGTGGCGCGCTTTCTGGTCAAGCGCGTGCAAACGCCGGGCGCCGAACATAACACGGACCAGCCGCCGCGCGGCTTCGAGCTGCCGGACGCGCAGCGGCTGATCACGCCGCAGTCATTCATTGAAACGCTGGCCTTGATCGCGGTTTGCCTCTTGGGCGGCACCTTTGTCGGTTCGCTGCTGAAGGGTACGGCTTTCGAGTTGCCTACCTTTGTCTGCGTCTTGTTTGTCGGCGTGCTGATCAGCAATGGACTGGCGGTGCTGGGCGGGTACAAGATATTCGAGCGCGAGGTGTCGGTGCTGGGCAACGTCAGTCTGTCACTGTTCCTGGCGCTGGCCCTGATGTCGCTGCGGCTGTGGGACCTGGCGGCGTTAGCCCTACCCATCTTCGCGCTGCTCTTGCTGCAGACGCTGGCGATGGCGCTGTACGCCGTGTTCGTCACCTTCCGGGTGATGGGACGCAACTACGATGCCGCGGTGCTGGCCGCCGGTCATTGCGGTTTCGGCCTGGGCGCCACGCCTACCGCCATCGCCAATATGCAGGCGGTGACCGAGCGTTTCGGCCCCTCACATATCGCGTTTCTGGTGGTGCCCATGGTGGGCGCTTTCTTCATCGACATCGTCAACGCCATCACCATCAAGCTCTACCTTACGTTGCCCTTTATCGGCTAAGGGCTATCGGATGCATTGAAAAATACAAACGGGCCATCGCTTGCAATGGCGGGTTGGCGCTCATATCTTGGTCTGAGACGGCCCGCAGCTGGCGGGCCACCCGATACTGAAAGAGAGCCGACATGTCCTTCACCAATCTTACCGCCGACAACTTCAACGCCAATATGAAGGAAGAGGGCATCGTCATCCTCGATTTCTGGGCGGAGTGGTGTGGTCCCTGCAAGATGTTCGGTCCGGTGTTCGAGGCGGCGTCGGCCAAGCACGCGGACATCGTGTTCGGCAAGATCAATACCGAGGAAGAGCGCGAATTGGCCGCCCATTTCAATATCCGCTCCATTCCGACGCTGATTGCGGTCAAAGACGGCATCATGGTGTTCAATCAGGCCGGCGCGATGATGGGCGGACAGTTCGAGCAACTTATCCAAAGCCTGCGCGATCTGGACATGGACAAAGTGCGTGCGGAAATCGCCAGCCAACAGTCCTGAACGGATGGCGCGTTCCAGGCGCTGATGTGAGACGATAGGGCCATGCTTGGGCGCATTGCCCTATTTTCTATTTTGCGGTCAGAACGGGAGTTCATCATGAAGCGTTGGGGTTTGCTGTTGTTGCTGTGGGGGCAGGCTGCGCTGGCGGGCTGCCCGGCGCTGCTCAATTACACGGTTCCCGGGCTGATGGGCGGCGAAATCAATCTTTGCCAATACGCCGATCAGCCGGTTCTGGTGGTGAATACCGCCAGCCATTGCGGCTTCACGCCGCAATTCACCCAGCTGGAGTCTCTATATAAGCAATATGGTCCGCGAGGGCTGGTGGTGATCGGCTTCCCCAGCAATGATTTCTTCCAGGAACTGGACAAGCCCAGCGAGATTGGCGCGTTCTGCCAGGCTAATTATGGCGTGACCTTCCCAATGGCCAGCAAGGGGCATGTGCGCGGTAGCGATGCGCAGCCCTTCTTCAAGGCGCTGATTGCCGCGACCGATGACGCGCCGATGTGGAACTTCCACAAGTACCTGATCCTGCCCGGCGCCAGCAAGGTGATCAGCATCGGCACCCGCACCAAGCCGGATGCGCCCGAGGTGGTCGATGCTTTTGTGCCTTATCTGAGGCCCATCGCCACTCAATCTGCCGCCCCGGCTCAGCCCTGAGGTGAGTATTCAACGGCACCTTCATCTGGAGTTGCCGTTTTTTTCATGATGCAACCATTTAAAATCAACAACTTGGCGGGTTTGTGTGAAATTCTTTCCATTTTTCCCGCAAAAGGTGTTGACGAGGTTCAGGCCCGGGCGTATAGTTCGTCTCCTCAGCTGACGCAGCGAACGAAACGGCGGAAACGAAACGGTTTCCGGTGTGACGAAAACAGCGTCCAGCACTGCTCTTTAACAGAACGAATAACCGATAGGTGTAAGTGCTTGGTGAAAGCCAAATACTTGCACTGCAAGAGACAAGAGATACTTGTTTATTTCTTTGAACTTGCGTGCCAGAAAATTGCTATGAGATTGAACTGAAGAGTTTGATCCTGGCTCAGATTGAACGCTGGCGGCATGCTTTACACATGCAAGTCGAACGGCAGCACGGGAGCTTGCTCCTGGTGGCGAGTGGCGAACGGGTGAGTAATGCATCGGAATGTACCGTGTAATGGGGGATAGCTCGGCGAAAGCCGGATTAATACCGCATACGCCCTGAGGGGGAAAGCGGGGGATCGAAAGACCTCGCGTTATACGAGCAGCCGATGTCTGATTAGCTAGTTGGTGAGGTAAGAGCTCACCAAGGCGACGATCAGTAGCGGGTCTGAGAGGATGATCCGCCACACTGGGACTGAGACACGGCCCAGACTCCTACGGGAGGCAGCAGTGGGGAATTTTGGACAATGGGCGCAAGCCTGATCCAGCCATGCCGCGTGTCTGAAGAAGGCCTTCGGGTTGTAAAGGACTTTTGTCAGGGAGGAAATCCCTAGCGCTAATACCGCTGGGGGATGACAGTACCTGAAGAATAAGCACCGGCTAACTACGTGCCAGCAGCCGCGGTAATACGTAGGGTGCAAGCGTTAATCGGAATTACTGGGCGTAAAGCGTGCGCAGGCGGTTGTGCAAGTCTGATGTGAAAGCCCCGGGCTTAACCTGGGAACGGCATTGGAGACTGCACGACTAGAGTGCGTCAGAGGGGGGTAGAATTCCACGTGTAGCAGTGAAATGCGTAGAGATGTGGAGGAATACCGATGGCGAAGGCAGCCCCCTGGGATGACACTGACGCTCATGCACGAAAGCGTGGGGAGCAAACAGGATTAGATACCCTGGTAGTCCACGCCCTAAACGATGTCAACTAGCTGTTGGGGGTTTGAATCCTTGGTAGCGTAGCTAACGCGTGAAGTTGACCGCCTGGGGAGTACGGCCGCAAGGTTAAAACTCAAAGGAATTGACGGGGACCCGCACAAGCGGTGGATGATGTGGATTAATTCGATGCAACGCGAAAAACCTTACCTGCTCTTGACATGTACGGAACTTGGTAGAGATATCTTGGTGCCCGAAAGGGAGCCGTAACACAGGTGCTGCATGGCTGTCGTCAGCTCGTGTCGTGAGATGTTGGGTTAAGTCCCGCAACGAGCGCAACCCTTGTCATTAGTTGCCATCATTCAGTTGGGCACTCTAATGAGACTGCCGGTGACAAACCGGAGGAAGGTGGGGATGACGTCAAGTCCTCATGGCCCTTATGGGCAGGGCTTCACACGTCATACAATGGTCGGTACAGAGGGTTGCCAAGCCGCGAGGTGGAGCTAATCTCAGAAAACCGATCGTAGTCCGGATCGCACTCTGCAACTCGAGTGCGTGAAGTCGGAATCGCTAGTAATCGCAGATCAGCATGCTGCGGTGAATACGTTCCCGGGTCTTGTACACACCGCCCGTCACACCATGGGAGTGAGTTTCACCAGAAGTGGGTAGGCTAACCGCAAGGAGGCCGCTTACCACGGTGGGATTCATGACTGGGGTGAAGTCGTAACAAGGTAGCCGTAGGGGAACCTGCGGCTGGATCACCTCCTTTCTAGAGAAGGCGATCGCCAAGTACTTACAGCCTATCGGTTATTCAAGTTAAGGGCATTTTCGATGAAAATCGGCGCAGCTCTGCGTTGAAAGCTTCCTCGTGTACTCGATGTACACGTCGTCAGCTTTCGCCTGGATCTGCTTGATTTTGATCGAAAAGGATGTGGTATCAAACGACTACTGGGTTTGTAGCTCAGCTGGTTAGAGCACTGTGTTGATAACGCAGGGGTCGTAGGTTCGAGTCCTACCAGACCCACCAGTATTTTTTGGGTCAGGCAAGGCGCGAAGGAGCGACATGTGCTTATGCACATGAGCGACTGAGCAACGCAGCATCACCCAAAAAGAGGGGGATTAGCTCAGTTGGGAGAGCACCTGCTTTGCAAGCAGGGGGTCGTCGGTTCGATCCCGTCATCCTCCACCATCGCAAACAAAATCGAATTCGGAAGAGTTGGATTCTGTTTGCGTTGTATAAACGCCCGATCTTTAACAAACTGAAGAAGCCGAATATATAAAGACGGCGAGATGAAGATGCAGAGTTAATTCTGTGCATCAACAAATCGTCATCTTGGGTATTTGATTGTATCTAAGGCTGCGTCGCCATATCAAAAGGGGCGGTGCAGTCGTCGCACAAACACTCTCTGTTGTTGCGGTAATTTAGGTTACTGAAATGATAGGGTCAAGCGACTAAGTGCATCTGGTGGATGCCTTGGCGATCATAGGCGATGAAGGACGTGTAAGCCTGCGAAAAGCGCGGGGGAGCTGGCAATAGAGCTTTGATCCCGCGATGTCCGAATGGGGAAACCCCTCCGCAAGGAGATCCCTGACTGAATCCATAGGTCAGAGGAGGCGAACCGAGTGAACTGAAACATCTAAGTAACTCGAGGAAAAGAAATCAACCGAGATTCCGTAAGTAGTGGCGAGCGAACGCGGAACAGCCTGACTGTGTTATGAGTTGCGTTAGTGGAATGGAATGGAAAGTCCAGCCGTAGTGGGTGATAGCCCCGTACACGAAAACGCATCGCAAGAACTAAGCAGTCGAGAAGTAGGGCGGGACACGAGAAATCCTGTCTGAAGATGGGGGGACCATCCTCCAAGGCTAAATACTCATGATCGACCGATAGTGAACCAGTACCGTGAGGGAAAGGCGAAAAGAACCCCGGGAGGGGAGTGAAATAGAACCTGAAACCGGATGCATACAAACAGTGGGAGCGGACTTGTTCCGTGACTGCGTACCTTTTGTATAATGGGTCAGCGACTTACGTTCAGTAGCAAGCTTAACCGAATAGGGGAGGCGTAGGGAAACCGAGTCCGAATAGGGCGATTGAGTTGCTGGGCGTAGACCCGAAACCGAGTGATCTATCCATGGCCAGGATGAAGGTGCGGTAACACGCACTGGAGGTCCGAACCCACTAGTGTTGCAAAACTAGGGGATGAGCTGTGGATAGGGGTGAAAGGCTAAACAAACTCGGAGATAGCTGGTTCTCCCCGAAAACTATTTAGGTAGTGCCTCATGTATCACTTCCGGGGGTAAAGCACTGTTATGGCTAGGGGGTCATTGCGATTTACCAAACCATGGCAAACTCTGAATACCGGAAAGTGCAAGCATGGGAGACAGACGGTGGGTGCTAACGTCCATCGTCAAGAGGGAAACAACCCAGACCGCCAGCTAAGGTCCCAAATGATCAGTTAAGTGGTAAACGAAGTGGGAAGGCCTAGACAGCCAGGATGTTGGCTTAGAAGCAGCCATCATTTAAAGAAAGCGTAATAGCTCACTGGTCGAGTCGTCCTGCGCGGAAGATGTAACGGGGCTCAAACTGATAACCGAAGCTGCGGATGCACAGTTTACTGTGCGTGGTAGGGGAGCGTTCTGTAGGTCTGTGAAGGTGTCTCGTAAGGGATGCTGGAGATATCAGAAGTGCGAATGCTGACATGAGTAGCGATAAAGCGGGTGAAAAGCCCGCTCGCCGAAAGCCCAAGGTTTCCTACGCAACGTTCATCGGCGTAGGGTGAGTCGGCCCCTAAGGCGAGGCTGAAAAGCGTAGTCGATGGGAAACGGGTTAAAATTCCCGTACTTTTATGTAGTGCGATGTGGGGACGGAGAAGGTTAGGTCAGCAGACTGTTGGAATAGTCTGTTCAAGCCGGTAGGCTGGGGTGGTAGGCAAATCCGCCGCCCCTTAAGGCCGAGAAGTGATAACGAGGGTCTACGGACCTGAAGTGACTGATACCACGCTTCCAGGAAAAGCCACTAAGCTTCAGCTACATAAGAACCGTACCGCAAACCGACACAGGTGGGCAGGATGAGAATTCTAAGGCGCTTGAGAGAACTCAGGAGAAGGAACTCGGCAAATTGATACCGTAACTTCGGGAGAAGGTATGCCTGTTGAGGTGTAGTGACTTGCTCACGAAGCTTTGACAGGTCGCAGAGAATCGGTGGCTGCGACTGTTTAACAAAAACACAGCACTGTGCCAACACGAAAGTGGACGTATACGGTGTGACGCCTGCCCGGTGCCGGAAGGTTAAGTGATGGGGTGCAAGCTCTTGATCGAAGCCCCGGTAAACGGCGGCCGTAACTATAACGGTCCTAAGGTAGCGAAATTCCTTGTCGGGTAAGTTCCGACCCGCACGAATGGCGTAACGATGGCCACACTGTCTCCTCCTGAGACTCAGCGAAGTTGAAGTGTTTGTGAAGATGCAATCTCCCCGCTGCTAGACGGAAAGACCCCGTGAACCTTTACTGTAGCTTTGCATTGGACTTTGAACAGACTTGTGTAGGATAGGTGGGAGGCTTTGAAGTCAGGACGCTAGTTCTGATGGAGCCGTCCTTGAAATACCACCCTGGTGTGTTTGAGGTTCTAACCTTGGTCCGTGATCCGGATTGGGGACAGTGCATGGTAGGCAGTTTGACTGGGGCGGTCTCCTCCCAAAGTGTAACGGAGGAGTTCGAAGGTTACCTAGGTACGGTCGGAAATCGTGCTGATAGTGCAATGGCAAAAGGTAGCTTAACTGCGAGACCGACAAGTCGAGCAGGTGCGAAAGCAGGACATAGTGATCCGGTGGTTCTGAATGGAAGGGCCATCGCTCAACGGATAAAAGGTACTCCGGGGATAACAGGCTGATACCGCCCAAGAGTTCACATCGACGGCGGTGTTTGGCACCTCGATGTCGGCTCATCACATCCTGGGGCTGTAGCCGGTCCCAAGGGTATGGCTGTTCGCCATTTAAAGTGGTACGTGAGCTGGGTTCAAAACGTCGTGAGACAGTTTGGTCCCTATCTGCAGTGGGCGTTGGAAGTTTGACGGGGGCTGCTCCTAGTACGAGAGGACCGGAGTGGACGAACCTCTGGTGTACCGGTTGTCACGCCAGTGGCATTGCCGGGTAGCTAAGTTCGGAAGAGATAACCGCTGAAAGCATCTAAGCGGGAAACTTGCCTGAAGATGAGACTTCCCTGGAGGCTTGACCTCCCTGAAGAGTCGTTCGAGACCAGGACGTTGATAGGTCGGGTGTGGAAGCGCTGTGAGGCGTGAAGCTAACCGATACTAATTGCTCGTGAGGCTTGATCCTATCATTTGAGTGGCTTGGGGAACCAAGACGCGAGATAGAGTGTGTGCGACACAATTGAATACCGAATATTCAGAATCAGAG
The DNA here is from genome assembly GCF_008275125.1 of Chromobacterium paludis. Classification (NCBI taxonomy): domain Bacteria; kingdom Pseudomonadati; phylum Pseudomonadota; class Betaproteobacteria; order Neisseriales; family Chromobacteriaceae; genus Chromobacterium; species Chromobacterium paludis. Next base: position 237,497 of record NZ_CP043473.1, read on the forward strand.
AACCTCTCTGGTTCAGGCTTCTTGAGTTTGTACAAGTTTATGTCTGGTGGCCTTAGCGAGATGGTCCCACGCCTTCCCATCCCGAACAGGACCGTGAAACATCTTAGCGCCGATGATAGTGTGGCATTCGCCATGTGAAAGTAGGACACCGCCAGACGCCCCATCAGACAAAGCCCAGCTCAACCGAGCTGGGCTTTGTGCATTGCCGCCGCGCGCCGACCCCAACCCGCCCCGACAGGATGCCCTGCCGGGGCTTTGCTGTTTCTACGAGGCTAATGTGGTTCGCTGGGAAAACTGATGATGAAGGCGGCGCCGTGGCCGGGTTCACTTTCCAGGCGGATTTGCCCTTTCAGGATGATGTGGACGATGTTGTGCACCAGGGCGAGACCCAGGCCGACGCCGCCTTGCCCCATGCGCGTGGTGAAAAACGGGTCGAACACCTTGCTATGCAATTCTGGGATGATGCCTTGGCCATTGTCGGCGTAACGCAGAATGATCTCATTCTGCTGGCGCTGGATCGCGATCTGTATCGAGCCTTCGTTGCGGCCTTGGAAGCCGTGCGTCAAGGTATTCGCCACGAGGTGTGAGATCAGTTGTTCCAATGCGCTGGGGTAACTGTGAATCAGCAAATCGGGAGAGCAGTCCAGTGTCAGTTTGATCCGCGGATGGTGGGCTGCGGGAAGCAGGATTTCCAACAACTTGGCGAGGATGGCGCCAGGATTGAAGTTGCGCTTGGGCTGGTCCAGTTGATCGACGACGATTTGTTTGAAGCGTCCAATCAGGTCTGCTGACTGTTCGCTGCTTCTTTGCAGCAGCTCGCAGCTTTCGGCTGCCTTGTCGAGAAAGTCGCGCAATTGACTGCGTGATAATTGCTGCGTCGCTTCGGCTTGGGCAATGGTTTGGACATCGGCGAGGATCTGCGTCGAACATAGCAGGATATTGCCTATGGGCGTGTTCAGCTCATGCGCCATGCCCGCCACCATGCGTGCTAGTGCGTTCTGTTTCTCGGCGATGCTGATTTGCTGCATCGCTTTTTTCAGTTCGGCCGTGCGGCTGGCGACGCGTTCTTCCAGGTGAATGTTGAGCTGCTGCAACTCCTCCTCGGCCTGTCTGCGTCGCGTGATGTCAGAGTAAGTGCCTATCATGCGCAGCGGCTGGCCCTGCGCGTCCTGGCTGACCACCATGCCGCGTCCCAGCAGCCAGATCCAGCTGTGATCCTTGAGAAAGCGGTGCTCCGTGATGAAGGAGTCTCTGGGCAGTCGCAAGTAACTGGCCAGATCCGCCAATACAGTGGGCAGGTCGTCGGGATGGATGCCGGTTTGCCATAGCTTGAAGTCACCGATTTCCATCGCATTGCGCAAGCCCAGCAACTGCCGGCAGCGGTTGGAGAAGTAGATATCGCCGCTGGCGAGGTTCCAGTCCCACACGCCGTCGCCGGCCCCCTCCAGCGCGAAGTGCCAGCGTTCTTCGCTTTCGCGCAGGGCTCGCAATGCCTTGCGCTCGCCCGCGCGCAGCAGTTCGAACTCCCGGCGCACGCGTTCCGCTTCCTCGGCGCGCAGCGCCGCGTCTTCCTGCGCTCTGGCTTTGTCGTTGTAGATCTGCTTGAGGTCTCGCTCCACCAGGGCGCGGAATTGAGCCAGCAGGGCGCGGTAGTTTGCTGTGTAGTGGTTTTCCGCGCGGTCAAGGATGCAAATGGTGCCGAAGATTTCGTCGTTGGGCCAGGTCAGCGGCAGGCCCATATAGGAAATCATGCCTAGCTTGATGTCGGGATTGTGGTCCCATCGCGGGTCTGTCAGCGCGTTGGGCACGGTGAGCGCCTGGCGCGTGCTCATGACGGTTTCGCAATAGAGCCCGGTGCCGAGGTCGGCCAGCTCATCTTCCTCGTAGGGATTGCCTTCGCTGCGGCTGGAGAGGAAAACTCGGATCTGCGGGGCCTGCACCCGCATGATCAGCGCGGAAGGGATGCTGACGATGCGGGCCAGCAGATCCAGCACCTGTTGCCATTTTTCCGAGTATTCATGGCTGACCGTCAGGTGGTGGGTTTCGATTCCGGGTGGCTGCATCTTGCTCTCCATTCGCCGCGAGCCAGGCTCATCATCCCAGCATAGCGGAGCGCGCATGAGAGCTTGGGGCAAAAATGCAGGGCGCTTGCGCGCCTGGCGGGGAGGGATGGCAAAGAAAAGCCCCGCGTAGCGGGGCGAGGCATTACAACATCAGGTTCAGCATGCGGTCTATGCGCACCCGGCTGAGGCGGGTGAGCAGTTTCTTGATTTGCTCGGGATAGTGTTTGACATCTTCCAGCTGGCGATAGTGGGCCAGCAGGGTGGTATGGCGCAGTATGCTTTGCTGCTCAGCCAGCCCCTGGGCGCGCAGCTCGCCTTGCGGGTCGCGCAACAGCAAAGCGTTTTCCAGGTCCAGGCGGAAGGCGCGTGGATTCAGGTTATTGCCCGTCAGCAGCAGGTAGCGCCAGTCGCTCCAGATGCCCTTGAGGTGATAGGTATTGTCGCCATCTTTCCACAAATGGACACGCAGCTGCTGGCGGGCGATGTATGGGCGCTGCCGTTTGGCGAAGCGGCGCAGGTTCATCTCGTACAGATAGGGAAGCGCGCCGATCACGCGGAACGGTTGTTCCGGCGGGATGTAGAAGTCATTGGCGGTCTTGTCGCCCACCACGATGTCGATTTCCACGCCACGGCGCAGGGCGCGGTTGATTTCCAGCACTACGGCGCGCGGAAAGTTGAAATACGGCGTACAGATGAACAAACGGCTGTCCGCGCTGGCGATGATGTCCAATATGGTGCGATTGAGCCGGTTGCCTTTGCCTATGCCCACGATGGGCGTGATGGCCAGCTGGTCCGCCGGGACGGCGGTCAGCGTCGCGGGGCGATACTGGCTCTGCGCCAGCTTGTCGCGGAACTGACGGATCTCCTTGCGTATGCTGCGGGTGGACGGCGCGGGCTTGTCCAGGCGAAATACGGCAGGATCGTTGAAGAACTGCTCGGCCATGAAGCGCGCCATGGCGTCCGCCAGCTCCGGGCTGCGGATCAGGTGGTAGCGGTCGAAGCGGTACTTGTCCAGCTTGTGCAGGTAAACATTGTTGAGGCTGGCGCCGCTGTAGAACACCGTGTCGTCGATGACGAAGCCCTTCAGGTGCAACACGCCGAACAATTCTCGCGTCTGCACCGGCACGCCGTACACGGGGATGTCCAATTCGCGCCGCGCCGCTTCTTCTCGATACCAGCGGGCATTGCATTGGCTCTGGTCCTCGCCGATGCGGCCACGCTGGGCGCGGTGCCAGTCCACCATGACGCGCACGTCCAGTTCCGGCTGGCGCTGTTTGGCCTGGTACAGCGCGTCCAGGATTTCCTGACCGGCTTCCTCATTTTCCAGATACAGCGCGCAGATGTAGACGCGCCGCGTGGCCGCCGCGATCGCCTCCAGCAGCCGCAGGCGGAACTCGTTCGTTTGCAGCAGCGTGGAGAAATCCTCTGCCCGCAGCGGGAGCCAGGGCAGACGGGTCAGCGTGGGTCGGTTGAGCAGAAATGCCATGAATGCGCAGTTGATTGACGTTCAATCGCGGAATCGTAGCATCGTTTGGGTGGTTTGGGGGAGTGGGGGCGCAAGCCGGTGATGCCGATCAAGCTTTTGCGCGCGTTCCAAGCCGGTGCGGCACATGGCAAGGGCGGCCGAAATGTGCAAAAATTCCGGTAACGAGACGAATTGCAGGTTTATTCCATGCTGGACCGGGACGGATACCGCCCTAACGTCGGCATCATCCTCACCAATGCCAAGAACGAAGTGTTCTGGGGCAAGCGCGTGCGCGAGCACTCCTGGCAGTTCCCGCAAGGCGGCATCAAGCCGGGCGAAAGCCCCGAGGCCGCGATGTACCGCGAGCTGCTGGAGGAAGTGGGCTTATTGCCCCAGCACGTGAAGATATTGGGGCGCACCCGCGACTGGATGCGCTACGAGGTGCCGACCAACTGGGTTCGCCGCGAATGGCGCGGCAGTTACAAGGGGCAGAAACAGATCTGGTTTCTGCTCAGGCTGGTGGGACGCGACAGCGATGTGTGCCTGCGCGCGTCCACGCATCCGGAGTTCGACGGCTGGCGCTGGAACGACTACTGGGCGCCGGTGGACGCGGTGATCGAATTCAAGCGCGATGTCTACGAGCGCGCGCTGACCGAGCTGGCCCGCTTCCTGCGCGGCGTGGAGAGCCACGACGCTTATCTGGCGCGCATCGCCGCGCAGAGCGAGCAGTGAGCGGCGCAAGGCCATAGCAATACAGCGACGGCGGGCAATGCCCGCTGTCTTTATTTTTGCCGCCCCTTGCGGGCGGCGTCGACGTGACGCGCCGACAGGGCAAGACCAGAACATGACTCAACAATACGACGAATCCTCGGTACGGGTGCTGAAGGGGCTGGAGCCGGTGAAAGAGCGGCCCGGCATGTATACCCGGACCACCGATCCCACCCATATCTGCCAGGAAGTGATAGACAACGCCGCCGACGAGGCGCTGGGCGGTTTCGCGCGCAAGATCGCCGTCACCGTGCACCAGGACGGCTCGCTGACCGTGGAAGACGATGGCCGCGGCATTCCGGTGGGCTTGCACCCTCAAGAAGGCGTGCCGGTGGTGGAGCTGGTATTCACCCGCTTGCACGCCGGCGGCAAATTCAACAAGAAGGACGGCGGCGCCTATGCCTTCTCCGGCGGCCTGCACGGCGTGGGCGTGTCGGTGACCAATGCCTTGTCTACCCGCTTGGAGGTGGAAGTGAAGCGCGAGGGCGGCGTGCACCGCCTGGTGTTTGCCGGCGGCGACGTGATCGAGCCCTTGGCCCGCATCGGCGACTGCGGCCCGCGCACCAGCGGCACCCGCGTGCGGGTGTGGCCGGACGGCAAGTATTTTGAAAGCCCGCGCTACTCCATGCTGGAACTGGAGCGCTTGCTGCGCGCCAAGGCGGTGCTGTTGCCGGGCGTGGCGGTGACGTTGACGGTGGAAAAGCCCAGCGGCGACGAAGTCAAGGTGTGGCAGTACCCGGAGGGCTTGAAGAGCTATCTGGCCGAGCTGTGCGGCGACGACGAGCCAGTGGCGCCGCTGTTCGCCGGCGAGGCCTATATCGGCGACGACCACGAGCAGTTCGCCAAGGGCGAGGGCGCGCAGTGGGCCATGGCCTGGTTCGAGGACGGCGCCAGCGGCGAGAGCTACGTCAACCTGATTCCCACCCCGGTGGGCGGCACCCATGAGGCCGGCCTGCGCGCCGGCGTGTTCGACGCCGTGAAGAGCTTCGTCGACCACCACAACCTGCTGCCGCGCGGCGTCAAGCTGATGGCCGAGGACGTATGGAGCCGCGTGCGCTTCGTGCTGTCCGCCCGCGTGCTGGACCCGCAGTTCCAAGGCCAGACCAAGGACAAGCTGACCAGCCGCGACGCGTTGAAGCTGATTTCCGGCCTGGCGCGGGATCCGGTGGAACTGTGGCTGAACCAGCATGTGGAAGCCGGCAAGAAGATCGCCGAGCTGGCCATCCGCCAGGCGCAGAGCCGCCTCAAGTCCGTCAAGAAGGTGGAAAAGAAGAAGGGCTCCGGCGTGGCGGTGCTGCCGGGCAAGCTGACCGACTGCGAAAGCGAGGACATCGAGCGCAACGAGCTGTTCCTGGTGGAAGGCGATTCGGCCGGCGGCTCGGCCAAGCTGGCGCGCGACAAGGAATACCAGGCCATCCTGCCGCTGCGCGGCAAGGTGTTGAACAGCTGGGAAACCGACAAGGACCAGCTGTTTTCCAATGCCGAAATCCACGACATCTCCGTCGCCATCGGCGTGGACCCGCACGGCCCCAACGACGCGCCGGACCTGTCCGGCCAGCGCTACGGCAAGATCGCCATCCTGTCCGACGCCGACGTGGACGGCTCGCACATCCAGGTGCTGCTGTTGACGCTGTTCTTCCGCCATTTCCCGCGGCTGGTGGAAAACGGCAATATCTACATCGCCCAGCCGCCGCTGTTTCGCGTCGATGTGCCGGGCCAGGGCAAGACCCGTCCGCCGCGCAAGCTCTATGCGCTGGACGAGGGCGAGATGACCGCCATCCTGGATCGTCTGCGCAGCGAGGGCGTGCGCGAGAACGCCTGGACCATCTCCCGCTTCAAAGGCTTGGGCGAGATGAACCCGGAGCAACTGAAAGACACCACCATGAACCCCGACACCCGCCGCCTGGTCAAGGTGCAGGTGCGCCCCGGCATGCTGAAGGAAACGCTGGACATGTTCGTCATGCTGATGGGCAAGGGCGAAGCCTCCAGCCGCCGCAGCTGGATGGAAGCCAAGGGCAACGAGGTGGAAGCGGATATCTGATCCATCCGCTTTCCGTTTCCGCCACCCCGCCGCCAGTGCTGGCCGCGGGGTTTTTCATGGCTAGTCGTAGAGGGCCAGCAATTCCGCCATCTTGGCGCGGCCTTGCGGCGACAGGCAGGCGGCTTGCAGCCGCGCCAGCGCCGCCGCGTCGCGGGCCAGCGGATGGGCGCGCGAGACGTAGACCGCCATCGGTTCGCGGCTGATCTCCAGTTCCGACCAATTGTCGGACGGTCGCGACACTTCGTGCAGCACGCGGCCGCAGCCGGGGCGCACGCACATCATCGCGTCCAGCCGGCCGATGCGCAGCATGCCCATGCCCTGGCGCATGTCGGCCACCAGAACCCGCTCGGCGCCGCTGCGCGCGATGAAGGCATCCAGCGTGTGGGTGCCGCGCAGAATGCCGACCGGGCGTTGTTTCAAATCCTCGACTCGCAGCGCATGGGGGGCGCTGCGATGGATCACTGACAGGCGGATGTCGGTGGGACGGCACAGCTCCAGGCCGAAGGCGTCGCGCTCCGGGGAGGCGGTGATCAGCGCCAGCGCGTCGCGGCCGCTCTTCAGCTCCTCCACCAGCCGGGGGAGCGGGCGAGTGTCCTGAATCAGCTGCAGGCCGCTTTGATCCGCCAGCCAGCGCAGGTAGCGCGGCGTCAGTCCGTCGCCGGTGGCGGGATCGCCCCAGGGCTCTATCGCCTGGCTGAAGGCGGGGATCGGTTCGGCGTGGGCTCCGGGCAGGCACAGCAGCAGCGCCAGCCCGCGCCACAGGATGGATTTCATCGGGCTCTCTCCTGCATGGCGGCTGATGCAGTATAGTCCTGGCGCAGACGGTGGCGGCGCCAGGAGGCTATCAGCTGACTTCAGCTGCGGCATCTCGAGCGGCTGCGGGCGGTTTGATGGCTTACCACACCGTCAGCGTCTGGCCGTTGGCGATGCCTTCCACGCTGCGCACATAGGCCAGGGCGGCGCGGGCGGCGGGGATGGCCTCGAAGCCGGGGAAGTAGGGGGCGAAGCCTTCCCATGACTCCTGCAGCACATTGGGGCTGACCACATTGATGCGTTGGCCGCGGCCCAGCTCCAGCGCGGCGGCGGCGGCAAAGCCTTCCAGCGCGCGGTTCACCGCCGTGGCGTTGGCGCCGTGGCGGATGGGATGGGCGCTGACGATGCCGCTGGTCAGCGTGATGGAGCCGCCGTCGTTCAGGTAATGCTGGCCGGTCAGCGCCAGGTCGATCTGGCCCAGCAGCTTGTTTTCCAGGCCAACGCGGAAGTCGGCCGCGCGCATTTCCTGCAGCGGTCCGAAGTGCAGGTTGCCGGTGGCGCTGATGATGGCGTCCAGCCGGCCGGCTTGTTCGAACATCTTGCTCACGCTGGCGCTATCGGTGATATCGACGCGCAAGTCGCCGCTGTGGCGGCCGGCGGTCAGGATCTGGTGGTGGGACAGGGCTTGGCGGATGGCGCGGCCGACAGTGCCGCTGGCGCCTACAAGCAGGATTTTCATGATTTGCTCCATCAGGGTTGGGAATGGACGCAGTGTGCGGATATTTCTCTTTTTGATTAATCCATTATCATGAACAGGATTAATATCTTGGAGTTTCTAATCCATGGATCGCCTGCTCAGCATGGAGTTGTTTGTCGCCGTGGTGGACTTGGGGAGCTTTACCGCGGCGGCGGAGGCGCATCGCCTGTCCCAGCCCATGGTAGGCAAGCACATCGCCGCGCTGGAGCAGCGGCTGGGGGGGCGATTGTTGGTACGGACCACGCGCCGCCAGCAGTTGACCGAGCTGGGGCAGCATTACTACCAGCGCTGCCGGACCATCCTGGCGGAACTGGCCGCCGCCGAAGATGCCGCCGCCTTGCTGCGCGAGCAGCCGCGCGGCGTGCTGCGCGTCAACGCCTCGGTCACCTTCGGCACGCTGCGCCTGGCGCCGCTGCTGGCCGAGTTCATGGCGCTTTATCCTGAGCTGGGCGTGGAGCTGGAGCTGTCCGATCAGCTGGTGGACCTGGTGGCGGATGGCTATGACGCTGTGTTCCGCATCGGCCATCTGCCGGATTCCGGCCTGGTGGGACGCCGGCTCAAGCCTTACCGCATGATGATCGCCGCTTCGCCGGCCTATCTGGCGCGGCGCGGCAAGCCGGAGACGCCGGCTGACCTTGCGCGGCATGACTGTCTGGGCTTCAGTCGCTGGCAGCGCGACGATGGCTGGGACGCGCTGGCCCGGCTGCACGGGGTGGAAATCCCGTCCAGCCGCTTCCTGTGCAATCAGGGCCAGGCCTTGCGCCAGCTGGCCTTGGCCGGCGCGGGGCTGGCGCTGCAGGCGGAGGCGCTGCTGGCGGCCGATGTGGCGGACGGCCGGCTGGTGCCGTTGTTGGACGGCTATCTGCCGGAGGCCAAGCCCATGCATTTGATTTATCCGGCGGATCGTCAGCCCCTGCCCAAGCTGCGGGTGTTTGTGGATTTCATCGTGGGCAGGCTGGGCGAGCTGTGAGTTTAATTGACCGCCGTTGTCAGCATTTCTCGTTTGTCTGCTCCTATGGCGGAGAGTAGTGTCATGGACATGAATCAGGAATTGATCACGCCATGCCGGAGAGACTTGTTCGCCGGCTTTTTCAGCGTCGGCATCACCGGCTTCGGCGGCGTGCTGCCGCAGGCGCACAGCATGCTGGTGCTGCGCCGGCGCTGGTTGTCCGAGGGCGACTTCGCCGAACAACTGGGCCTGTGCCAAGTGCTGCCTGGGCCGAATATCGTCAATATGGCGGTGGCGGTAGGCGCGCGTTTTCATGGGCCGTCCGGCGCGCTGGCCGCAGTGAGCGGCCTGTTGCTGGCGCCGATGGCCATCGTCTTGCTATTAGCTTCGCTCTACGCGCATTACCGCCAGCTGCCGCTGGTGGTCCACGTGATGCACGGCTTGGCTTCCGCCGCGGCCGGCCTGCTGCTGGCCATGGTGCCGCGCCTGCTGCCCAAGCTGGAACGGCGCGGCTGGAGCGCGCTGGTGGTGGCGGCCACCTTCTGCGCGATCGCGGTTTTCCGCTTGCCCTTGCTATGGGTGCTGCTGGGAACGGTGCCCTTGGCGCTGGCCTTGGCCTGGTGGACGCGGGAGGGGAGGACACGGTGATCCTGCTCAGGCTGTTGTGGGCGTTTGCCTGCTTGTCGCTGCTGGCGGTGGGCGGCGCCAATGTGGTGCTGCCGGAGCTACAGCGCATCGTGGTGGAGCAGGGCTGGATGAGCGCGGCGCAATTGGCTGAGCTGTTCGCCATCGCCCAGGCCGCTCCCGGCCCCAACGTGCTGGTGGTCTGCCTGGTGGGCTGGCATGTGGCCGGCGTGGCCGGGGCCATGGTCAGCATGTTGGGCATTTGCCTGCCGTCCTCCGTGCTGAGTTTTTACGTCTCGCGCTGGTGGGCGCGCAATCGCGACGGCGAGCTGACCGCCGTGCTCGGCCGGGCCTTGCTGCCCTTGACGGTGGGGCTGATCGCCGCCAGCGCTTGTTTGCTGCTGCAGGCGGCCAACCGGGACGGCGCCGGCTGGGCGCTGAGCGCGGCGGTGGCGCTGCTGGCCTGGCGCCGCAATGGGAACCCGCTGTGGCTGTTGTTGCTGGGCGGCGTTGCCGGGGGCTTGGGCGGTTGGTGATCCATGGCCATAATGTCGACATGGCAACCGGGATGGCTACATCATGGGCAAGCTAGGTTTGATCTGTCTGCTGTGCGTGTGCAGCCTGGGCGTCAGGGCTCAGGCCGAACGCGTGGACATTCACTATGCGCTGCTGTCCGGAGGCGACGACCCCCACTGGCCTTATATGCAGGCCTTGCTGCAGCTGGCCTGCAGCGAGATGCGGCAGCATTGCACGCTGATCGCGGACCGCGACATGAACCAGGGCCGCGCGATGGAGCAGATGATGCGCGGCGACACCGTCCTGGACGTGTTCTGGGGCATGACCAGCCGGGAGCGCGAGCAAAAGCTGCTTGCCGTGCGCATCCCGCTGGACAAGGGCCTGATAGGCTGGCGCGTGCCGTTGATCAGCGCCGGCAGGCCCAAGCTGCTCAAGGGCGTGAAAACTCGGCGGCAGCTGGCGGCCTTGCGCGCCGGGCAGGGCCTGGACTGGCCGGACACGCAAATCCTGCGTGGGGCCGGCCTGCCGGTGGTGACCAGTCCGGAGTATCTGAACCTGTTTTCCATGCTGCGACAGCAGCGCTACGATTACTTTCCGCGCAGCGTGATCGAGGTCAGGCAAGAGCTGGGCTCGCCCAACAGCCAGGGGCTGATGCTGGACCCGTATCTGCTGCTGCACTATCCCACGGCTTTTTATTTCTTCGTCACGCCCAGGCGGCCGGAGCTGGCCACGCTGCTGCGGCAGGGACTGGAGAGGGCGGTGGCGGACGGCAGTTTCGAGCAGACCTTCCATGTCTTCAACGACGAGCATTTGCGCGGACTCAATCTGTCTGGCCGCACCATCATCGAGCTGCCCAATGCCTTGCTGCCGCCGGACACGCCGCTGTCGCGGCGTGAACTGTGGTTTCGCCCCTGATGGGGGGCTGGGTATAATGCCGGCTGACTTTCCACGCGTGTGCCGCCATGACCCAGCTGAAAAACGATACCTTCCTGCGCGCTCTGTTGAAGGAGCCGGTTGAATATACCCCGATCTGGATGATGCGCCAGGCCGGCCGCTACCTGCCGGAATACCGCGCCACCCGCGCCCGCGCCGGCAGCTTCATGGGCTTGTGCACCAGCCCGGATTACGCCACCGAGGTGACGCTGCAGCCGCTGGACCGTTTCCCGCTGGACGCGGCCATTCTGTTCTCCGACATCCTGACCGTGCCGGACGCCATGGGCCTGGGCTTGTATTTTGCCGAGGGCGAGGGTCCGAAGTTCCAGCGCCCGCTGCGCGACGAGGCCGCCATCCGCGCGCTGGTCCCGGCCGAGCTGGACAAACTGCGCTATGTGTTCGATGCCGTGTCCAGCATCCGCAAGGCGCTGGACGGCCGCGTGCCGCTGATCGGCTTCTCCGGCAGCCCGTTCACCTTGGCCTGCTATATGGTGGAGGGCGGCGGCTCCGACGACTTCCGCCACGTCAAGGCCATGCTGTACAGCCGCCCTGAGCTGCTGCACCACATCCTGGAAATGAACACCCAGTCGGTGATCGCCTACCTGAACGCCCAGATCGACGCCGGCGCGCAGGCGGTGCAAATCTTCGACACCTGGGGCGGCGCGCTGAGCCACGCGGCGTATCGAGAACTCTCGCTGGCCTATATGCGGCGCATCGTCGCTGGCCTCAAGCGCGAGGCCGATGGGCGGCGCGTGCCGGTGATCGTGTTCACCAAGGGCGGCGGCCAATGGCTGGAAGACATCGCCGCCATCGGCGCGGATTGCGTGGGGCTGGACTGGACCACCGACATCGGCCTGGCGCGCGCGCGCGTCGGCGCCAAGGTGGCGCTGCAGGGCAATTTCGACCCCAATGCCCTGTTCGCCGAGCCGGGGGCCATCGAGCGCGAAGTGGCGCGCATCCTGGCCAGCTACGGCCAGGGCAGCGGCCATGTGTTCAATCTGGGCCACGGCATTTCGCAACACGCCGATCCGGCCCACGCCGGCGCGCTGGTCGAGGCCGTGCATCGTTTGTCGCGCGAATATCACAAGGCCTGAGGCCCGGCTAAGCCCGGATCATGCGCCATTTTGGTGCCTGCAGCGGCCCGATCCGGGCCAGCGTTTGTTCCTGCGCATCGGTTTGAGGCGCGACAAATGAAAAATCCGTTGTTTTTTTAAGGTTTTATTAAAATTTTGCCATGCACAACACGGCCAGGCCCTGCGCGGCGGGCGGGGTATTCCGCTCCGCCGCGCGGTCGTTCTGACGCGGATCAAACCGCGTGATGATCGGTTCCCGCATGCGGGTTGACAGCAAGGCCTGCTGGTGTTCCAGAAGTTATGCACACCGGCTAGTTGCGGATGGCGGGCTTGTCAAGCGCAGATGGCAAAAAAAATGAACACAATCTAAACCATTGAAAAATAAAGAGTTTTACATTTGATTAATTTTTGTGCAATCCAGCGGAAACACTGATTTGACGGCATTTTGCTGGCCGCGGGCCGGGTTGTTCACAAAGTTATCCACAAGATCTGTGCACAGCGATTGCAAAGCCTTGTCGCAACAGGGTTTGTCGGGGAAAGGGTCCAATGGGCGAGCGTGAGCGGGTTCAGGTGGCGGTCGATGTGCCCTTGAGCGGCACTTTCAGTTATCTGACTGAATCACCCGTCATAAGCGGCATGCGCGTCAGCGTGCCGTTCGGCCCGCGCCGCCTGTGTGGCGTTGTCGTCACGCCCATACCCGGGGAGGGTGTGGCGGACGTCGATGCGGCCAAGCTGCGATGCATCGAAATGGTGCTGGACGGTTTGCCGCCGTTGCCCCAGGCCTTCCTGGACCTGGTGCGGTTCGCCGCGGATTATTATCACCACCCCTTGGGCCAGACGCTGTTCACGGCCTTGCCCACCAGCTTGCGCGAACCGCGCGATGTGAAACGGCCGGACAAGCGGCCTTTCGCGTTGACCGACGCGGGCCTGGCGGAGGCGCCGCCCGCGCGGCAAAAGGCCAGGCTGGCGCTGTGGCAGGCCTTGCAGGATGGTCCGCTGTCGGCGGAGCAGGCCAAGGCGGTGACGCCGCAGGCCGGCAAGCTGCTGGCCGACTGGCTGGAGGCGGGCAAGGTCGAGCGCGTTACGCCGGAGCCGGCGTCGCTGCGGATGGGCGAGGCGCCGGAATTGAACGAGGAGCAGCAGGCGGCGCTGGACGCCTTGCGCGGCAGCCAGGGTTTCCAGCCCTGGCTGCTGCATGGCGTCACCGGCAGCGGCAAGACCGAAGTCTATCTGCGCCTGATCGCCGATCAGCTGGCCGCGCGCCGCCAGGTCCTGGTGCTGGTGCCGGAAATCAATCTGACGCCGCAGCTGATCGACCGTTTCGCCATGCGCTTCCCCGCCAGCCGCATCGTGGTGCAGCACAGCCACCTGGCGGACGGCGAGCGGCTGCAAGGCTGGCTGGATGCCTGGCATGGCGAGGCCGACGTGGTGATAGGCACCCGGCTGTCGGTGTTCACGCCGCTGCCGCGCTTGGGCTTGATCGTGGTGGACGAGGAGCATGATGGCTCCTTCAAGCAGCAGGACGGCCTGCGCTACCACGCGCGCGACCTGGCGATCTGGCGCGCGCGCCGCGACGGCATCGCCATCTTGCTGGGCTCGGCCACGCCCAGCCTGGAGACGGTGGCCAATGTCGAGGCCGGCCGCTATCAGAAGCTGGCGCTGACCCGGCGCGCCCACGGCGCGGCCAGGCTGCCGGACGTGCGGCTGGTGGACACTCGGCGCAAGAAGCTGGCGGAAGGGCTGTCCGAGCCGGTGCTGGAGGCCTTGAAAGCCCGGCTGGCGCGCCAGGAAATGAGCTTGGTCTTCATCAATCGCCGCGGTTTCGCGCCGGTGGTGGCCTGCACCGCCTGCGGCTGGACCAGCGGCTGCCCGCATTGTTCGGCCAAGCTGGTGGTGCATCTGATGGAGCGCAAGCTGCGCTGCCATCACTGCGGCTGGGAGGAGCCGGTGCCGCGCGCCTGCCCGGACTGCGGCGACCCGGACATCAAGCCCTTGGGCGAAGGCACGCAGCGGCTGGAGTCCGCCTTGCAACGGATGCTGCCCGAAGCGCGGGTGCTGCGGATAGACCGCGACACCACCAGCCGCAAGGACGCCTGGGATGAGATTTACCGCAAGGTGAACGGCGGCGAGGTGGACATTCTGGTGGGCACCCAGATGCTGGCCAAGGGCCACGACTTCGGCACGCTGTCGCTGGTGGCGGTGCTGGGCGCGGATGGCGGCTTGTACTCGGCCGATTTCCGCGCCTCCGAGCGCTTGTTTTCGCAGCTGATGCAGGTGGCCGGCCGCGCCGGCCGCGCCGACGCGCCGGGCGAGGTGCTGATCCAGACTCAATGGCCGGAGCACCCGCTGTATCACGCGCTGGTGACGCATGATTTCGACGGCTACGCGGCGGCGCTGCTGGCCGAGCGGCGCCAGGCCGGTTTCCCGCCCGGTGTCTTCCAGGCCTTGCTGCGGGCGGACAGCCCGGAGCTGGCCCAGGCCACGGCCTTTTTGCGCCAGGCGCGCGACGCGCTGGAGCCGCTGGCCGAGGGCATATTGATTTCCGGCCCGGCGCCGGCCTTGATGGCGCGGCTGGCGCAGCGCGAGCGGGCGCAGCTGGTGTTGGAGTCGCCGCAGCGCGGCGCGCTGCATCGCCTGCTCGATCAGTTGCCGCCGCTGCTGGACAGCATGGCCAGGGCCCATGGCCGCGCCTTGCGCTGGTCGCTGGATGTGGACCCGCAGGAATGGTGAGAACGATGAAGATGATGAAAACATGGGCCGCGCTGTGGCTGGCCGGACTGTGCGCTCAGGCCGGCGCGCTGGACTTGCACGGTTTGCAGCCGGACGAAGTCGCCGTGTGGGCGGCGCCGGTGGAGGGCGGCGGGCCGGTGATCCGCCACCGGGCGGAGGCGCCGGTCAATCCGGCCTCCACCATGAAGCTGCTGACCGGCTGGGCGGCGCTGAACCTTCTGGGGCCGGATTACCGTTGGAAGACTTCGCTGCTGTCGGGCGCGCCGGTGGAAAACGGCGTGCTCAAGGGGGACCTGTATTGGCTGGGCGGCGGCGATCCGCGCTTCGACAACGGCGACTTGCTGAGCCTGCTGTATAGCCTGCGCCTGCGCGGCATCCGCCGGATCGAGGGCAAGCTGTTGCTGGACAAGCGAGCCTTTGCCGATGTCGGCGGCGCCGATGATTTCGACGAAGACGCGGGCCGCGCGTTCACGGTGGAGCCGGACACCCATCTGGTGAACCTTAAGGTGGCCTGGCTGACTTTCTATCACGACGAGCGCGGCGCGCGCGCGGTGCTGGACCCGCCATTGGCCGGCGTGACGCTGCAGGCGGAGTTGAAGCCGGGGCCGGACTTGCCATGCCCCGATCCGCGCCGCTTTGTCAGCATAGAGAACGACGGCCGCCATGTACGGGTGAGCGGCAGCCTGCCTCCGGCTTGCGACGGCCAGCGCGCCTACGTCAATGTGCTGAGCCATGATGAATTCGCCGGCCAGGACTTTGCCGCCTTGTGGCATGCGCTGGGTGGGGAGGGGCCGCTGGGGATGGGCTTGGGCCGGACTCCGGACGACGCGCGCGAGCTGGCGGCCAGACAGTCGCAAACGCTGGCGGTGGCGCTGTCCGACATCAACAAGTACAGCAACAACACCATGGCGCGCACGCTGTTCCTGACCCTGGGGCGCGAGGCCGGCGGCGAAGGCAGCGCCGCGGCCGCGGCGCGCGCCGTGCGCGAGACGCTGACGCGCCACGGGATGGACGATGTCGACGCGCTGACCCTGGAGAACGGCTCCGGCCTGTCGCGGCGGGAGCGGGTAACGGCGCGGCTGCTGGGCGAAGTGCTGCTGGATGCCGCGCGCGGGCCGTATGCCGGCGAGTTCATCGCCAGCCTGCCCATCGCCGCCACCGACGGCACCTTGAAGAAGCGCTTCGCCGATCTGGGGCCGCGGCTCAGGATGAAGACCGGCACGCTGAACGAAGTCAAGGCGCTGGCCGGCTACTGGCAGGCGGCCGACGGCCAGCGGCTGGCCATCGTCGCCATCGTCAACGGTCCGCGCGCCAAGGCGTCCGGCCCGGCGCTGGACGCGCTGGTGTCGGACCTGGCGCTGCGCTTCAACACCGAAGCCATGCGATCCAGCGCAAAGCCCTGAGCGGCGAACTCACGTTATAATCGCCGGCAACGCTATCTTACCCAGGCAATGAATATGAAACCGGTTACGATGTACACCACCGCGGTCTGTCCCTATTGCGTGCGCGCCAAGCAGCTGCTGTCCAGCAAGGGCGTCAGCGGCATCACGGAAATCCGCATCGATCTGGATCCGGAACAGCGCGACAAGATGATGGCGATCACCGGCCGCCGCACCGTGCCGCAGATTTTTATCGGCGAGACCCATGTCGGCGGCTGCGACGACCTGGTGGCGCTGAACCAGGCCGGCAAGCTGGATCCGCTGCTGGCGGATTGACCCCGGCGGCGGGTTGGCCGTCGCCGGCTTTCGTGCGATGATGCCCGCCGTCGTACCCCACAATTCAACCGTCATTCAGGCGGTTACTAGCGAGAAAGAATCATGAGCGAACAACAAGAGCTGCAACCGGCGTTTTCCATCGAAAAAATCTATGTGAAGGACCTGTCGCTGGAGGTGCCGAACGCGCCGCAAGTGTTCCTGGAACAAGCCCAGCCGGAAATCGACATGCAACTGGCCAGCGGCGGCCAGCAGCTGGACGACGGTTTCTTTGAAGTCACCCTGACCGTGACCGTGACCGCCAAGCTGCCGGAAAAAACCCTGTTCCTGTGCGAAGTGGCCCAAGCCGGCATCTTCCAGATCCGCAACGTGCCGGCGGAAGACCTGGACCCGATCCTGGGCGTGGCTTGCCCGAACATCCTGTTCCCGTATGCCCGCGAAGCGGTATCCAGCATCGTGAACCGCGCCGGCTTCCCGCCGGTGCTGCTGGCCCCGATCAACTTCGAAGCCCTGTACATGCAGCAGCGTGCGCAGCAGGCCGAAGCCGGCAACGCCTGAGGCGAACCGCATGAAGCGCCTCGCACTCGCGCTGCTCCTGGCCCTGGGCGCCGCACAGGCCGCCCAGGCGCTGGAGTTCCGCTCGGTCAAGGAAACCGGCGTCGCGCTGTACGAGGCGCCCTCCCTGACCGCCAAGAAACTGTTCGTGGTCAGCCGCTACTACCCGGTGGAAGTGCTGAGCAGCCAGAAGGAATGGGCGCGCGTGCGCGACGCCACCGGCGGCATCGCCTGGATTCCGGCTGCGGCGCTGTCCAAGCAACGCTGGCTGCTGGTGACGTCTCCCCAGGCCGGCGTGCGTGGCCAGGCAGGGGAGAGCGGCAAGCTGCTGTTCACCGTCCCCAAGGACGGCGTGCTGGAAATGCTGCAGCCGCCGCAGGATGGCTGGGTGCAGGTCCGCCACCGCGACGGCAGCATCGGCTATGCCCGCATCACCGACCTCTGGGGCTTGTAAGGGCGAGACATGAAACTGGCCATTCTTGGCGCCGGCGCTTGGGGAACCGCGCTGGCGATTGCTTTTGCCCGTCACCACCATGTGACGCTATGGGCGCGCGACGCCGCCCAGATTCAGCAGATGGCGGATGAGCGCCTCAACCGCCGCTATCTGCCCGATTGCCCCTTTCCCGATTTGCTGAAGTTGTCTTCCGACCTGCCCGCCGCGGTGCAGGGCGCGGAGCTGTTGCTGATTGTGACGCCCATGTCCGGCCTGCGCCCCACGCTGAAGGCGTTGACGGTGCTGAAAACGGCGCTGCCGCCGGTGCTGTGGGCGTGCAAGGGCTTCGAGGCCGGTTCCAGCCTGCTGCCGCACCAGGTGGTGGCGGAAGAGCTGCCGGCTGACCATGCCTGCGGCGTGCTGTCCGGCCCCAGCTTCGCCCGCGAAGTGGCGCAGGGCCTGCCGGCGGCGGTCACCATCGCTTCCGACGACGCCGAATTCGCCTCCCGCGTGGCGCGTGAGCTGCACAGTCCGCGGCTGCGCCTGTACGCCAACGATGACCTGGTGGGCGTGGAGGTGGGCGGCGCGGTCAAGAACGTGATGGCCATTGCCACCGGCGTGGCGGACGGCCTGCACTTCGGCCTCAACGCGCGGGCGGCGCTGATCACGCGTGGATTGGCGGAAATCACCCGCTTGGCGATGGCGCTGGGCGCCAGCCAGCACACCATGATGGGCTTGTCCGGCATGGGGGACTTGATCCTGACCTGCACCGGCGAGCTATCGCGCAATCGTCAGGTGGGCCTGAAGCTGGCCGAGGGCAAGCCGTTGCCGCAAGTGCTGCAGGAGCTGGGACATGTGGCGGAAGGCGTGGCGACCGCGCGCGAGGTATTGACCATGGCGGAGCGGCTGGAGGTGGACATGCCCATCACCGCCGCCGTGTGCGGCCTGCTCTACCAGGGCAACGACCCGGCGCAGGTGGTGGATGGCCTGCTGAACCGCTCGCCCAAGTCCGAGTCCGGCAGCGCGCTGGACTGAGCGCGACAGATTGAAAAAAAGCCGCCTGGCTGTGCAAGGCGGCTTTTTTCATGCCGGGGCGGATCAGGGATGCCACACCACGTCGCGGTCCACCGCGTACAGCGCGCAGGGTTGTTCGTTGCCGCGGCGGCAGATGTCCAACGCGTGGTTGGTCGCATCCGGGCCATAGGCGTAGCCCCAGCGGCCATTGCGGGACACGGCGAAAGCGCGCGGCAAGGGGCCGCGCAGGAAGGCGTTATACCCGCTTTGCTTGGCCGCCTGGTTGACGAAGGGGACGCGCGCCTTGTCCTGCAGATCGGCATACCCGCTGGGCGACGGACGGGCGACCGTGCCCGGCGTCTTGAAGCCGAACTTGGCCAGGTAGGCATCGACTTGCGGCATCCAGATGTCGGTGCCCTGGCTGTACAGCTTGTGGCCATCGTCGCTGTAGGGCGGCAGCAGGCGGAAGTCCAGCTTGCCGCCGGCGTCGCGGTAGGCCTTGGCCCAGGCTTGGGAATAGGCCGGGCCGAAGAAGCTGTCGTTGCGCGCGTACAGCCACAACATGGGCATGCGCGCGTGCTGGCCGAACTCGGCATAGGCCCGGCGCAATTGCTCCGGATCGCAGGGCGCGCCGCCGTGGGCTTGCGGATTGCCGCCGTGGCCGCCGGCGAAGTTGATGGTGGTGACCACGCCGGGCGGATTGTGCGCGGCGGCGGCCACCACGCCCATGCCGCCGACCGACACGCCCATCAGCACGATGCGGCTTGGGTCGACGTCGGGCAGCTTGCGGCCGTAATCCAGCGCCGCCTGGATTTCGTTGATTTGCGGCGTCAGCGCCGAGCGGTAGTTGGGATGCTGGCAGGCGCCCATGTTTTCCGGATCGAGGCGGGCGGCGCTGTCGCCATAGCCTATGCGCGTCGGCACCAGCACCACGAAGCCCTTGCGCACGAAATAGCGCGCGGCGGTTTCCTGGCGCTGGCGCGGGAGCTTGGCCCGCTCATCCTTGCTGGGAGAGCGGCCATGGCTGATCAGCGCCAGCGGGTGGGGGCCGGGCTGGCTGGGGCGGAAGACGGTCAGCGTCATGCTCTGGCGGCTGCCGTCTGGCAGCGTGACGGGCAGCTTGACGATTTTTTCGCCAAGGTCGGGGGCCAGCTGGTCGGCGGCGCGGCTGGCCGCGCAAGTTAAAGCCAGCAGCGCCGCCAGGGCCGCATGGAGGTAAGTTTTCATCAGGGCGAGCTCCGTTGATCTTGAGCGCGGCCTGCTCCTGTTTATGATGATCGGCCGCGCGTGAAGGGCGATGATATTCCAAGGGCGTATCGTATCACGCCGCGTTTGATCGGTCCCGCCTTGTCCGCCAGGCGCAGGCCCAGGCCGCGCAGCGCCTTCAGCGGCGCGGCGTCGTTGGCGAAGCCGTAGCAGAAGGCGTCCATGCCGCTTTGCATCGCCAGATTGGCGGGCTTGCGCGCGCGCTGGTAGCGCGCCAGCACGCGCTCGCCGGCCCAGTCCTCGCCCTTGGCCTGCGCGTCCAGGATGGTGCGCGCCAAGGCGGCGGCGTCCTGGAAACCCAGGTTGACGCCTTGCCCGGCCAGAGGGTGGATGGTGTGGGCGGCGTCGCCGGCCAAGGCCACGCCGTCGCGCGCATAGCGCTGGGCATGGCGGCGGGTCAGGCCGAAGCTGCCGCGCGCCGCGATCTGGCGGATGCCAGGCAACTTGCGCGGGAAAGCCTGGCTGACGGCGGCGATCAAGTCCTCATCGCTCAGCGCCAGCAGGCGCTTCACCTCTTCCGGCCGGTGATACCACACCAGGGAGGCGGCGTCGCCGCACAGCGGCAGGTAGGCCAGCGGGCCGGTGGGCGTGAATTGCTGCCAGGTGATGTCCTGCTGTCCGCCTTCCATGCGGCAGGCCAGCACCAGCGCGTGCATGGGGTAGTCCCAGCTGGTGACGCCTATGCCGGCGGCCTCGCGCACTTGGGAGCGCGCGCCGTCGGCGGCGATGACCAGCCGCGCCTGCAGCCGGCTGCCGTCGTCCAGGGTCAATTGCGTCGCTTGCGGGCGATAGATGATGTCGCGCACCGCGGCTGGGCAGCGATAGTCGATATCGCCCTTGTCGCGCAACGCCGCGGTGGCGGCCAGTTGCACCACGCGGTTTTCCACGATATGGCCCAGTTCGCTCACGCCGGCTTCGGCGGCATCAAACAGAGTGCCCGCGGCTTCGTCCTTTTCCCATACCTGCATGCGGCGGTAAGGCGCGGCGCGCATCGCCGTTATCTTTTCCCAGGCGCCCAGGCTGTCCAGAAACGCCGCGGAGGCTGGGCTGATGGCGGATACGCGCAGATCGGGCGCCTGTTCCGGCGCGAAAGGCTGCGGCGCTTCGCGCTCCAACACGCAGACAGTCAGGCCGCGGCCGGAGAGCGCCGCGGCCAAGGCGCTGCCCACCATGCCGCCGCCCACGATGACGATGTCACGATGTTCCATGAATTCTCCAGAAGGCGCCGAAACCTCGCGGCACGGCTTAAACGGGTCATTCTGACGAGGATGGCATGACCGCGCCTTGGCCTGGATCAATCTCGCTTTTCAGCAGTTCGCGCAGCCGCGGCACCACGTGCTGGATGAAGGCCTGGTATTTGCGCGGCAAGGGGTGGCGGTAGGGGTAGACCAGGAAGACCGGCCAGTAATCATGGCTCCAGCCAGGGAGCACCGGCGCCAGCTGGCCGTTGGCGAGATGGTGCCGCACGCAGTAATAGGGCAGCAGGGCGATGCCGCTGCCGGCGATGGCGGCCGACAGCAAGGGGCCGTACTGGTGGCTGCTGAGCACGGGCCGCACCGGGATGCGTTTTTGCAGGCCCTGGCTTTCCAATCGCCATTCGGGCGCGTCGCCCTGCTGGGGATGGCTGGTGTCGAGCAGGATGCGGTGGTGGCTCAAATCCTCCGGCTCTTTGAGCGGCGGAAATTTGGCCAGATAGTCAGGCGAGGCGAAGGCCCATTCGCGGACATAGCCCAGCGGTTTGGCCACCAGGGCGTCGTCGCTGACGTAGCGCGTGCGCACGCAGAAATCCAGGCCCTCCGCCACCGGGTCCTGCAGGCGGTTCTCCACCTGCAGCTTCAGCTGCAGTCCGGGGTGCTTGAGGGCGAGTTCGGCCAGCAAGGGGGCGATCAGATGTTGGGCGAAGGACGTGCCGCAACTGATCACCAGCGGGCCGCTGACCTCGTTTTCCGCTTCGTTGATGTCGACGCGGACGCGCTCCAGCAGGCTGCGCAGCTTGCCGGCATGTCCGGCCAGCAATTGGCCGGTCTCGGTCAGGGCCACGCGGCGGGTATTGCGCAAGACCAGCACGGTGCCCAGGTCTTTTTCCAGCGCCTTGACTAGCTGGCTGACCCGGCTCTTGGTGCAGTCCAGTTCTTCGGCGGCGGCGGTGAAGCTGCCGCAGCGCACCAGGGCGTCGAAGGCGAGCAGGGCCTGGGCATCGGGTAGGTGGTTTGTTCTCATTTCTTGAACAGTGTGTCAGCCGATGGGAGGTTTTTCAATGTTTTTGCATTGTTTAGGATGTTGGCATTGAAATGAAGCCGAAAGGGGCGCGAAGTGTTGAACAAACTGCAACAGCTATTGCAAGGCTTGGGCCGGCTGTGGTGGCAAGGCATGCGCCAGCATGCCAGACAGGCCTGTCGCGACGAGGCGGAGGCATTGGCGCAAATACGCCGCCAGGCGGGAGGCGCGCGATGAGCCGCGAGGAAACCCGCAGGGTGGTGCAAGGCTTTCTGCGCGAGGTGCGCTCCGGCCGCCATCCGGATGCGGCGGGGGAATATATGGCCAGCAGCGTGACGGCTCATCAGCTGGAGTCTGAGAACCCGCGCGCGCTGGCGCGCAGTCCGGCCAATTACGCCGAGCATGTGCGCGAATTCCTGCGCTTGTTCGGCGATTTCGAGCTGCGCATAGACGAGCTGCTGATAGACGGCGACCGCGCCTATGCGCGTTGGACGCAGCTGGGCCGCCATCAGGGCGAGATAGACGGCCGGCCGGCCTCGGGCAAGCCGCTGGCTTTGATAGACAGCGCCTGTTACCGGGTGGAGGACGGCAAAATCGTCGAATACTGGATACAGGCGGACCGCCTGGGGCTGGAGCGGCAGTTGGCTTGAGGCGGCGTTCGACAGCCGTCATCGGAATCTGAAACAATGTCTCCTTCATGAGGGCCGCGCAGACGGCCCGACCACCGCCCTGGGAGACGCCTTGCCTTACCTCGCCCTGACGCTGGCCATGTTTCTATGGTCCAGCGCCTTCATCGCGCTCAAATACGTGTTCGAATACTATTCGCCGCTGGCCGTGCTGTTCGCGCGCATGGCGGTGGCCGCGCTGTGCCTGCTGCCGCTGGCCATGGGCGGCCGCATCAGCTGGCAATACCGCAAGGGCGACTGGCCGTGGCTCTTGGCCATGGGCCTGGCCGAGCCCTGCTTGTATTTCCTGTTCGAAGCCAATGCGCTGACGCTGACCAGCGCCTCGCAGGCCGGCGTCATCACCGCCACCCTGCCCATGCTGATGGCCGCGGGCGCCAGCCTGTTCTTGCATGAGCGCCAGCCGCGCCAGGTGTGGTTGGGCATCGCTTTGTCGTTTGCCGGGGTGATCTGGCTCAGCATGGACAGCCGCGCCGGCCCCGGCGCGCCCAATCCGCCGCTGGGCAACGCGTTGGAGTTCTGCGCCATGGTCTGCGCCTGCGGCTATGTGCTGATCGCCAAGCGCCTGTCCACGCGCTACTCGCCCCTGGCCATCACCGGCATCCAGGCGGTGACCGGCAGCGTCTGGTTCGGCTTGGCCATGCTGACGCCGTGGGGCGTGTGGCCGGCCAAGCTCTATCTGCTTCCCAGCCTGTGGGTGCTCTACCTGGGCGCCGTCATCACCTTGGGCGCTTACGGCCTCTACACCTGGGCCGTGTCGCGCATCCCGGTGGCCAAGGCCGGCGCCTTCAACAACCTGATACCCGTCTTCACCGTCTTCCTGGCCTGGCTGCTGCTGGGAGAGCGATTCGAAGCCTGGCAGGCCGCCGCCGGCGCCCTGGTGGCCGGCGGCGTGTGGCTGAGCCAGCTGCGGGCGGCTTAGGCTCGGCGCGTTGAATGAAGCCTCCCATCCGGGAGGTTTTTTTCATGATTTTCTCGCCGCATAAATTTTTTTTCGAATTTCGCTAAACTCTTGCCGATTTCCTCAGATAAGCCATGTAGCGCGGGTTGGCCTATCAGGCCATACCCGCGATCTTTGCGTGCTCGCCAATCGTCAGCCTTCATGTCGTTTATGGGCGCCGCCACTCTCTTTCCTGGCAAGGGGGCTTGCCGCTTTGTCCATGTGTCGCCTGGTTCGCGGGTATGGCCGAGGGCCAACCCGCGCTAGGGCTGCTGGATGAGGCCATGCCTGCGGGTATTGGCGCGTGCTTGTGTCTGGGTCTGCCCGATTCCAACTGGCGGTCACAGCCAGGTAGCGCGGGTTGACCTGTCAGGCCATACCCGCGGTCATGCTGGCAGTCATGGCGGTTTTTTCCATTGTTTTTCTTCTCTGCCTTGTCAGCAGTCAGCTCCGCAGACATGTCCGCAGGCCAAGCCGCGCGCGGGTGGTTTGAGGGGCGGCGCACTGGCGGCTTCCCCGTCCATGGTCGATGATGCAGAATAGAAGCGATTGCGGATGACTTAAGGAATCTAGGATGAGTCCACGGCGGATTGGAGCGTGTCTGGCGATGCCCTTGCTGTTGGCGATGACGACGGCCGGCGCGGCCGAGGCGTCTAACGCCCATGCGGCGCAGCAGGTGATCAAGTTGCCCTTGCGCATCAACAAGCCGGCGGAGCCGCCCGCGGCGGCGGCCAAGAGCGCGCCGGCTAAGGCCGCGCCGGTTCAGGCCAAGCCCATGCCGGAGACGATGGCACCGACGGTGCAAATGGCCAAACCGCCGCAAGACCTGAGCCAGCCCAGCCCGGAGGTGCACGCGCCGGGCATGCCGCCGCGATCGGCCCGCCGCGCGAAGCCGCGTTCGACCAAGCAGGCGCATGCGGCAGGCAAGTCCATGGGCGAGGCGGCCCAGGTCAAGGCCGTGGTGTCCGACATATTGAAGGCCAATCACAGCTATGTGGCCAAGCATTCGCCCGGCTATCTGCAAAAACTGGGCGATCGCGCCGCGCCCAAAGCCACGGTGGTGACCTGTTCCAGCCCCGGCGGCCGCGTGGGCATGCAGGGCGGCGACGCCGACGCCGACCTGTTCGTGATCAGCAATATGGGGAATCAGCTGGCTAGCTCGGAAGGGTCTATCGAATACGGCGTGCGCCATCTGCGCACGCCGCTGCTGATGTTCGTCAGCCATACCGGCTGCCGGGCGATCC
Source organism: Chromobacterium paludis (assembly GCF_008275125.1). Lineage (NCBI taxonomy): Bacteria > Pseudomonadati > Pseudomonadota > Betaproteobacteria > Neisseriales > Chromobacteriaceae > Chromobacterium > Chromobacterium paludis. The sequence continues at coordinate 262,233 of NZ_CP043473.1, forward strand.
AGGCGGCGGCCGGCGACTACAGCAATATGGAGCCGGCCATCCAGAAGGAGCTGGACAATATCGAGATACCCAAGGGCATAGACGCCACCAACGGCGCGCTGATCAATATCAACAACCAGGTGGAAGGCGCCATTCTCAAATTCTCCGGCGAGGTGGAGGCCGGCAAGCTGGCGGTGCTGGGCGGCTATTACGATTACAACAATGATCTGAAACAGGGAAGGGGCCGGCTGGTGATCACCAATATCAACGGCGAAACCGATCCCGCGCGCATCCGCGCCCTGACGCGCGGCGGCAAGTATTTCCAGTATGGGTTCATGGGGCGCTAGCGCATGGTAACGGCCGCGTTACAGCAGGCTTGACGTCTTTCCCGCAGGGAGCGCCGATTTGGCGCTCTTTTTGCTGGAAAACTGGAAATTGTTTGGCCGTGCGCAAAAACGAATATCCGAAAACCCGCTACGATGGCTGTGAATCGAGTGAGCCATGGCAGAAAGCCGATAAAGCCCCTGAATTTACTAGGGGTATAGCCGGGGTGATGTAATGGCTCTACTACAAAGGCTTGGATGGCGCTGTCATCGCAAGGTGGTGGCGAATGCAGTTTCTGCTGGTTGTTTTTTCGATATCGAAAATTTTATGTCGAAAACGAACAATTAAGCGTTCGGTATTTTCATTTGGTTTTGGAGAGACAAAATGGCCGTTAGCAATCAAATCGAACTCGACGCCCTGGTGGCCCGCGTCAAGAAGGCGCAAATCGCTTTCGCGCAGTTCACGCAGGAGCAGGTAGACCACATTTTCCGTTCGGCCGCGTTGGCAGCCGCCGACGCCCGCATCCCGCTGGCGCGCATGGCCGTCGCCGAAACCGGCATGGGCGTGATGGAAGACAAAGTGATCAAGAACCACTTCGCTTCCGAATACATCTACAACAAGTACAAGGATGAGAAGACCTGCGGCGTGCTGTCCGAGGACGACACCTTCGGCACCATCACCATCGCCGAACCCATCGGCGTGCTGTGCGGCATCGTGCCCACCACCAACCCGACCTCCACCGCCATCTTCAAGGCGCTGATCTCGCTGAAGACCCGCAACGGCATCATCTTCTCGCCGCACCCGCGCGCCCGCCGCTCCACCTGCGAAGCCGCCCGCCTGGTGCTGGAAGCCGCCGTCGCCGCCGGCGCGCCGCAAGACATCATCGGCTGGATCGACGAGCCGTCCGTCGCGCTGTCCAACCAGCTGATGCACCACCCCGACATCAACCTGATCCTGGCCACCGGCGGCCCGGGCATGGTGAAGGCCGCTTACTCCTCCGGCAAGCCCGCCATCGGCGTGGGCGCCGGCAACACCCCGGCCGTGATCGACGAAACCGCCGACATCAAGCGCGCCGTGGCCTCCATCCTGATGTCCAAGACTTTCGACAACGGCGTGGTGTGCGCGTCCGAGCAGTCCGTCATCATCGTCGACGAAATCTACGACGCGGTGCGCGAGCGCTTCTCCAAGCACGGCGGCTACATCCTGTCCAAGAGCGAAGCCGAGGCCGTGCGCAAGGTGATCCTGAACGACGGGAGCCTGAACGCCGCCATCGTCGGCCAGAGCGCGGCCAAGATCGCCGCCATGGCTGGTTTCGACGTGCCGCCCACCACCAAGGTGCTGATCGGCGAAGTGACCGAAGTCTCCGAGCAAGAAGCCTTCGCCCACGAAAAACTGTCGCCCACCCTGGCCATGTACCGCGCCAAGAACTTCCTGGATGCCTGCGACAAGGCCGCCGCGCTGGTGACCATGGGCGGCATCGGCCACACCTCCTCGCTGTACACCGACCAGGATCTGCAGGAAGAACGCGTGCGCTACTTCGGCGACAAGATGAAGACCGCCCGCATCCTGATCAACACCCCGTCCTCGCAAGGCGGCATCGGCGACTTGTACAACTTCAGCCTAGCGCCGTCGCTGACCCTGGGCTGCGGCTCCTGGGGCGGCAACTCCATCTCCGAGAACGTCGGTCCCAAGCATCTGATCAACAAGAAAACCGTCGCCAAGAGGGCTGAAAACATGCTGTGGCACAAGCTGCCCAAGTCCATCTACTTCCGCCGCGGTTCCCTGCCGGTGGCCTTGGAAGATTTGGCCGGCAAGAAGCGCTGCCTGATCGTCACCGGTCAATACCTGTTCGAACACGGCTTCATCGACGAGCCTATCCGCCTGCTGAAGAAGATGGGCCTGGAAGTGGAAACCTTCTTCGAAGTGCCGGCCGATCCGACCCTGGCCGTGGTGCGCAAGGGCGCCGATCTGGCCCACGCCTTCAAGCCGGACGTGATCATGGCCATCGGCGGCGGTTCGCCGATGGACGCGGCCAAGATCATGTGGGTGATGTACGAGCATCCGGAAGTGCACTTCGCCGACCTGGCCCTGCGCTTCATGGACATCCGCAAGCGCATCTACCAGTTCCCGAAACTGGGCCAGAAGGCCATGATGGTGGCCGTGCCGACGACCTCCGGCACCGGCTCCGAAGTGACCCCGTTCGCAGTGGTGACCGACGAAGTGACCGGCGTGAAGTACCCGATCGCCGACTACGAGCTGACCCCGAACATGGCCATCGTCGACGCCAATCTGGTGATGGACATGCCGAAGTCGCTGACTGCCTTCGGCGGCATCGACGCGGTGACCCACGCGCTGGAAGCGTATGTGTCGGTGATGGCCAATGAGTACTCCGATCCGCAAGCCCTGCAATCGCTGAAGCTGCTGAAGGAGTACCTGCCGTCGTCCTACCTGAACGGCGCCAATGATCCCAAGGCGCGCGAACAAGTGCACAACGCCGCCACCATCGCCGGCATCGCCTTCGCCAACGCCTTCCTGGGCGTGTGCCACTCCATGGCGCACAAGATCGGCGCCGAGTTCGGCCTGGCCCACGGCCTGGCCAACGCGCTGCTGATCAGCAACGTGATCCGCTACAACGCCGCCGACGTGCCGACCAAGCAAACCGCCTTCAGCCAGTACGACCGGCCGAAGAGCGTGGCGCGCTACGCCGAGATCGCCCGCCACCTGGGCCTGGAAGCCAACCGCGACCACGAGCGCGTCGAGAAGCTGATCGAATGGGTGGACGAGCTGAAGAAGACGCTGGGCATCCCGTCGTCCATCCAGGGCGCCGGCGTGGCCGAGTCCGACTTCCTGGCCAAGGTGGACGAGCTGGCCGAAGCCGCCTTCGACGACCAGTGCACCGGCGCCAACCCGCGCTACCCGCTGATCAGCGAGCTGAAGCAGCTGCTGCTGGACAGCTTCTACGGCCGTCCGTACAAGGAGGCCTGGGAGCGTGAAGAAGCGGCCGCCAAGCCGGAAGCCAAACCGGCCAAGGGCAAGGCCAAGGCCTGAGTCCGCGCGGCGTGAACCCGCAAAAAAAACCGGTCGGTGTCAGCCGACCGGTTTTTTTATATTCGCCGCGCTTTGCACTGGCGGCTCCGGATGGTCCAGCCCTTGCAGATAACGCAGGATGACCAGCTTGAGATTGATCTTCTTCAGGCCCTGGTTTAGCACATCCGCCAGCTGTTTGCCTTCGGCCGACGGCTTGAAGCAGACAAACAGCTTTTTTTCGTCCAGCAGATGCGGGTTCATCATCAGACGGCCGCGGGTGGATTTCAGCCTGGGTTCGTTTTGCATCAGGTAATTGAACACATTGCTGTCTATGACCGCCAGGTCGATATGGCGGCGGTCCAGCTTCAGCAGGTTCTGGGTGTCGTCTGGCGCTTCGTCGACGTTCTGCCGCTTGTCGGCGATGCGCTGGTCCAGCTCCGCGGTGTTGACGTAGCCCTGCACCACGCCGATGCGGCGGCGGGAAAGTTCGCTCAGCGCTTGCCAGCGGATGCGCTCGTCCATTCGCTCGGCAAAGCCCAGCGGGCTGCTGCCTATGGGGTCGGAAAAAATAAAGGCTTTGCGACCCTCGGCCGAGTCATATTCGGGAAAGTAGCCGGCAACCTTGGGATTGAAGCGCGCCTCGGACACCGCGCGCTGCCAGGGCACGATGCGGAAAGTCACGCGGTAGCCCATGGCCTGAAAGGCTGTCCGGATCACCTCGCTGTTGAGGCCTTGCCCCGGCAGCTGGCTGCCGGTATAGGGGGGCCACTCCAGCGTGGTCAGCGTGATCTCGCGCGGCGGCGCCGCGGCCGCGGCTTGTTGCAGAGTGAACAGCAGACACAACAGGCTTCGCTTCACTCATCTCTCCCGTATCAACTGTCACATTCCATCATAGGTTGGCTGCAGACGGTAGTCGCCAAGGCCGTTGCGCGTGGATTCGCCTTTTTATGCTAAAGACATTCGCATGTCGAGAAGTTTGATTCTCATTTTCCACTCACTCTGTTTCAAGCACGATGCCGGCGGCAATGAAGCGACAATGAATCTGACTGGATAAAGTGTCGATCCGGCTCAGGCGGCGGGCAATCCCGCCTGTTCGCGCAAAAAGTCTATCAGCGCGCGCAGCTTGGCCGGCTGACGCCGTTGCTGCGGATAGAACAAGTACAGCGCCTCGGCCGGCGGCAAGTACGGCTCCAGTACCGAAACCAGCCTGCCGGCTTCGAGGTCCTGGCGCACCAGATCCTCGGCCAGATAGGCCAGCCCGACGCCGCCGCGCGCGCCGTGCAGCCTGGCCTGATTATCGTTGGCGAGCAGCGGCCCGCGCAGGGCCAGTTGGCGCGGTTGCTGCTGTTCGATGAACTGCCAGCGGTACTGCGGCCCGCTGGCGCCGAAGCGGTAGCCGATGCAGGCATGCTGCAGCAAGTCATCGGGCTGTTTCGGCACGCCGCGGCGCGCGAGGTAGGCCGGCGTCGCCACCACGACAAAGCGTATGGGGCGGCTGACCTGCGCCGCCTGCATGCCCGGCTGCAGGCGGTCGCTGAAGCGGATGCCGGCATCGAAGCGCTGGCCGACGATGTCGACCAGGCTGTCATTGACATCCAGCTCCAGCGCCAGGGCGGGGTGTCGGCGCAAGAATTCATCCAGATGGGGGTAGAGCGCGATCTGGGCGGCGGTATGGGGCAAGGTCAGCCGCAGGGTGCCGGCGGGCTGGCCCTGGCGTTCGCGCATGTCGTCCAGCGCCTGGCGGATTTCGTCCAGCGCCGGCGCCAGCCTTTCCAATAGCGCTTCGCCGGCTTCGGTCGGCGTCACCTGGCGGGTGGTGCGCGCCAGCAGCGGCAGGCCAAGCTCTGCCTCAAGCTGGCGCATGCTCTGGCTCAGCGCGGAGGCGCTGACATTCAGCTCGTCGGCGGCGCGGGTGAAGCTGCGGTGGCGGGCGATCAGGCGGAAGGCCTGCAGCGCATCATGCGATATCCGTGACATTGTGAAGCCTAGCTAAATAATGAATGTCATTTTCGGCCATTTATCGACGGCTGGCCATCTCTTATGCTGGCGTCACTTTCCACGCAAGGAGTCAGAACGATGCAAAAACGAACTCTGGGCCGCAATGGTCCGCAGGTTTCGGCGCTGGGGTTGGGCTGCATGGGCATGAGCGCTTTCTATGGCCCGCATGACGATGCCGAGTCCTTGTCCACGCTGGACGCGGCATTGGATCTGGGCGTCAATTTCCTGGACACCGCCGATATGTATGGCCCTTACACCAATGAGCTGCTGCTGGCAAAACTGCTGGCGCGCCGGCGCGGCGAGGTGGTGCTGGCCACCAAGTTCGGCATCGTGCTCGATCCCGCCCAGCCGGACCGCCGCGGCGTCAATGGCCATCCCGACTATGTGCGCAGCAGCTGCGAGGGCAGCCTGAAGCGGCTGGGGGTGGACCATATCGACGTTTATTACCTGCACCGCGTCGATCCCAAGGTGCCGATCGAGGAGACTGTGGGCGCGATGGCAGAGCTGGTGCGGACGGGCAAGGTGCGTTATCTGGGCTTGTCTGAAGCCTCGGCCGAGACTTTGCGCCGAGCGGCAGCCGTGCATCCTATCCATGCCTTGCAGAGCGAGTATTCCTTATGGACGCGCGATCCGGAGGACGGCGCGCTGGCCGCGTGCCGCGAGGTGGGCGCGAGCCTGGTGGCCTATAGCCCGCTGGGACGCGGCTTCCTGACCGGCGCGATCCGGAGCCCGGATGATTTCGCCCCGGATGACTTTCGCCGCGGCAACCCGCGTTTTCAGGGCGAGAATTTCCAGCGCAACCTGGCGCTGGTGGACAAGGTAAGGGCGCTAGCCGCGGCGAAAGGCTGCAGCCCGGCGCAACTGGCCTTGGCCTGGTTGCTGGCGCAGGGCGATGACATCGTCGCGATACCGGGCGCGCGCAAGCAGGCCAATCTGCGCGATAACCTGGGCGCGCTGGCCGTGCGCCTTGGCGATGGCGACGCAGCCGAGCTGGACGCCGTATTCGGCGATGGCCAGGTGCGCGGACAGCGCTATGCGCCAGAGGTGATGAGTCTGCTAGATCGTTAAGCCGAGTTCATTGGCGCTGCAGCGGCAGCGGCGGCAGCTCATGCATGGGCACGACATCGGGTTTGTGAAACGCCTGTTGCAGGCTCCGCAACAACTGGCGGCCATCCACGGGGCCGGGGGGCGGCAGGCCCGGCTGGCTGGCGGCAGCGTCATTGTCGAAAGCATGTTGCAGCTCCCGCTGCTCTTCGGGGGTGAGCGGGGAATCTTGCAAGCGGTCCAGCTTGACCGCTGGCGCAAGCTTCAGCGCGGGCTGCGGCGCGGACATATCGATGCGCGGCCGGCTAGCCGGCAGGCTGAGGTCGAGCGAGGTCAGCGGCTGTGCCGCCAAGGGCGCGGCGCAGAGCGCTAGCAGGAGAGCCAGGCTGCGGAGGGACATGGATTTCCAATCATAGTTGGCCAAGCCAAGCGTCGCCAAACCAAGCACTTTAGCGAAGCGGAGCCAAGGCGCTGCGCCGCAGCCGGTAACATCTCAATGGAAGGGGGCGCAACGCAGCATCCGGGGCCTGGCGGTTTAAGGAGGGCGAGCCAAGCGGCCTCGTCCCGTGCAATGGGATGATTCTTGCTAAAAATCCTGGCGGAAACAATCCATGGATATATATTGGCCAATTTTTTGTTGCTAAATGGATAAATTGGCGCATGCGTTTGCGCCGCGCGCGAGCGGCGCAAGGCCTGCCGTCTGCTTGGCGCGGTCAAGCCCATCCCGCTAGAAAACCTGGGCCGCTGTGCCGCTGTGCTGGGCCGCCTGAGCGGTCATGACCCTATGGATGCGGCCCGCGATGAGGCGGCGTGCCGGGGCGGGGCGAGGGCAGCATGTGCATGGGTATGGCTCTTTTTTCGCCATGCCTGCCCGGTGCAAAGGCGGGAGGCCGCCATGGCTGTGCGCCCGGATGCGCCTGGTTGAGGCGATCGCGCAGCATCCATTGCGGCGGTTGCGGGGTGGCGTGGCGGTATGCTGGCGGCGGGGCCTGCCATGCCTTCCGGGGGGCTTTGGCCCAGCTTGGCGGCTGCGGGGCGGAAAAATCCGGCGCGTGGGGAGGCTGGTCCGGATTCAGGCGCAGCGGCGGCTTGACGCGCGACATGTCGTTGTCCGGCTGCGTTCCGAGCGCGGGCCAGGGGGTGGCGAATACGGCGGGCGAGGCGAAGAAAAGCGCCAGCGGCAGCAAAAAGGCTGGGTGCATATCGGGTTTCTGTGAGAGTCGCGGGCGCGGAGGCCCGGTGTTGCGGACAAACTGGCTGGCGGCCTGGCAGACCCGCTAACCCAACCCTGAGTAGCGCTTGCTGGCAGGGTGGGGTTGGCGACGCTTAGGGGCGCGTGGCTGGCGCGAATGGTCGGTTGGACAATGATGCCGACATCGTGATCGGACGGTATTTTATGTATTGCGCCAGGGTTGGGCAAGCCAGCCTGGCCTGGAGCCAGGCGCATAGCCGTTGCGGGCGCGCTACGAGCGCTGGGCAGGCAATGTCAAAAGCATCCTTTGTGCTGAGCGTTGAACGGAGCGATCTGTTATGTTGTGAGCGTTCTGATTCCGGGGCGCGTGGTAGACGCGAACGGCGCGCTGGCGCTGGCGTCGCTCGGCCTGTATCCATGACCATACAATCCGTCCAAAGCATTCTCGACTTCAAGACCACTCTGCTCAGCACCACCGGCTATACGCTGATGCTGACCCTGGTGGTGCTGCTGTATTGGCGCGATAACCGCCGCGAACCCGCCCTGTTGACGCTGGGCTTGAGCGGCATCATCAGCGCGGCAGGCTCCATCCTCGCTTTCCTGAGCTTGCCGCTGTCCCCATGGCACAGCCTGATTCTGGTGACGCTGTTGTTGCTGATGTTTCATCCGATGGCGCTGCTGGCCACGCGCCAGCTGTTTGGCTTGCGAGACAAGGGATGGTTTTGCCTGGGCAGCGCGGCGGTGGTGATGGTGGCTTTCGTTTGGCTGGGCGGGGAGGCGAGCTATGGTCACCGCGTCATGGTGACCTCGTTTTCGCATATGGTGTTCTGGTCCCTGATTGTTGCCCAGTTCTGGCGCTCTCGGACGCAGGCCACGCCCATTGGGCACTGGCTGGCCACGGTTTTGGCGTGCTTGATCATTCTGATTTCCGCCAGCCGTTTCCATGTGGCCTGGTGGATGGGCGACGCGGCCTTTGCCAGCCGGGGCGCGCTGTTCAATCTGTTCACTTCGCTCAGCCTGTTCTGGCTCACATTCTGCTTCAGCCTGAGCATGCTGTTCATTTGCTACGAGCGCTTGCACATGCAATTGCGGCAGCAGGCCGATCAGGACGGCCTGACCCGTCTCCTGAACCACCGCACGTTTCAAGAAAAGGCGGATGGCATATTTCGCCGCGCGGTGAACAAGGGGGAGTCATTGTCGTTGCTGCTGATAGATCTGGATCACTTCAAAAGCATTAACGACCGCTATGGCCATCTGGTGGGCGATGGCGTGCTGAAGCAATTGGCCGATTGTTTGCGCCGGGAGGCGCGCCACGGCGATCTGCTGGGCCGCCACGGCGGCGAGGAGTTTGTGGTGCTGTTGCCGCAGGCAGGCCGCATCGAGGCCTATAACGTCGCGGACCGCCTGCGGCTGGCCATCGGCAATCTGTGTCCGCAAATCGGGGAGCTGTCGCTGACCATCAGTGCCAGCATAGGGGTAGCCAGCCTGCGTCCGTCTGAGCACGAAAGCCTGGCCAGCCTGTTCCTGGAGGCGGACCTGCTGCTGTACCAGGCCAAGCGCAACGGCCGCAATCGGGTGGAGATGGAGCGGGTTGCGGAACCGCTGGCCGAGACGCTGTGAGCGTCGCGTGCGCGGCAAGCATAGCGTACCCACGGACGGAAGTTGGCAGGACTGCGGCGGGGCAACGGGGCTAATCGGGCCGCGCGTCCTCGCCGTGGGCGTCCCGCAGATAGACCGGCAGGTCGGTGACCGGCGGCGTGGCCGGGATCTGGTACAGCATGTCGGCCACAAAGCCGCGATGATAGTTTTTGTGGTTGACGATGTGCAGCAGCATGTCGTCGCGGCGCATGCGTCCCTGGCCGCCGTCCACAAAGCGGAAGTCCAAGCTCTCCTCCGCAGCCGCCGCGCTCAGGCTATCGGCGTAAGCCATAAACCACCGATCCAGCTCGCTCTGCGCCGCATCCAGCTCTTCCAGGCTGGGCGTGGCCGCGGTATTGCGGCTGGTGTAGCCATGCGGCTGTTGCATCAGATGAGCTTGCCAGATGCGGTCCACCACCAGATTGTGGTTCAGTGTGGACAGAATAGTGCCGAAGACAGTGGCCCGGGCGGCGTTGAGCTCCGTCTCCGGCAGGGCGGCTAGGGTGTCGAACAGGCGGCGATTGGCCCAGGCGCTGTATCGGGCCAGCATGCGGATGCTGCGCAATGGCATGATATTTGTCTTTTTTGGAAGATGAAAAATGATAATGGCAAATTTCATTTGAGGAAAGCGCTTTGTCTTTTCCATGCGGCAAGGCGCGTCTGCGGTCAGGCGCCGGGGGCTTTGGGCTTGGCGCGAGCGGCCTGGCGCGGGGCGGTGGCCGGCGCGCCTTTCTGGATATTGGCCAGGCGGCGGCGGATATTGTCGCTGTCCAGCCAGATGTCTTCGCCTTTCAGGATGCGGTCCAACTCCTCGTCGGTGAGGAAGGGACGGCAAACATGGCGCATCACCTTTTCAAACCATTTCACGCTGGCGGCTACCTGCGCCTGTTGCTCATTGCCCTTGCCTATCAGCGCCGACGAGTAGTTGTGGAACATCAGCTGGCAGGTGTCGTGCACCACCAGCTCGTCGCCGGCCAGGAAGATCAGCGCGCCCATGGAATAGGCGCGCGCTTCCAGGATGGTGACGACGTGGGCTTCGCTGGCGGTGATGTTGTTGATGATTTGCAGGCCGGCGTCGAAATTGCCGCCGGGGGTGTTCAGGTGCAGGTAGACGATGTCGGTGCTGCTGGCGGTGCGCAGGGTGTACAGCAGATCGGTGTAGTGGATGGCGGCGCCGATTTCTTCGGATAGATAAAAAGAAATCTGCCGCACCGTGCCTTGGGTTTCGTATTGGCGGTACAGCGGGACGGGCTTGTCGATGTCGTCTTCCAGTTCGTCGCGGGGGCGGGGCATGAGGTTTCCTCCTTGTGCTTGTCTTTCCAATCTAGTCCCGGAGCGGGGGGCTTGCCTTGCATTGGGGCAAGTTGAGCAGTTTAGGAATCCGCTGCGTGGATGATGTTTGGATGCCGGTTCCACCCGGCGGACGGGTGAGGGGGCTGTGCGGCCAGCCCCCTCACGCCCCCTGGCCGCCCCTCCGCCCGCGAAACCCCGACAAAAAACGCCGGACGAGGCACCGCTGGAACTACATGCGTGCGACTCTTTGATTCACCCAGCGGTACGCGCTAGCGTCGCGCGGCGTCGAACAGCCGGCGTCTTAAAACCTCGTCCGGTGCTTTTTGCCGGCGCGCACAGAAGGGGATAGGGGCTGATCGGATTTGATCAGCATCTTGCTGACACGTGGTGCAGATAATTTCAATGAACGAGGGAGTGGAACGTATTCGATGCGCCATCGTCCCCATCAGCGCAAGCCGGCTTCGAAGGCATTCCCAAGGTTTTAAGCCGCCAATTGTTTGAGCGGGGCGACGGTAGCGCCCCGCGAGTTGGGCGGCGCCTTGGGAATGCCTTCGAAGACGGGGTTTCGCCGCGCTGTTGGGGTCGCCTAGGGGTGTCGGGGAGCTGGCGAGACAGCTCCCCGACCTGCCTGGCGGGCAGCCCCGCCATCTAAATCACTATCCGCGAAGCGGACTCATCAAAAAAGAACATAGATGTGAAAACGGCCAACTGGATGAGTTGACCGTTCATTCTAGGAACCGATGGAAATCAAGCCAGCCTACGCGCTCAACTCCTTCAACACCTCCTTCACCTTCACGATCCGCTGCGCCACCTCTGGCAGCGCCTGCTCGACGCGCAGCTTGTCTTGCCCGGCCAAGCGGTAATTCTTCTTGCTCTGGATCAGCAGGATGATCTTCACCGGATCGATAGGCGGGTTCTTGATGAAGGTGATCTGCACCGCCACCTCGCTGGCGTCCAGCTTTTGCACCCCCAGCTCCTTGGCTGCCAAGCGCAGGCGATGGCTTTCGATCAGCGTCTTCACGCTCTGCGGCGGCAGGCCGAAGCGGTCGATCAGCTCTTCGTGGATGTCGTCGATCTCCGCCTCGGTCTCGCAGCTGGCCAGGCGTTTGTAAATCAGCAGCCGCTCGTGCACGTCCGGGCAATAGCCGTCCGGCAGCAGCGCCGGGCTGTGCAGATTGATTTCGGTGGTGACGCCCAGGGGCGCGTCCAGGTCCGGCGCGCGGCCCTTTTTCAGATCGCGCACCGCCTGCTTCAGCATCTCGGTGAACAGGCTGAAGCCCACTTCCTGCATCTCGCCGGACTGGCCTTCGCCCAGCACTTCGCCGGCGCCGCGGATTTCCAGGTCGTGCATCGCCAGATAGAAGCCGGCGCCGAGTTCGCCGGACAGCTGGATCGCTTCCAGGCGTTTTTGCGCGTCGCGGGTCATGCCGTCCGGCGTCAACAGATAAGCGTAGGCCTGGTGGTGGGAGCGGCCGACGCGGCCGCGCAGCTGGTGCAGCTGCGCCAGGCCGAACTTGTCGGCGCGGTTGATCAGGATGGTGTTGGCGTTGGGGATGTCGATGCCGGTTTCGATGATGGTGGAGCACAACAGCAGGTTGAAGCGCTGCTGCAGGAAGTCGCGCATCACCTGCTCCAGCTCGCGCTCGCGCAGCTGGCCATGGGCCACGCCGATGCGCGCCTCCGGGATCAGCTCGGCCAGCTTTTCCCGCATGTTTTCGATGGTGTCGACTTCATTGTGCAGGAAGAACACCTGGCCGCCGCGCTTCAGCTCGCGCAATACCGCCTCGCGGATCACGCCGTTGCTCAAGGGGCTGACGAAGGTTTTGACCGCCAGCCGGCGGCTGGGGGCGGTGGCGATGGCGGAGAAGTCGCGCAGGCCTTCCAGCGCCATCGACAGCGTGCGCGGAATCGGCGTCGCGGTCAGCGTCAGCACGTCCACATTGGCGCGCAGCCGTTTCAGCTGCTCCTTCTGCCGCACGCCGAAACGATGCTCCTCGTCGATGATGACCAGGCCCAGGTTCTTGAACTGGATATCCGGCTGCACCAGCTTGTGGGTGCCGATGACGATGTCGACGCTGCCGTCGGTCAGTCCTTGCAAGGCTTGCTTGGTTTCCTTGCCGCTCTTGAAGCGCGACAGCTCGGCGATGCGCACCGGCCAGTCGGCGAAGCGGTCGGAGAAGTTCTGGAAGTGCTGTTCGGCCAAGAGCGTGGTGGGCACCAGCACCGCCACCTGTTTGCCGCCCATCACCGCGACGAAGGCGGCGCGCAGCGCCACTTCGGTCTTGCCGAAGCCGACGTCGCCGCAGACCAGCCGGTCCATCGGCTTGCCGGAGCACATGTCCTGGATCACCGCTTCGATGGCGGTGGCCTGGTCCGGCGTCTCCTCGAAGCCGAAACCGGCGGCGAAGGCGCTGTAATCGGCGGGGGACAGCTCGAAGCTGTGGCCCTCGCGCGCGGCGCGCTGGGCGTACAGGTTCAGCAGCTCGGCGGCGGTGTCGCGCGCTTTTTCCGCCGCGCGCTTCTTGGCCTTTTCCCAGGCCGGGTTGCCCAGCTTGTGCAACTGGATGTTGTCGGTGGCGCCGCCGGCGTAGCGGGAGATCAGCTGCAGCTGCGACACCGGCACGTACAGCGTGGCGCCGTCGGCGTACTCCAGCTGCATCAGCTCGGTTTCGCCCTCGCCCAGGTCCATGGCCACCAGGCCGATGTAGCGGCCGATGCCGTGCGCCTCGTGAACTACCGGGTCGCCGGCCTTCACCTCGGCCAGGTCGCGCAGCATGGCGTCGGAGCTGGCGCGGCTGGTCTTGCGGCGGGTGTGGCTGCGGGCGACGTGCTGGTACAGCTCGCTCTCGGTCACCACGGCGATGGCCGGATCGGCCAGGGCGAAGCCGGAGTAGAGCGGCGCGACGGTCAGCGCCAGCGGCGTCTTGCCGGCCATGAAGTCGGCCCAGTTGTCCACCGGCGTCGGCTTGACGCCGTGTTCGGCCAGGAAGCTCAGCATGGTTTCGCGGCGGCCCAGGCTTTCCGCCGCCAGCAGGATGCGGCGGCCGCCGGCGGCGATGAAGCTTTGCAATTTATGCAGCGGCGCGTCGGCGCGGCGGTCCACGGCCAGCTCCGGCAGCGCGGCGGCGATGTCGCCTTCGCCGGAGAATTCGATGCGGGGGTAGGGCTTGAGCGTGGCCATCAGCTCGTCCGGGCGCAGGAAGATGTCGGCAGGCGCCAGCACCGGGCGCTCGACGTCGCCGCGGGCCATGTCGTAGCGGCCTTGCGCGTCGCGCCAGAAGGTTTCCGCCGCCGCCTGCACGTCGTGGTGCTGGATCACCAGCGCGTCGTCGCCGACGTAGTCGAACAAGGTGGCGGTTTCGTCAAAGAACAGCGGCAGGTAGTACTCGATGCCGGCTGGCCACAGGCCTTGCGACACGTCCTTGTAGACGCGGCTCTTGCTCGGGTCGCCTTCCATCTTCTCGCGGTAATGCTGGCGGAAGGCGGTGACGCCGGTCTCGTCGGCCGGGTATTCGCGCGCCGGCAGCATGCGGATCTCGGGCACCGGGTACAGCGTGCGCTGGGTGTCCGGATCGAAGGTTTTCAGGCTGTCGATCTCGGCGTCGAACAGGTCGATCCGGTACGGCAGCGGCGAGCCCATCGGATACAGATCGATCAGGCTGCCGCGCACCGAGAATTCGCCCGGCGCCATCACCTGGGTCACGTGCTGGTAGCCGGCGGACACCATGTCGCCGCGCAGCTTTTCCACGTCCAGCTGTTGGCCGGTCTTCAGGAAAAAGGTGCGGCCCAGCAGATAGCTGACCGGCGCCAAGCGGCTCAGCGCGGTGCTGACCGGCGCGATCACCACCTGGCATTCGCGCTGGCGGATTTGCCACAGCGTGGCCAGCCGTTCGCTGACCAGGTCGCCGTGCGGCGAGAAGTGGTCGTAAGGCAGGGTTTCCCAGTCCGGGAACAGCGCGATGGTTAGGCCGGGCGCGAAGAACGGCAGCTCGGCCTTCAGGCGCTGCGCGGCCTGGGCGTCGGCGGCGAGAATCAGCAAAGGGCGGCCTTGCTGGGCCAGCGCGGCGATGGCATGGCTGTCCAGGCCGTCGGGCAGGCGGCCGCAGCGGGTTTTCTGGCCGGCGGGCGGCAGGGGCGGTAGCGTATCCAACTTGATCGGGCTTCTGTGCAGGGGTTGTGCTTGTCGCGATTATACCAGCGGCTGGGCATTTGCCTGTCATTGGACGCTAGCCGGCCGCGGCATTCCCGGCTATTGTATGCGTTTGGCTCAAATGCGACTTATTTCAGCATGAAGTAATACAACGTTGAGAGCCTTGTCAGATATTAAGAAAAATAATGCGTATCCCCTGGGTTAATGTCGAATGAAATGAAATCGACATAGTGTCGGGTGTAGCCAAGATCCGGTCTACCGGACGTTTGCAAGAAGGATGGAAGCGTGAGAACCACACCATGGGTGGAGGAGGGGCTGGTTTTCCTGGGCGTTGTCATCGGCGTGGGGTTATGGCCGCATTCTCCCCAGGCGGCGTTGACGTTGGCGAGCTTTTTGCCGCATGGCCTGTTTGCCTGGCAACTGGTGGCGCGCGGCGCGCGCCGCAGCTGGTGGTGGCCGCTGGCGGCGATGTTGCCGGCCGCCTGGCTGATGCCGCCGGCTTGGGCGGCCTGGTTGGCCGGCTCTATGTATCTGATTCCGCCCGGGCTGCGGCTGGGCCGGCAGGTCATTTGGCGGGCGCGTCCGGCATCGCCGCATGAGCTGCGCGATTTGCTGCTGACGCTGATCGCCTATCCGGCGCCCTTGGTGACCGGTTTGCTGGGCTGTTATGTATGGCTGTCCGGCAGCGGCCGCATCGGCCCCGGCGCCTGGGCCTGGCAATGCTGGGCAGCGCTGGCTTCGGCGCTTTTTCTGTGCGTGCCGCTGGCGCGCCCGGCGCCGCAAGCCATCACGCGCATCGTGCGCCTGGAGTTGATGCTGATCTTGGCCCTGGTGGCGGGCGGCGCGGCCTTGCTGCACTCCAGCGCCATTCATTTGAACATTCCCAGCCAGCTGTTGTTTTTCCCCTTCATCCTGTGGGCCGCCTGCCGCACCAGTCTGGGCGGCGCCGCGTTGACCGCGGGCATGGTGGCGGTGGCCCTGTCTCTGGCGGCGCCGGAGCAGGACGCGGTCAATCTGGCTGTGATCGGCAATGTTTCCACGGATTTACTGCTGGCCTTGGCCCTGAACCTGTCCGGCCTGTTGGTGGCCATTCTGATGGATGGTCACCGCGCGGACGAGGCCGCGCTGAAGACCTTCCGCGCCCGCATCGAGTCCCTGGTCAACAACAGTCCCACCATGATGTCGCTGAAAGACATGGATGGCCGCTATCTGCTGGTCAATGCGGCTTACGCCAAGCGGGTTGGCGTTTCGGTGCGCGAGTTGATCGGGCGGCGGCCCGAGGATGTGTTCGACGAAGACGACGCCAGGCAGATCCGCGAGCAGGACCAGCAGGTGTTGAGCTTGTTGACGCCGCGCCAGTTCGAGGAACATTTCTCGCTCAACGGCGTGGAAACCTATCTCTTGGCCTCCAAGTTCCCGTTGTTCGACGCCGAGGGCCGGCCGGCCGGCGTGGGCAGCGTGGATGCGGACGTCACCCTGAACAAGCGCGAGCAGAAGGCGAAGCGCGAGGCCGAGGAGCGTTATCTGGCCTTGGTGGAACAATCGCTGGTCGGCATCTACATCATGCAAGACGAGAAGCTGGCCTATGTGAACCCCAAGCTGGCCGAGATCATGGACTACCAGCCGGGAGAGATGGTGGGCATGACCATGCCGCAGCTCCTGGTGCCCGGCGAGGCGGTGCGGTTGCGCCAGCAATTGCTGCGGCGCTTCCGCGAGAATATTTCTGTCATGCATTACGCCACGCGCGGCCTGCGCAAAGACGGCGTGGTGGTGGACCTGGAGGTGCATAGCCGGCTGTTCGAGCTGGAAGGCCGCAAAGCGGTGATAGGCGTGGTGATGGACATTTCCGAGCGCCTGCTGGCCGACAATAATCTGCGGCTGGCGGCCAAGGTGTTCGAAAACTCGGCCGAAGGGATTTTGATCCTGGACGCGGCGGCGCGCATCATCGCCGTCAACGACGCCTTCACCCGCATCACCGGCTACGTGGAGGAAGAGGCGCTGGGCAAGGCTTCGCGCATTTTCAAACAAGGCGAGCGCGAGCGCGAAAGCATGCTGGAGGCGCTGGCCGGCAGCGGCTACTGGCACGGCGAGATGCGCGATCGGCGCAAGAGCGGCGAATGGTATCCGGCCGAGCTGTCCATTTCCGCGCTGCGCGACGAGAACGACGAGCTATGCAACTACGTGGCGGTGTTTTCCGACATCACCCAGCGCAAAGAGGCGGAGGCGCGGCTGCAGTTCCTGGCCAACCATGACCCGCTGACGCGGCTGCCCAACCGCAGCAGCCTGACGGCCCAGCTGGACGAGGCCCTGCTGCGCATGGGCAGCCAGGGCGGGCAGCTGGCGGTGATGTTCATCGACCTGGACCGCTTCAAGCTGATCAACGACTCCTTCGGCCACCAGGCCGGCGACCAGCTGCTGTGCGAGATCGCCTTGCGCTTGGCGCGCGTGGTGGGCGAGCGCGGCATGCTGGCGCGTTTGGGCGGCGACGAGTTCACCCTGCTGATGAGCGGCTTCGACAACCACACCCAGCTGGCCGAAGTGGCGTCGGACATCCTGGCGGAGCTGGGGCTGCCCCTGAGCCTGGAGTCGCACGAGGTGTTCATCACCGGCAGCATAGGCATCAGCGTGTTCCCGCATGACGGCCGCGACGCGCAGACGCTGCTGAAAAACGCCGACGTGGCGATGTACCGCGCCAAGGAGGCCGGCAAGAATACCTACCAGTTCTTCGATCCCGGCATGAATACCCAGACCTTCGAACGGCTGCTGCTGGAAAACGGCCTGCGCATGGCGCTGGAACGCGGCGAGTTCGAGCTGCACTTCCAGCCGCAGCTGTCGGCCGATACGCGCAGGCTGCATGGCGCGGAAGTGCTGCTGCGCTGGCGCCATCCGCAGCTGGGCCTGGTGCCGCCGGTGCGCTTCATCGCCCTGGCCGAGGAAACCGGCCTGATCAAGCCGATAGGCGACTGGGTGCTGGCCGAGGCTTGCCGCCAGCTGGCCGCCTGGGACCGCGAGGGGCTGGCGGTGCCGCGGCTGGCGGTCAACTTGTCGCCGCGCCAGTTTGGCCAGCCCACCCTGCTGGACAAGGTGGCGGACGCGCTGCGCGAGGCGGGCCTGGCGGCGGAGCGGCTGGAGCTGGAAATCACCGAGAGCATGATCATGCAGAACCCGAACGAGGTGGTGGGCCTGCTGAGCAAGCTGAAGAGCCTGGGCGTGTGGCTGTCCATCGACGATTTCGGCACCGGTTATTCCTCGCTGTCCCACCTGAAGCGCTTCCCGCTGGACACGCTGAAGATTGATCAGTCCTTTGTCGAGGGGCTGCCGGACGACGGCGACAACGCCGCCATCGCCGAGGCCATCCTGGCCATGGCCAAGAAACTGAAATTCCACGTGGTGGCGGAAGGCGTGGAAAACGAGGCGCAGGCGGCCTTCCTGCAGAGCAAGGGCTGCCATACCCTGCAGGGCTACCATTTCAGCCGGCCGCTGCCGGCGGCGGACTTTGCCGCCCTGGTGTCGGGCTGGCAGCGCGAGGCCGCGCCGGTCTAGCTGGGCCGGCGGGCGGCTTGCGGCTACAATGGCGGGAATTGTGAATTAGAGAATCCCCGCCATGAGCAATAAACGCCTGATACACGGCTTCCACGCCATCAACGCCCGCCTGTGGCAAAACCCCAAGAGCGTGCTGGAGATCTGGCTGGCCGGCGGCCGTCACGATGCCCGCGCCAAGGCGGTGCTGGACAAGGCCAGCGAGGAGAAGATCAAGCTGCACATCGTGGACAAGGAGCGCCTGGACTCGATGAGCGGCAACGCGCGCCACCAGGGCGTGGTGGCGATGATAGACGCCAGCATGAACTACGTGACCCTGGACGACGTGCTGGAAAACCTGGCGGAGCCGCCGCTGCTGCTGATCCTGGACGGCGTCACCGACCCGCACAATCTGGGCGCCTGCCTGCGCGTGGCCGACGCCATGGGCGCGCACGCCGTGATCGCGCCCAAGGACCGCTCCGCCACGCTGAACGCCACCGTATCCAAGGTGGCCTGCGGCGCGGCCGAAGTGGTGCCCTACATCACGGTGACCAATCTGGCGCGCACCTTGCGCGACCTGAAGGACGCCGGCGTGTGGATAGCCGGCACCACCATGGAAGCCGACACCGACCTCTACCACTTCGACGCCGCCGGCCCGCTGGCCTGGGTCATGGGCGCCGAGGGCGAGGGCATGCGCCGCCTGACGCGCGAGCATTGCGACGTGCTGGTGTCCATCCCCATGTTCGGCACCGTGGAAAGCCTGAACGTGTCGGTGTCGTCCGGCATGGTGTTGTCGGAAAGCCGCCGCCAGCGCGTGTTGAAGGCGCAGGGCTGAGTTCTCTGCTGATGAAAAAGGCCGCTGCGAGCGGCCTTTTTCATCCCTGCCCGCCCAGCCTTTCCCGCGTCAGCGCCAACCAGGCGCGCGCGGCGTGGGACAGGTAGCCGCCGCGTTGCCAGATCAGGCCCAGGTGCCAATACAGCCGGCTGTCGTGCAGCGGGATCACGTCGTATTGCGCGCGGTCCAGCCGCGCGACGATGCTGCGCGGCAGCAGGGTGACCCCCAGATTGGCCCCCACCAGCTCCACGATGAAGTCCCAGTGCGCGCTGCGGCCGACGATATTGGGCGTCTTGCCCAGGTCGCGGAAGGCGTCGCTGACGCGGCGGCTTAGCGTGAAGTCGTCCGGGTACAGCACCAGCGGCTGGTCGGCGATGTCCGCCAGGCGCACCATGGCCTGGCTCTGCCAGCGCGAGCCGGCCGCGGCCACCAGGCATAGCGGGTCGCGCACCACGGAGTAATGCTCGAACAGCTGGCTGTCCACCGGCAGCACCGCCACGCCGATTTCCAGATCGCCGCTCTTGATGCGGTTTTCTATCGCCAGCGCGCCGTCTTCCACCATTTTCAATTCGATCTGCGGGTAGAGCCGGCGGTAGTGGCTGACCACCGGCGCGAAGAAGGCCACGCCCACCATGGGCGGCAGGCCCACCACCAGCTCGCCGCGGCTGAGGCCGGACAGATCGGTCAGCTCGCTCTTCAGCTGCTGCATGGCGGACAGCACGTCCAGCCCGCGCTCATAGGTGACGCGGCCGGCGTCGGTTAGCCGGAAGCTGCGGCCTTCGCGCAGGATCAGCGGCATGCCCAGTTCCTCTTCCAGCTGCTTCACCATTTTGCTGATGGTGGGCTGGGTGACGAATAAGGCGTCGGCGGCGCGGGTGAAGCTTTGGCATTTCACCAGTTCGACAAAGTAGCGCAGGGCGCGGATGTCCATTTTCCATTCCTGTTTGGAATTGTAATGATAATTTTAATTCATTTTTAGAATGGATGGCGGCTCGCTATACTGGCTGCAAGTTCTGAATTGATGGAAGCCGAATCATGGCCCGCCGCCTGTTTTCCCGCCTGATGCCGCTGTTGCAAACCTCTAGCCAGGTTGCGCTGCTGAGCCTGGTGTGGCTGGCGGCCAGCCAGCTGAGCCACCGCTTCTTGCCGGCGATGCCTGCCGGCGTGCTGGGCATGCTGCTGGTGTTGGCCGGCTTCGGTTCCGGCCTGTTGCCGGTGGACTGGTTCCGCCATGGCGCGCGCTGGCTGCTGGCGGAGATGCTGTTGTTCTTCATCCCGGCGGTGGTGGCGGTGGTGCAGTATCCGCAAGTGATTGTATCCGCCGGCGCCCGTTTATTGCTGGTGATCGTCGCCTCCACCGCGTTGGTGATGGCGGTGACCGCCCTGGTGGTGGACCGTTGCTATCGGCTGGAAGTCTGGATGCGCCGCCGCGCCAGCAATCGCAAGGCGCAGATGGGGGCGGAAGTCCATGGAACATGAGATTGCCTTGATCTCCTTCGTACTCACCGTGGTGCTGTACTGGGTGGTCAAGAAGTATTACCTGAAAACGCGAAGCTGGTGGAGCACGCCGATTCTGGCGGTGCCGCTCTTGATCATCGGCCTGGTGGTGTTGGCCAGGGTGCCTTATGCCACTTACTTCGCCGATACGCGTTGGCTGACCTGGCTGCTGGGGCCGGCCACGGTGGCGTTTGCGGTGCCGATTTACGAACAGCGCGCCATCATGCGCCGCCACTGGCTGTCCTTGAGCTGCGGCGTATTGGCGGCGATACCGGTGGCGGTGGTCAGTTCGGTGGCGCTGGCGCGCTGGCTGGATTTGTCGGAAACGATGCAGAAGAGCCTGGCGCCGCGTTCCATCAGCACGCCGTTCGCCTTGGCCGCGGCGCATGCGCTGGGCGGCTCGGCTGATTTGACGGCCTTGTTCGTAGTGGTGACCGGAGTGTGCGGAATGATGTTGGGACAATTGATGCTGGCGGTGCTGCCGATACGCTCCGCCCTGGCGCGCGGCGCCTTGTTCGGCGCGGCGGCCCATGCGGCCGGCACGGCCAAGGCCAATGAGATAGGCGCCGAGGAAGGCGTGGTGGCCAGTTTGACCATGATGCTGGCGGGCGTGGCGACGGTATTTGCCGCGCCGCTGATCGGATACTGGTTGTAAAGAGTTTGTGTTGTGACCTGATTGCCGGTGGGGTGGCGATCAGTGGGTTTCTCCTCTGCCCCAAAACGAGCGTTGACTACGGCCGGCCCTTTTGGGTCCGGCCATTTTTTTTGGCCGCGTGGTCGTGATCGCGGCTGTGGCCGTGGTTGTCCTGGCCAAAGGGCGTGTGGCAGACGCAGGGTTCGCCCTCTGCCGCCTCCACCAGGGTTTGCAGGATGCCGCAATCGGCCGCCGCGTGGCTGGTGTGGCATTTGTCGCGCAAGGCTAGCAGCTGCTGTTCCAGCAGCCGCAACGCCTCCACTTGCTGGTGCACCTTGGCGATCTGCTGGTCTATCAGCAGATTGATGTCCTCGCAGCCGTGCTGGTGGTCGGCCTTGAACGCCGCCAGGTGGCGGATGTCGGCCAGCGACATGCCCAGCGAGCGGCAATGCAGGATGAAGTTCAGCTCGCCCAGCTGTTCCGCGTTGTAATGGCGGTAGCCGGAGGCCGAGCGCTGCGGCGCGGACAACAGGCCCTCGCGCTCGTAATAGCGTATGGTTTCCACCTCGCAGCCGGTTTTCTTGGCCAGTTCCCCGATCAGCATGATGCCTCCCGATCAAAAACGCTTGACCCTGTAGTCACTTCAGGGTGTGCAATGCGCTCAGACTATCAAGGGAGGCGCATATGTCAAGCTTCACGCGTTATCGCAGGGCGGCCGTGCCGCACAAAGGCCAACGCCAGGCCCTGGGCGGCGATTGTTGCTCGGCCAAGGCCGAGGTTGGTTTGGCGCTGGCTGGCGAGTCGCGCAGCGAACATGGCCATGGCCACGGCCATCCATCCGCTCGCGGCAGCGGCTGCTCGCATGGCCACGATCATCAACACGGGCATGAGCACCCGCACGGCCGAGGCGGCTCCCAGGAGCGGGACCGCGAGAGCGGCCATCGGCATGAACACGGCGCAGGCTGTTCCCACGATCACGGCGATGCCGCGCCAGTCCGCGCGCAACTGGGGCGGGGGCCTGGGACGAAGCAAGCGCGCCTGCAGATCCAGGCCATGGATTGCCCGACCGAGGCCCGCCTGATCGAGAAAGCCCTGGTCGGCATGGACGGCGTGGTGGCGTTGGAATTCAACTTCATCGAGCGCGTGCTGCTGCTGCAGCATGATCTGCCGCATCTGGACGGCGTCAAGCTGGCCATCGCCAAGCTGGGCATGCAGGCGGTGGAGCTGGACGCCGCCGCGCCCGCGCAGGCGCCGCAAGGGCCTGGCCGCCGCGCCAATTTATTGTTGCTGGCCTCAGGCCTGAGCGCCGCGGCAGCGGAAGCGGCGGCCTGGCGCCTGGGCGACGGCCAGTACGCCGTGGCGGCGCTGGCACTGGCCTCCATCTTGCTGGGTGGCATTCCTACTTTGAAAAAGGGCTGGATCGCCTTGTCCAGCCGCACCTTGAACATCCACTTCCTGATGTCGGTGGCGGTGATCGGCGCCATGCTGATCGGCCAATGGCCGGAGGCGGCCATGGTGCTGTTCCTGTTCGCCATCGCCGAACGGCTGGAGGCGATGTCGCTGGCGCGGGCCGGAGAGGCGGTGCGCGCGCTGATGGCGCTGGCGCCGGAAACCGCCTGGGTGGCCGATGGCGAGGGCTGGCGCGAGACGCCGGCCGCCGAGGTGGCGATGGGCAGCCGCGTGCGGGTGCGGCCGGGCGAGCGCGTGCCGCTGGATGGCCGCATCGTGTCTGGCCACAGCAGCTTCAATGAGGCGCCGATCACCGGCGAAAGCCTGCCCGTGGACAAGGGGCCTCAGGACGCGGTGTTCGCCGGCAGCATCAACGGCGGCGGCGTGATCGAAATCGCCAGCACTGCGGCGGCCTCCGGCTCGGTGCTGGCGCGCATCATTTCTACGGTGCGCGACGCGCAGGCAGCCAAGGCGCCGACCCAGCGCTTCATCGACCGCTTCGCCGCTGTCTACACCCCGGTGGTGCTGGCGCTGGCCGCGCTGTTCGCCGTCATCGCGCCTGCGTCCGGCCTGATGCCCTGGCACCAGGCCATCTACAGCGCGCTGGTGATGCTGGTGATCGCCTGCCCCTGCGCGCTGGTGATCGCCACGCCGGTGACCGTGGTCAGCGCCCTGGCGTCCGCCACGCGCCACGGCTTGCTGGTCAAGGGCGGCGCGCCGCTGGAGATGGCCGCCCGCATCGACACCGTTTGCTTCGACAAAACCGGCACGCTGACGCAGGGCTTGCCCCGCGTCACCCGCGTGCTGCCGCTGGCCGGCGATAGCGAAGATAGCGTGCTGGCCTGGGCAGCGGCGCTGGATAGCCATTCCACCCATCCGCTGGCCAAGGCGGTGCTGGACGAGGCGGCCAAGCGTGGCGTCGCCGTGCCGGCGTCTGAGCAGGTGACCGAGCTGGCGGGGCGCGGCGTGCGCGGCTGGGTAGACGGCCGCGAGCTGCTGCTGGGCAGCCGCCGGCTGGCGGCGGAGCGGGGCGCTTTGTCGCCGCGGCTGGAGCGGACGCTGCAAGATTTGGACGCGGCCGGCGAGGGCGTTCTGGTGCTGCTTGAGCAGGGACGGGCGCTGGCGGCGCTGGCGGTGGCCGATCAGGCGCGGCCGGAGGCGGCGGCGACCGTCGCGCGCTTGACCCATTTGGGCGTGCGGACGGTGATGCTCAGCGGCGACAGCCCGCAAGTGGCCGCGGCCGTCGCCAGGCAGACCGGCGTGGGGGCCGCGCACGGCGGCTTGCTGCCGCAGGACAAGCTAAGCCACATCGAGCAGCTGCAGCAACGCGGCAAGGTGGCGATGGTGGGCGACGGCGTCAACGACGCGCCGGCCTTGGCCCGCGCCGACTTGGGCATCGCGATGGGCGCGGCCGGCTCCGACAGCGCGCTGGAAACGGCAGGCGTGGCGCTGATGGACGACAAGCTGTCGCGTCTGGCGGACTTGATTGCCCATGCCCGCCGCACCGCGCGCGTGCTGAAGACCAATATCGCCATCGCGCTGGCCATCAAGCTGGTGTTTTTCGTCTTGGCTTTGCTGGGCGCGGCCAGCCTGTGGATGGCGGTATTCGCCGACGTGGGCAGCAGCCTGATCGTGATCGCCAACGGCCTGAGGCTGGCGCGCGCGTTGCGGGCCTGAGCGTTCAGGCGTAGGTGTCGACGTATTGGCCCGTCTTGGCCTGGCTGCCTTCCGGGGCGCTGGCCTGCTGGGCTTTTGCCAGCGGGGACTGCGGCGCCTTGCCGCTTTGCTTCTGCAGCAGCTCCACGCGGGCTTGCTGCTCGATCTGCGAGGCCTCGGCCGCTACCGCGCGGTCCTGGCCGGACGGATCCGACGGCGCCAGCGCGGCGGCGCGCACCGTTTGCGCGTTGCGTATGGTTTCCTCGGGGGTGCCGCCGCGGCTGACCTGGATGGGCACTTCGCCGCCTATCGCGTACTGCTTGCCGTCCGGGCCTTGCTCGAAGGTGAAGCTGGCGGCGCCGGCCAGGCTGCCGCCGGCGGCCTGATGGGCGGCTTCGTGGCGGCGCACGTCGGTGTCGCGCGATTTCAGTTCCGAGACTTCTTTTTGCTGAGCTTCGTTCAGCGGCTTGCCGTCGGGGGCTTTGGGCGTGGCGGGATTGACGTTTTGGCTATTGCCGGAGGCGGCGTTGCCGCCGCGGCTGTCCGCGCCATTGCCGCCGGAGCGGCTGGAAGAGGCGTCGCCAGCGGCGGTCGCCGCGCCTGCCGTTGCCTGCTGGACGGCCGCGCCCGCCGCCGCCGGCGCGCCGGAAGCGTCCGCCCGCAATTGCTGGCAGGCGGGGCATTGGCAGTTGGCTCCGTGAGTGGGCAGGGCGTAGCCGCCGTAGCCGCCGGAGATGCTGGAAATGGACATGGCGTTCGACCTCTAGCATTCCATTATAGGGGGGCTGTTGTCCATTCCAATCGCCATGGCAGAATGCGAGGTGTCGAAACCATGGAGAACATGATGAGCGAGCAGAGCCAGGGCCAGCGCGAACTGACGATGTCAGTGTTGATGACGCCCGACATGGCCAATTTTTCCGGCAATGTGCACGGCGGCGTGCTGCTGAAGCTGCTGGACCAGGTGGCCTATGCCTGCGCCAGCCGCTATGCCGGCTGTTATGTGGTGACTTTGTCGGTGGACCAGGTGCTGTTCAAGCAACCGATACATGTGGGCGAGCTGGTGACCTTCCTGGCCAGCGTCAACCATGTGGGCCGCACCTCGATGGAGGTGGGCATCAAGGTGGTGGCGGAAAACATCCAGACCCGCAGCCAGCGCCACACCAATAGCTGTTACTTCACCATGGTGGCCTACCAGGACGGCAAGCCGATGACCGTGCCGGTTCTGGTGCTGGAAACCGAGGAGCAGCGCCAGCGCTTCCGCGCGGCGGAGATGCGCAAGCAGCTGCGCATCGAGATGCAGCAACGCAAGGACGGCGCCTAATCGTCCGTCTGGCGCTGTCGCCCAGGCAGCGCCTGCACTACAATGCGCCGTTTGTTTCCGGCGCGCCTCCCATGTACACCCTGATCCACACCGATCCCCGTTTCTACCTGCTGGACAAGCATCCCGGCGTCAGCTTCCACCGCGACGGCGACGAGCCGGGGCTGATGGAGGCCTTGCGCGCCGGCCTGGGCGATGAGGCGCTGTGGCCGGTGCACAGGCTGGACCGCATCACCTCGGGCCTGATTCTGGTGGCGCGTTCCGCCGCGGCGGCGCGCGCGCTGGGCGAGGCGCTGGCGGAGCGCGAGGTGGAAAAGTATTACCTGGCGCTGTCAGACCGCAAACCGGCCAAGAAGCAGGGCAGGATCAGCGGCGACATGGCCAAGGGGCGCGGCGGCGCGTGGCGGCTGGCGCCGAGCCAGGGCAATCCGGCGGTGACGCAGTTTTTCAGCTTCTCGACGCAGCCGGGCGAGCGGCTGTTTCTGTTGCGGCCGCGCACCGGCAAGACCCACCAGCTCAGAGTGGCGATGAAGTCCCTGGGCGCGCCGATACTGGGCGACGAGCTGTACGGCGGCACGGCGGCGGATCGGGGCTATTTGCATGCCTACGCCTTGCGCTTTGCCCTGGACGGCGAAGGTTTCGCCTTCATCCAGCCGCCGTGTTTCGGCGAGCGCTTCGAACACCCGGCTTGCCGCGCCGCATTGAACGAGCTGGGCGAGCCGTGGGCGCGGCCCTGGCCGGGCGGCTAGATCCGCCTCAGGCGGCGACGGCTTCCGTCTGAAAGCGAGTCAGGCAAACCCGCTGGCGCTGGCACAGTTCGCCAAACGCCGCGCTGGCCAGGTATTCGAATTCGCGGCCGCGGCAGGCAGCGATGGGATCGTCCGGGTCCTGGCTGGCCAGTCCCGGGTGGCACATGATCAGCGCCTGATCCGGCATGCGGGCGAGCCAGGCTTGCATCAGGCCGGGGAAGTCGGCCTGAGGCGTCAGCGAGTACATGCCGGCGAACCACGGCGTGGTGGCGAAGCCGCGCTCCTGCGCCTGCTCGTCGAAGTGGGTGCACACGCTGCGCAGGATCAAGGACTTGAGCCGGTTGTCGCCGGGATGGCCCAGCTTGTCCGGCGCGCGCAGATAGGGCAGCTCCTCTTCATCCCAGCGGCGCAGGATGGCGTCGAACAGCGCGTCGCGGATGACGGGCAGCGCATGCACATGCTGATGGCCGTCGATGAAGTCCGGCAGCCGGCCGAAGTGCTCGGCGAAGCGGTCGATCTGCGCCAAGGCTTCGTCTCGCAGCGCGGGCAGCGACAACTGCCGCAGCTGGCTTTTCATCAGCCAGTGCGACAGCGGCTTGGCCGGCTGGCCGAAGGCGTGGGTGAGGTTGAAATGCAGGCCGACATCGACCCGCTCCGCCCGCGCCCGAATCTCGCCGGCCAGCTCCGGCCAGTGCGGAGACTGGCTGAGCACGCTGGTGGCGGACAGGCGGCCGGCATCGATCAATTGCAGGATGCCGGCGCTGATGCTGCCGGACTGGGCAAAGTCGTCGGCGCAGAGAGTCAATTGTTTCGTCATGGACGGTATGACTGGATGCGGTGAGGAAAGTTTGTAAAGGGTGCGCCGGCAGACGTTAATTTGTTTGCGGCGCGGAGGCGAAAGCCCACAGCTTGCCCAGCAGGAAAGTCAGCGCGGCCACGGCGAACAGCACGATGGCCAGCGAGACGCGGTAGTCCAGCGCGGTGAAGCGCAGCAGCAGGAAGTACATGGCCTCGTTGACGCAAAAGCTCAGGCAGGACACGCCGAAGAAGCGCGGCAGCGCCTGGCGGTGCGGCACGTGGCGCGCCTCGAAGGTGAAATGGCGGTGCCCCCAGTAGCTGAGCTGGAAGGCGCCGAGAAAGCCCAGCACATTGGCGGCGAGCGGCGGCGCGCCCAGCGGCACCAGCACCAGGGTGACCAGCGAAAAATGCAGAAGCATGGCCGATACGCCCACCACGCCGAACCATAACAGTTGCCGCTTCATGCCGCGTCGTCTTCCCGCCGGCCGTGGATGCGGCTGATCAGATAAGTGGGGCGGCCCTTCACTTCATTGAAGATGCGGCCGACGTACTCGCCCAGTATGCCGATGGACAACAGCTGCACGCCGCCGAGGAAGGTGACGGCCACGGCCAGGGTCGGCCAGCCGCTGACCGGGTTGCCGAACAGCAGCGTGTGCAGCACTTCCCAAGCCGCATAGCCTATGGACAGCAGCGAGATGACGCAGCCTATCAGGGTCCAGATGCGCAGCGGCATATTGGAAAACGCGGTCAGGCCGGTCAGGCCCAGGCCCAGCAGATTGCGGAAGTTGAAACTGCTCTTGCCGGCGCGGCGCTCCTGCGTCTCGGTCTCCATCGGCAGCTGGGTGTAGCCCACCCAGTTGTACAGGCCCTTCATGAAACGGTTGCGCTCCGGCATGCTGCGCAGCGCGTCCAGGATGCAACGGTCCAGCACGCGGAAGTCCTGGGTGTTTTCCGGTATCTTCAGCGGCGCGCCGCTGTTGATCAGCGCGTAGAAGACGCGGGTGAACAACTTTTTGGCCAGCGTTTCGCCGTCGCGGTTGGCGCGCACGCTGTAAACCATGTCATAGCCTTCGCGCCATTTTTCCAGGAACACCGGCACCATTTCCGGCGGATGCTGGAAGTCGCCGTCTATCAGCACCGCCACATCGCCGCGGATGTGGTCGATGCCGGCCGTCAGCGCGATTTCCTTGCCGAAGTTGCGCGACAACTGGATCAGCGTCACCGGCAGACGGCGGCTGGCTTCTATCACCTTGGGCACGGTGTCGTCGCGGCTGCCGTCATCCACCACCACCAGCTCATGGCGCAGGCCCTGTTCGCTCAGCAGGCGGTGCAGCGTTTCCAGCATGGGCACGATGTTGTCCGACTCGTTGTAGGCCGGCACGACGCAGCTGACCAAGGGGTCGTCCGGCCGCTCTGCCGCGCGCAGCGCCAGCAGATAGGGTGGGATGAAGTTGCGGGTATCGCTCATGGCAAGGTCCTGGATCAACGCGCGGCGAGGGGCCGCAGCAGCAGCATGCGGTCTTTCATCACGGGAAATTCCGCTGTCTTGGCATAGCCGGCGGCGATGGCCGGCGGCAGGCTGGCGTAGTCTCGCTGTTCGGTGACGATCCAGCTGCCCGGATGCGCGGCCAGCAGGCTGGCCAGCACCTGGGGCTTGGCGGTGGTGCGCACCTTGCCCTGGCTATAGAACTCTGCCGAGAACTCGCGGCGGCTGTCCCAATAGAACAGCATGGCATCCTGGGCCGGCTGCGCCTGGCGCCAGGCCTCGATCACCGGTTTCTGGGTGCGGAAATATTTGGCGCCGTCGTAACGCTGCAGGCCGATGGCGGCCAGCACCAGGATGCCGGAGGCCAGCGCCAGCCAGGGCAGGGCGCGGCCGGAGCGGGCGGTTTGATCGCGCCGCCATAGTTCGGCCATCAGCAGGGCGGCGCCGGGCAGCATGGGCAGCGAGTACGGAAAGATGATGTTGCCGGACAGCGTGAAGAACAGCAGCGTCATGAAGGTCCATAGCGCGATATACAGCAGCCAGCCGTCGGTCTCGCCCTGGCGGACGATGGCGGGCAGCCTGCGGGCGCGGCAGGCGAGCCAGGCCAGCATGGCGAAGGACCACGGGAACAGCGCGCCGAAGGCGTAAGGCCAGATCATGCCGCGCGGCGTGGCGTGGGCAAAGCCGTACTTGTCGCCCTTCCAGCCGGAATCCAGGAAGCGGCTGACGTGCTCGCCCATGATGAAGTAGTTGAGGAAGCCCGGGGTGCGGATTTCGGCCCAAACATACCAGGGCAGGGCGATGGCGGCGGCCAGCATGGTGCCGGTGAGCCACGGCAGCTCGGTCCATAGCCGTTTCCACTCATTGCGGACCAGCACCCAGAAGAAGATGGGCATGCCCACCAGCACCACGTCCAGCGGCCCCTTCGCCAGCAGGCCCAGGCCCAGGCCGACGAAGAAGGCGTAGCGCCAGACGCGCTTGCCGCCGTTCATCGCATGCCAGAACGCCACCTGGCTCAGCGTGACACAGAACATCAAGGAAGGGTCCGTCATCACGGTGCCGGCCGCGCCGAAGAACAGCAGGCCGCCGGCCAGGAACAGGGCGGCGGCCATGGCGGCGTCCTGTCCCGCGCGGCGGCGCATCAGGTCGGCGGTCAGCCACAGCGCGCCCAGGGCCAGCAGCAGCGCCGGCAGGCGGGCGGCCAGCTCATGGATGCCGAACAGGCCCATGCTGGCGGCGGACAACCAGGTGGACAGCGGCGGCTTGGCCCAGAACGGCACGCCGTAATCGTGCAGCGGCGTCACCCAGTTGCCGGTTTCCAGCATCTTGCGGGCGATTTCGGCGTAGCGCGCCTCGGTAGTGTCGGTAAGCGGAATGGTCCAGAGCGCCAGGACACGGATCAATAGCAGGGCCAGCAGCGCGTAGCCGGCAGCCTTGCGCCAGGTGGGGTTCGCAGCGGTTTTCATTCGGATTTCAGATGGGAAACGGATCGGCGAAGGCTAACACAGACCGCGCTTCGCGTGTTGTTGCAGGCGCAAACGAAAACGCCACCCCGGCGGGGTGGCGTTTGAGCATGCTACGGCTTACTGGCGGCCGTGCATCATCTTTTTCAGCACGCTGGACAGCGCGAACAGCACGATGGAGCTGGCGCCGGCCATGAACACGAACAGCATGAAGAAGTCGTGCAGATTGTTGATGGCGTAGCCCATGAAGTGCGGCACAGGCTTGGCCGGGTCCGGGTACAGCTCGGACAGCACGCCGGCAAACTTGTTGGCGGCCGAGTTGGACAGGAACCAGATGCCCATCATCAAGCTGGTGAAGCGGGCGGGAGACAGTTTCACCACCAGCGACAGGCCGATGGGCGACAGGCTCAATTCGCCGAAGGTGTGCAGCACGTACAGGCTGACCAGCCACAGCATGCTGACCTTGACCCCAGGCTGCAGGCCGTCCACGCCGAAGGCGATCACCAGGTAGCCGATGGCCAGGAAGAACAGGCCCAGCGCCATCTTGGCCGGGGACGATGGCTCCATGCCCTTGTGGCCCAGCTTGGTCCAGATCCAGGCGAAGATCGGCGCGAACAGCACCACGGAGATCGGGTTGATCGACTGGAAGAACGAGGCCGGCACCACATAGCCCAGCAGGTTGCGGTTGGTCTGTTCTTCAGCGAAGAAGGTCAGCGAGGCGCCGGCCTGTTCGAAGGCGGACCAGAAGAAGATCACGAAGGCGGACACGATCAGGATCACCGCCAGGCGTTGCTTCTCGATCATGGTCAGCGGCGCATGCACCACTTTCTCGCCGCTCTCGTGATGGCGCTTGGGCGCCATGCCGATGGGCTTGCCTTCCGGGGTGACCAGATATTGGTTTTTGAACAGGGTGAACACCACCAGCGACAGCAGCATGCCGCAGCCGGCGGCCATGAAGCCCCACTTGAAGTCGGCAGGGTTGCCGGTGTCGCCCAGGGTGCCGCAGACCAGCGGCGCGATCAGCGAGCCGGCGTTGATGCCCATATAGAAGATGGTGAAGGCGGAGTCCACGCGCTTGTCGCCCGGCACGTACAGCTGGCCCACCATGGACGAGATGTTCGGCTTGAACAGGCCGTTGCCGGCGATCAGCATGCCCAGGCCGCCGTACAGCAGCCAGGAGGCGGCCATCACATTGGTTTCGTGCAGCGAGCCGGAGAAGAACAGCATGAACTGGCCGATGGCCATCAGGATGCCGCCGGCGATGATGGAGCGGCGGTTGCCCCAGTAGCGGTCGGCGATATAGCCGCCGATCAGCGGGGTCAGGTAGACCAGGCCGGTATAGGTGCCGTAGATGTCGGAAGCGTGAGCCTTGTCGAACAGCAGCGCCTTGATCATGTAAAGCGTGAAGATGGCGCGCATGCCGTAGTAGCTGAAGCGCTCCCACATCTCCGTCACAAAGAGCAGATACAGCCCCTTGGGATGCGATTGAGTAGACATAAGGGTTTCCTTCGAGTGACTTGATACATCACCAGCAACAAGCGGTGTTTTTTGATTTTTTATGGCTGCCTGGATTTTGTAGGCAGTGCAAGATCATATCGGTTAAATGTTGAGATGTGAAAATTTTTTAACGGTAAATGTCATTTATACGTAATATTTAGAGCAATAGCTTTCATTTTTAGATGATTTTTATTGAGCATTTAATGGTTTTCTTATGAGTTTTTATCATTGTGTTCATTGAAGATTGTATTCAATGTGAGTGGCGACATTGTCACAGGGTAAATAGTCTGTGATTGTCATTTACCGTAAAGAGGGATAAGGTCGTATCGGCTTCTGCAAGCCCGCGCCGGGCATCCGCTCCGCGCTCCACTGCTCAAGGTATGGCGATGAAAACGATCACTTGCCTGGCGCAGCCCTTCCATGAGGGCCCGCGCCCCAACTGGTATACCCTGGATGTCATCCTGACATTCGACTTCCCCCACGCCTGAGTTTCTCCCCGCTTTCCGCTCTGTTTCATTGGCAATCGCAAGACGGCACGCCATGCCGGGCTCGCGCGCGTCCGCGCGCCGGCTGGCCGCGCCGCGAGGAGACGCATCATGGCACGACGCATTCCCGAACCATTCCGCATCAAGATGGTGGAGCCCATCCGCCAGACCACGGCCGAAGACCGCCGCCAGGCGTTGGAGGAGGCCGGCTGGAACCCCTTCCTGCTCAAGGCGGAAGACGTTTATATAGATTTGCTGACCGATAGCGGCACCGGCGCGATGTCCGACCGCCAGTGGGCTGGCCTGATGATGGGCGACGAGGCCTATGCCGGCAGCCGCAATTTCCTGCACCTGGCCGACACCGTGCGCGAGCTGTTCGGCTACGCCCACACCATTCCCACCCACCAGGGCCGCGGCGCGGAGCAGATTCTGTTCCCGGAACTGGTCAAGCGCTGCCGTGGCGAGCGGCCGGTGTTCCTGTCCAACTATCACTTTGACACCACCAAGGCCCACGTGGAGCTGGCCGGCGCGCGCGCGGTGAATGTGCTGACGCCGCAGGCGCTGGACACCGGCACGGCATATGACTGGAAGGGCGATTTCGACCTGCCGCGGCTGCGCGACATCGTGGCGGCGGAGGGAGACAACGTCGCCGCCGTCATCATCACCATCACCTGCAACAGCGCCGGCGGCCAGCCGGTGTCCATGGGCAATATCCGCGCCGTCAGCGAATTGGCGCGCGCGCGCGGCATCCCGGTGGTGATAGACGCCGCGCGCTTCGCCGAAAACGCCTGGTTCATCCGCCAGCGCGATCCGGTTTATGCCGCCGCGTCCATCGCATCCATTGTGCGCGAGATGTTCGATTGCGGCGACATGTTCACCATGTCGGCCAAGAAGGACGGCCTGGTCAATATCGGCGGCCTGTGCTGCTTCAAGGATGACGAGGCATTGTTCCGTGCGGTGCAGGTGCGCTGCGTGCCGATGGAAGGCTTCGTCACTTACGGGGGCTTGGCCGGGCGCGATATGGAGGCGCTGGCGATAGGCCTGAAGGAAGGGCTGGACGACGCCTTCCTCAGCTACCGCATCGGCCAGGTGGCTTACCTGGGCGAGCGGCTGCGCGAAGGCGGGGTGCCGATCCAGACGCCGACCGGCGGCCACGCGGTGTTCGTCGACGCCAAGCGCTTGCTGCCGCATTTGCCGCCCGAACAGTTCCCGGCGCATGCGCTGGCCTGCGAGCTGTACCTGGAGGGCGGGGTGCGGGCGGTGGAGATAGGTTCGCTGCTGCTGGGCCGCAATCCGCAAACGGGCCAGCAGGAGCCGTCGCCGTTCGAGCTGATGCGGCTGACCATCCCGCGCCGGGTCTATACCAACGACCACATGGACTACATCGCCGATTGCCTGATCGCGGTGAAGCGGCGCGCCAGCGAGGTGCGCGGGCTGACCTTCGACTACGAGCCGCCCATCCTGCGCCACTTCATGGCGCGGCTGCGTCCGTTGTAAATGGGATGCCCCGGTCTACTGGCCGGGGCTGTTTCAACCGGCGAAAGCCGGTTTGCGCATGCGCATGACGAAGGTGCAGTCTCCTATCACGTTGTAAAAGTTCTGCACCGCCATCGTGATGTCGGCCTCGGCCAGCTGGCCGCTGTTGAAGCGGCTGGCCCAGGGCTCCAGGATTTTCACGTCCGACGATTCCATCACCCAGTCCACGCCCAGATAAACGCCCAAGGGCGTGCTGGAACCGCCTTCCGCCATGCTCTGGCGATTCAGCTCCTGATTGAACATCTGCAAGCCCATGGCGGTGATCGGCCGCACATGGGTGGGGTCGGCCAGGTAGTTGTCGCTGCGCGGATGCGGCACGGTAATGAACACGCGCGCGTCCGGCGCGCACACCCGGTACAGCTCCTGGATGATGCCTAGGTAGATGTCGGCGCTGGCGCCCAAGTGCTCCAGAACATGGCTCATCACCACTTCGTCCACTGAATTGTCCGCCCAGGGCCAGGGGAAGTGCTCCAAATCGACGACCTGATCCGGCTGGCAGGCGGCCTGGGAGTCCACGTTGATAAAGCCGGGGCGTTTGTCATGGCCGCAGCCGAGGTTGAGTTTGAACATGGGGCAGTCTCTAGGTTAAGGCGGAGCAATTGGCTTGGTGCTTATGCTCTAAACATAATTATTTTTCAATCATGTAATCACGCGATAAACTACTTGTTTTGTAAATAAATGTGAATGCCTGTTAGGGCAAAACCATCAATAAAAAGGTTGCGTGATGAAAGGGTGGAAACGTTGGTCGATGCTGTTATTGGCATCTATGTTATCGGCTTGCGGCGGCGGTGGTGGCGGTGGTGGCGGGGAGGGGCCTAGCCAGTCTCAGGCGGCGATGCCGCCATCCTCGATCCAGCTGTCTACGCCTTCCTTGGGCGGCAACCAGACCGTAGGCAGCTCGCAGACCTGGACCATACAGGCAAGCGTGGCGGATCCCAGCAAGTTCAACGGCACCATCTATCTATACGTAGTGGACAACCAGCATGTGCTGGGCGGCTCGCCGCAGCTGAACTGGCTGGGCGGCAACCAAATGGCGCTGACCTTGCATTCGTCCGGCACGCTGGCGGCTGGCCATTACAAGGGCGCGCTGCAGTTCCAGCTGTGCCGGGACGCGCAGTGCGGCTCTGCCTACCTGAGCGCGCCGCTGAGCCTGCCTTACGACTTCACCGTGGCGGAACTGCCTTTGCAGACCGTATTGTCCGGGCTGTCTTCCACGACAGTTTATGTTGGCGGTGACAACTCCTTCAGCAGCTCGGTAGCTGTCAGTGGCCCGAGCGGCAAGTGGACGGCCAGCTCCAAGAGCCCTTGGCTGGTGGTGAATAAGGGCGCAGGCCAAGGGGCAGGCAGTTTCACCGTGACCATGGCCACCAAGCCGCTGGCGGCAGGCACGTATACCGACAACGTGACCGTCAGCAGCGAGGATGGCCAGACCGCCGTGCTGCCGTTCAGCGTCAACGTGCGCCCGGTGCAGTTCGTCGCCTCGCAAGACAGTTTCAGCTTCAGCGGCATCAATGGCGGCGACATCCCGGCGCAAACGTTGCGCTTGAGCCTGAACAATGACGGCCAGCGGGCGTGGAGCGCCAGCAGCAACGCCGGCTGGCTGCAAGCCGGCGCGGTGAGCGGCACCACGCCGTCCAATATTCCGCTGTTCGTCGACCCCAGCCGCGGCGCCTTGGCCAGCGGCAATTACAGCGGCACGCTGCACTTGAACGCGGATGCTATCGACAGCAAGGACATCGCAGCTTCGCTGGCTTTGAGCAAAGCCAGCTTTACCTTGCCGACCCAGGGCATTGTGCTGGGCGGCGACAAGGGCCGCGATCCGATCACGCCGCAGAACCTGCAGTTCGCGCTGAATACCGGCAACAAGTCCTGGCCTTGGAGAGTCGCTTCGCAGCCGGCATGGTTGAAGACGAACGCTGCTGGCGGCAATGTCAGCCAAGTCGCGATGCAGGCTTTGCAATTGAGCAGTGATTTCTCGCAGGCCAAAGTGGGCACGACGACTGACGCCTTGAAATTGTCCTCGCAGATCAACGGCGACACGGTGGAGGGCACCGTGCCGGTGACGATCAACCGCGACCAGCGCCGCTTGTTGCCATCGAAATGGGGCGTGGCTTTCTCCAGCACGCCGGCTGGCAAGGTGTTGAGCAAGACGCTGACCATCAAGGACAACTTTGGCGGCGTTTTGAATTGGACTGCTAGTTCCGATGCATCCTGGCTAAAAGTGACTGCCAGCGGACAGACGAGTAGTGGTTCTACTTTACAGCTGCAGGCGGATGATTCCCAATTGCCGATGGGGCAGATCAGCTACGCTAATGTAACCATTAGCGCGGATGCTGTGGATATTAGTCCAGCGGTTGTGCGTGTCGCTGTATGGCGAGATAGCCAATCACTAAGCAATAGTGTCACACTCAATGGAAATTACAAGCATATGGTCGCAGATCCTATTCGACCATTGGTTTATGTCGGTGGGGTTGATGGCAGCGTATTGGTATTCAATGCCTATAGCGCAACTCAAGTTGCAGTTATTCCAGGTGTGGTTGCGGCAACCGGAGAAATGACAGTCTCTCCTAATGGTGACTATTTATATGTTTTGGATACAGTTAATCGAGCTATGGCTGTGGTTGACCTCACCGCGCTGAAAAAAACCAATAGTTGGAATTTGATCAATGCAGTAAGTGATAGCACTCCTTTGTTAGCAATTCGACCTAACGGCGTTGAGCTAGTTTTGCTTGGAGATGGCACGGCTTACAAGGCTGGGAAAAGTTTTGCGGCAACAGGAATTCAGGGGTATACGCTTACCGCGACAGATGATGGTAGAAGTGTTTATTCCATTGATACTGGGATGAGTCCAGCCTCAATGGCGGGTTATAACGTAGATTACTCAGAAATTGCCTCTGGTTCTCTGCTTGTTTCAATCAAGCCAGGTCACTGGGATTGGGGGAATTCTTCGAATGGCAAGAGTATTTCTGTAAGCGGAGATGGAGCCAGTTTGTATACAGCTTCAGGTTCGCCATACAGGTGTTTGAAGGTTGATCCTGTTAGTCTGGACTATGTTGGTCAGCTGCCGGGAGGAGATTCATACCCAATTGATGTATTGGTTTTGACTGATGGTAGAGTGCTTTGTGGAGCTAATTCTGGCTCTTTGGGAGAGACTCTATGGTTGCACAATAAAAATGGTGGGCTGATAAAGTCATATGGAGTATGGTCTCAAAATTATGCAAACTTGTCAGAGCATGGTTTGGTTGCTTTGGGAGACAGTATCATTATGGCAGCAATGACTGCTAGATGGACAGGGACAAGTGCTGGTTATGCAAATGCCTTGGTTTTCTTGCCTATTTAATTTTTAATCGTGCAGCGCGGGTGGGTGGAAGCATTTGATGAGAGGCATCTGACTAAACGACCTGTTTTGCTACGTTCAGCTGCAAGATCGTATTCAAGTGAATCACCCGCTGCGTAATATCCGGCAGAAGGTCGATTTGCTATTCGATTCGATGAATGACATCTTCGATGGCTAGCATTCCTGATTTTGTTTCCTGACAGGCTACCCCAATCTGGCAAAAATGTTTAGCATGGCCAGGATTGGAAGTCCCGATGTGCGAGCATTTGAGGCAATGGCTGGAGGCGGGCCATGCCCGCTTTCGGGTGATAGAGCATCCATCCGAGGGCAATTCGCACAAGGTGGCCGAGATTCGCGGCACCGAGGTGGGCAGGGCGCCAAGGCCATGCTGTGCCGGGTGGCGGATGAGGCGGGCTTGTTCGTGCTGGCGGTGCTGCCCGGCGACGAGCGGGTGGATTTCGCCAAGGTGGCTGCCGCTGTCGGCGCGCGCAAGGTCGGGCTGGCGGACGCGGCCGATGCTGAGGCCGCCACCGGCTGCGTGATCGGCTCCATTCCGCCATTCAGCTTCCATCCGTCCATCCGGCTGGTGGTGGACCCGCAGCTGCTGGCCCGTTATGGCGAAATCGCGTTCAACGCGGGCAGGCTGGACGCGCCCATGGTTCTGTATAGTGAAGACTATCGTCGGCTGGCGCGTCCGCTGTTGGCGGACATACGCAAGGAACAGGCATGAGGGAGGATGGCATGGAGTCGCTGGCCGCCTATGCCCGCGCCATCATGGGCGGGGCCGGCGCGGAGCGCATCGTCGGCCGCGAGGAGCGGAACGAGAGCTGGCGCGAGGCCGATTGCGAGGTGACCTTGCGGCAGCGCGATTACCGTTTCGACAACGGCGTGGTTGTCCGCCGCGGCATCGAGGTGGACGATTACCCTAGCGAGCTGGCCTGCTCCGAATGCTGGATCACCTACGAGGTGCTGGAGCTGGGAGCGTCGCCGGGCATCGAGCCCGCGCGCAAGAGCTTCGACAACGCTTGCCGTGAAGCCTATTGGTTGCGTTACCACGCGGAATCCGCGATCTGAAAAAGCCCCAATGGGAGGCGCGCGCCGCCTGCTTGGGGGCTGGGGTGTCGCCGCGCAGGTGCGCGCGGCTTACTCCGGCGCCAGCCAGATCTGGTCGAAATCCATCCAGCCGCATTGCGCCAAGCTGACGCCGCGCACCTGGGGCGAGTATTCCAGCATTTGCCAGTAATGGCGCAGCGGGATCAGGCTAGCCTCTTCCACCAGCCGGCGGGCCAGCGCTTCGTAGCGCTGCCAGCGCCGTCCGGCATCGGGCTCCCGCGCCAGCGCCTCTGCCGCCTGGCGCATTTTGCGCCGCGGCTCCGCTTCCAGCCAACGGTGAAATCCCGCGTCCTGGCTCAGCCATTGGCAGACGTTGAAGTCCACGTCGTCGCCCATCACTTCTCCGGTCAGCAGCAAATCGGCCTTCTCCAGCCAGTCGTAACGGGCGAAGTCTGGATAGGGCAGCACCGTCAGTTCGATGCGGCAGCCTGCCGCGCGCAGACGCCGCGCCGTCGCTTCCGCCAGATCGACATGGGACGCGAGCTGGTAGGTGATAAGCCGCAGCGTCCGGCCAGCGGTCGCGCGGCAGAATGGAGGCGGCGCTGTCGGCCAGCCGCCGCGGCAGCAGCGTGTCGGGCCGGGAGAGCGCGATGTCCACGGTCAACGGCGCGGGCAGATTGACGGATTGCAGATGCGGCAGCAGGCCCTGGTGCGGACCGGCTTCGTCGCGCAGCCGCAGCAGGGTTTGGCGGACGTCTTCGCCATTCAGCGCGCGGCCATGATGGAACAGCACGCCGGGCCGCAGGTGGAAGCGCCAGTTGCGCCACTCCGCGTCATGCGACCAATGGTGGGCCAGGGCTGAGACGATCTCCCCCTTGGCGCGGTCGTAGCGGGTGAGGCCGTCGAATATCTGGCGGATCAGGTGGCATTCGGTGCGACGGTTGATCTGGACCGGGTCCAGGCTATGCAGCGGCCGGTAGAAGGGCAGGCGCAGCGTTTGCGGCTGGGCTGGCGGCGCGCCAAGATAGGCTGGCAGCAAGGCGGCCAGCTGCCGCCGCGCGTCCGGCGGCAAAATGCGCGTCGCCTGTTCGATGTCGCCCGTGTCCAGCAGCCGGCGCAGCGCGTCGGCCTGCAGCTCCGAGGGCGGAGCCAGCAGCCGCAGATGCGATGGATGGCCGCGGCCCAGGCCGGGCTGCCAGCGCAGCCAGCCTCGCGCCTCCATTTTCTTCAGGATTTCGCGGGCGTGGCGCGGCGCGCAGCACAGCGCGCCGGCGATATCGGCCAGGCGGATGGGGCCGTCGTGATCGGGAAGGGCGCGGTGCAGGCGCTGATAATGCTGGAGCGTGCGCATAAAAGGGGAGCTGTCGGCTGAATTTGATCCGTTTTTGTCTCCGCTTTTGTGCCGGATACTGCCGGCTCTGTCAATTGTCATGGAGCGCGCATGTCCGCCGTCACCCCTCCCATTTCGCTTTGGCGCCAGCCGGTGTTTTCCAGCCTGTTCGCCTCCACCGCGCTGCTGGCGCTGGGCGGCCAGATTTACCAGCTGGCCTTGCCCTTGATCCTGTACGAGCTGACGCATTCGCTGGCGGCGATGAGCAATCTGCGCGCGGTGGAGTTCCTGCCCAATCTATTGCTGGCGGCCTTCATCGGCGTGTGGGTGGACCGGGTGTGCCGCCGCAGCTGGGCGCAGCGCTCGCTATTGGTGATGGCGGCGTTGCTGGGCGGGGGCGCGCTGGCCTTGGCGCAAGGGCGGATGGGGTGGTGGCTGTTCTATCCGCTGACCTTTTGCGTGATGTTGTGCAACTACGTGATGGCCATCTGCCGCATGGCCTTGATCAAGGTGAGCGTGCCGCCGGCGCAGCTGGTGCAGGCTAACGGCTACCTGGGCACATTGTCCGATGTGTTCGCCGTCAGCGGACCGATGCTGTCCGGCTTGCTGATCGCCTGGGCTAGCCCGCAATGGAGTTTGGGCGTGCCGGCGCTGATGTTTTTATTGTCGTCCGTCCTGATGGCGCGTGTGCCCCGGACAGCGCCGCGCGAGTCGGGCGAGCGCCGCTTCCTGAGCGAACTGGCCGAAGGATGGCGCGCGCTGCGCGGCAACGCCGCCTTGTGGCAGCTGAGCTGGGTGGTGGTCTTGGCCAATGGCGCGGCCGGCGTGGCCGAGGTGTTATTCCTGTTCCGCGCGCGAGATCAGCTGGGCCTGTCGCCGGGCGAGCTGGGCTTGCTGTTCGGCTGCGCCGGGGGCGGCGGCATCCTGGCCGGCCTGGCCGTGGCGCGGGTGAGGAGGGCGCTGGGCTTGGGGCGAATGATCTGCCTGGCCTTGCTGCTGGAGGCGGCGGGCATGGCGGCGCAGGCCACGTTGACGGCGCTGCCTTGGCTGGCATTGGCGATGGCGCTGCAAAGCTTCGTGGTGGTGTGCGGCAATGTCGGCATCTGGAGCTATCGGCAAGAGGCGACGCCGGTGGAGCTGATTGGCCGCGTGTCCGGCCTGACGGGATCGCTGTTCAAACTGCTGATGCCGCTGGCGCTGATCCTGGGCGGCCTGTTGTCGGCGGGCATGCCGCTGCGCGGGTTGATGTTGGCGACGGCGGCTTGGCAATTGGGCGCCGGAGCGTTGTGTTGCTGCAGCCGAGTGAGAGAGGTGAGCTGAGGGCGGTAGAGCTGGCGCAGACAAGGTTGATGACGGCGAGGAGGCTCTTCCTCCAGGCAAGCGAAACAGCCCGCATCGCGGGCCGTTTTGGTTTTGGGTGAAGCGCGGTTTAGTGGTCCGCCGGCTCCAGATGGGGCTGGCCCAGCTTCACCATCGGCCCCTCGGCGGTTTTCCATTCGCCGACGATGCGCCATATCTTGTCGTGGTCCTCCAGCTGCACATACCAGTGATTGGCGGTGACCAGCGGTTTGGCCAGGACGCCCTGGTATAGATTGGGGCCAGCCAGGGTCATTTCCACGCTTTGGTCGAAGTCGTCCTGGGCCGGGTGCACCATGCGCACGGACAGGGTGTCGGGCAGTTTGACCTTGCTGGTGGTGATCAGGCGCAGGCTGCGGCCGTCGGCGCCAAACATCAGTTGGCCGGACAGGCCCATCTGCGCCGCCACCTTGTCGCGGCGCAGTTCCATATTGATGGCCTTGCCCTTCTTGTAATAGTCGTCGGTGACCAGGCCGTCGTCGGTCTTGATGGCGACGTTCAGGTAGCAGATGCCGACGATGACCGAAACCAGCGGGATGCCGAACAGTATCCAGGGCCAGGGTTCCTTGTGCCAGGGACGGGGCGGGTGGTGGGTGGTGTGTTGCATGCGTTTACTCTCCAATGAAACTGGATTTTTCTTCCACCCTCAGGCCGGGGTGGTTCAGCGACTGGATCACGAAGTGGATTTCATGGCTGCCCTTGGTCGCGTACTGCGGGTCCGCCTGCACATGCACGGTGACCGATTCAGTCTCCGTGGCGCGCACGTCGATTTCCGGTTGTTCCGCTTTGGCCTTGATGTCGGGCAGCCCCGTGGCGGTGATGGCGAAGCGCTGGTTTTGTTCCGTGGTGTTGATGATCTTGATGATGTAGGTGTTTTCCAGCCAGCCCTCTTCGGTCTCGCGCACCAGCGAGGCGCGGTCGCGGATCACGTCCACCTTGAAGGGTTTGCGCAGAATGATGGAGGTGACGGCGGCGCTGAACACGATGGCCAGCACCAGGCTGTACAGCACTACGCGCGGCCGTTTCAGGCGCGACGGGATGGCTTTTTCCGGGTATTTGCCTTCCAGCGCGTTTTCCGTGGTGTAGCGTATCAGGCCGCGTGGATAGTTCATCTTGTCCATGACTTCGTCGCAGGCGTCGATGCAGGCGGCGCAGCCTATGCATTCGTATTGCAAGCCGTTGCGAATGTCTATGCCCACCGGGCACACCTGCACGCAGATGCTGCAGTTGATGCAGTCCCCCAGGCCCTGCTCTTTCGGGTCCGCACCCTTCTTGCGCGAGCCGCGCGGCTCGCCGCGGACTTCGTCGTAGGAGATGATCAGTGTGTCGGCGTCGAACATCACGCTCTGGAAGCGGGCATACGGGCACATGTATTTGCACACCTGCTCGCGCATGAAGCCGGCGAACAAATAGGTGAAGCCGCCGTAGAAGAACATCCAGAAGGTTTCCCACGGCCCGTAGCTGAAGGAGGGGATGGCGGCCACCAGGCTGCGTATCGGCGTGAA
Source organism: Chromobacterium paludis (assembly GCF_008275125.1). Classification (NCBI taxonomy): domain Bacteria; kingdom Pseudomonadati; phylum Pseudomonadota; class Betaproteobacteria; order Neisseriales; family Chromobacteriaceae; genus Chromobacterium; species Chromobacterium paludis. The sequence goes on from NZ_CP043473.1 coordinate 304,381, forward strand.
GTAGCCCACCAGCGTGAAACCGGTCCACAGCGAGAAGGCGAGCATGATGGCGTGCTTGCTGAACTTGAGCCGGAACTTCCTGGCGCTCATCGGCGCGGCGTCCAGTTTCATGCGCTTGTTGCGGTCGCCCTCCACCCATTGCTCTATCCACAGCATGATTTCGGTGTACACCGTTTGCGGACAGGAGTAGCCGCACCATAGCCGGCCGGCGATGGTGGTCCAGGTGAACAGGCCGAAAGCGCAGCACATCAGCAAGGCGGCCAGGTAGACGAAGTCTTGGGGCCACACGGTGAAGCCGAACAGGTAGAACTTGCGGCCCACCAGATCGAAAAACACGGCCTGGCGTCCGTTCCACTGCAGCCAGGGCAGACCCAGGTAAAGCAGCTGGGTGCCGAGCACGAACAGCACGCGGAAGTTGTTGAAAGTGCCCTTGACCGCGCGTGGGTAGACTTTCTTCTGGGCTTCGTACAGCTCGACGGTGGCGCCGTCCTTGGCGGCGGCCTCAACCTTGACCGGGATTTTCTTCAGAGACTCTGACATGTTGTTTTCCTGGAGAGGGCTTGGCCGAACTCACCTGGCGATGAGCTGGGCCAAGGCCTCTGGGGTGGGGAGGAAAAACGCCGCCTGCGGGAGCAGGCGGCGCAGCCAGGCTTATTGCGGGGCTTTGGGGTTGTTGGACAGACTCCAGACGTAGGCGGCCAGCAGGTGGACCTTGCCTTCGCCCAGGAAGTCTTTCCAGGCCGGCATCTGGTTGTTGCGGCCGTTGGTTACGGTTTCGATGATGGTCTTCTCGGTGCCGCCATACAGCCAGTTGCCAGACGGGTGGGTCAGGTTGGGCGCGCCCAGTTGCTGGTTGCCCTTGCCATCCGGGCCGTGACAGGCGGCGCACAACGTGGAGAAGGTCTCCTTGCCGCGAGAGGCGCGATCGGCATCGAACTTCTTCTTGTGGACCGAGATCGACAACACGTAGTTGGCCACGTCCTTGACTTTCTCCTCGCCCAGCACCGCGCCCCAGGCCGGCATCTGGCCGTGGCGGCCGTTCAGGATGGTGGTCTTGATGGTGTCGGCCTCGCCGCCGTACAGCCAGTCATGGTTCACCAGATTGGGGAAGCCCTTGGCGCCGCGCGCGTCCGCGCCGTGGCACTGCACGCAGTAGGTCTGGAACAGGCGTTTGCCCATTTCCTGAGCCTGCGGGTCGGCCGCTACCGTCTTCAGATCCTGCTTCAGGTACTTGTCGTACAGCGGCTGGTACTTGGCTTCGGCCTGCGCGCGTTCGTCCTTGTACTGGCCGACCGAGGTCCAGCCGCGGATGCCCTTG